>NZ_JBXSOU010000009.1:0-302526 GCF_057784395.1 Martinezella sp. CNPSo 3957
AGCGTCGCGCAATTTAATGTCCCGCTCTTCCCAGTGAACGAGCGAATTGACGTTATAGATATTGAGCACGTGCCATTCTCCATGGGCAACGTTGATGTCTAGAGGTTGAGGGCTTTACGTCCAGCAGCCGCCGGACGCATCAACGCCTCCGGCCGTCACGACTGGACGCGGAGACCTCGGCCGGAGAAAGCGCGCAAAACCGCCGCCTGCAGGCAGGTGCGGTAACGATCGATCTGATCTGCGCTTTTGGTGCTCATGCAATTCTTCTATTGGCGAGGCGCGGCGTTGTCAAACCGCATCCGCGCCGCTTACCGCGCGACCGATCCAGGCAATCTGTAGTCGTCCACGCGGCCGACTGGCGCCGGGTCCATAAGGCCCTTCTCGACCAGAAGATCGCGGGGTGATGAAGTGGTTATGGCGGGGGCAGGGCTGTTGCCGAGAAGCTGCGAGCCGCCGTCGAGATCGGGATCGGAGAGGCTCATCGGCTGGGTGCGGGTGATCTTTTCCGGCTCCGCGCCCGGAAGATTGGCCTGTTGCGCCGGCAGCGGATTGCTGGTGTCCAGGCGCGTGATGTCGGGGCTTGCCTGATCACCCAGGATCCGGCGTGCGGATTTCTCCAGATAGAAGGCGACCTTGCGCTTGCCGGCTGCCGTCAGATTGACGCCGTCGGCCGTTCTCAGTCGAACCTGCTGACCGTTGATATCGGAACCGGTCACGATGAATTCGCCATTCTGGTCGGTAAATCCATCCCATATGTCGATGAACTCGCCGCCGACGCTGGTGGTCTGGCTTTGGTAGATCTGGTTGAGCTTGACCGCGCTGGCGGTCAACTGATCTGAGCCGAAAGAAGGTAGGCCAACCCAGAGCAGCGGAATATGGCGGCTCGTTACCAGTTTGGCGAATTGCTGCACGCGTTCTTCATAGGCGAGGAACCACGGGTCGGTTCCGTATTTTTCGTTCAGCCCGTCGCCGATCATCTGCTGGCGGTCGTTGGCACCGATCATGACGACGACCATGGCCGGTTTCAGCTGGTCGATCATCCCGGGCAATTGCTGCGGCCAATTGTAATAATCCTGCCGCACGAGACCGGAGGCGACGTTGCCGCGGGACTGGACGACGACGCCGGGGGAGGTAGAGAAGGCATCTTCCAGCCCGGTGGCCAGGCCGCTCGCCAGAAAATCGCCAACGACGAGGATGGTTTTGGCGTCAGAAAGCTTTTCGGCGGGCGGCGGCGTTTCCGGCTGCGCGACCGGCTGGCGCGGCGGCGGGGTCGGACGCTTTTTCGGCTGCACCTTGCGCCGTGGCGGCGGCTGCTCCATTGGCTGGTCCGGATAATCGGGCTCGCGGGTGCCGAACAGCATGTCGAACAGGTTCCGCCGCGGCCGCTCCTGCGCTTCGGCCATGTTCGGCAGGCAGCCAAGCGCGATGACGGCGGCGAGGAATGCCGTCAGAACAATCCTTAGAGTTGCCTTGGTCGCGCGCGTAGGGTGTTTCATCATCGCTTCTTTTCCGCTGACGAGTCCGGGTCGCACAAGGACGATTTCATCGTCCGGCGGTCCCGGATTCGCTCGAGGCGGCCTACTTACGCAATGCTTTCAGCAGGTTCATTGACGGCTCACCGTCCGCATCCATGCCCATGCGCTGCTGGACGGCTGATATGGCGGCCTTCGAGCCCGAGCCGAAATTGCCGTCGACCACGCCGTCATAATAGCCGAGTTCTTTCAGACGCGTCTGCAGCTCGAATTTCTGCTTGACGTCGAGCGTGCCGCTCGGACGGGGCCAGGATTGCTGCATGCCGCCATAGCCGGCAATCTGATCCGCGAGCAGGCCGACTGCCAAGGCGTAGCTGTCGGAGGCATTGTAGCGCTTGATGGTGAAGAAGTTTCCAGTCATCAGGAAGCCGGGGCCGCTCGATCCGCCGGGCATCTTCAGCTGCGCGCGGTCGGAGGTGCTGCGGAAACCCTTGCCGTTGGGACGCACGAAGCCGAGAGCCGCCCATTGTGCGATCGTGTGCGTCTTGCCGGCCTGGGCATTGCCGCCGGGTGGTACGACCACCTCGTAACCCCAGGTCCGGCCGGTATCCCAACCGTTCTTGGCGAGAAGATTGGCCGTCGTCGCCAGGGCGTCCGGAACGGAATTCCAGATATCGGCATGGCCGCTGCCATCGGCATCGACTGCATAGAGCAGGTAGCTTGTCGGGATGAACTGCGTATGGCCCATAGCGCCGGCCCAGGATCCGTTCAGGTCCTTGCGCGAGATGTCGCCCTTCTGCAGGATTTTCAGGGCGGCGATAAGCTGTTTCTTGGCATAATTCGCGCGCTTCGGATCGGCATAGGCAAGGGTCGCCAGCGCGCGGGGCACATAATGCAGCCGATCGTTCTTGGCGAGAACCTCGCCGTAATTCGACTCCATCGACCAGATGGCCAGTATGATATTGCGATCGACGCCGAAATGCTGTTCGAGCGTGCGCAGTGTGGATCCGTACTTAACCGCCATCTTGCGGCCAATATCGACCGTATAGGGATTGACACGGGAGTCGAGGTAATCCCAGATTTGGGACTTGAACTCCGGCTGGTACTGCGCCTTTTCAAGCACCGTGGGGTCCGGGTCGGTTACGCCGGCAAATGCATTGCGATAGGTCGATTGCGTGATGCCGCTCTTTGCGGCGGTAGCGTAGAAGCCCGCGATCCATTTCTGGAACCCAGGGTCAGCGCTGGCGTTAACGGGAAGGAATCCCGCAAAGGCGCCGAGCGCGAGCGCCAGAGCGAGACCACGAAGGGAGTGTTTGCGGTTTACGGTCATCTACAGCCTTGTCCATCAATCGTTGGATTTCGGTGCGGCGATGCGTGTGGCATCGGCCCATGCGTGACGCTAAACGAACGAAGTCAACAAATTCTTTACCATGGAAGCTTGCGTCAGTCATTATTTGCAAAACGGTAGCAAATCTAATCTACTGACCTTTAGAATGGCTTTGTGCCAACTGATTTAATGCCCAGGAGGTATGCGTGGGACAGCATAAGAAGGTTCGTAAGGCAGTATTTCCGGTCGCCGGACTAGGGACGCGGTTCTTGCCGGCGACCAAGGCGGTGCCGAAGGAAATGCTGACCGTCGTTGATAAGCCGGTGATCCAGTATGTCGTTGACGAGGCGATGGAAGCCGGCATCGAGCATTTCGTATTCGTCACCGGCCGCAGCAAGCACGTCATCGAAGATTATTTCGATATTCAGTTTGAGCTCGAGCAGACGCTGCGCCAGCGTAACAAGAATGCCGAACTGTCGCTGCTGAGCGGCCTGCTGCCGAAGGCCGGTACGGCAAGCTTCACGCGCCAGCAGGAGCCGCTCGGCCTCGGCCATGCCGTTTGGTGCGCCCGCGAGATCGTCGGCGACGAACCCTTTGCGCTGCTGCTGCCCGACATGGTCATGCGCGCCGAAAAGGGCTGCATGAAGGGCATGATCGAGCTTTACGAGCAGAGCGGCGGCAATGTCATCGCAGTCGAGGAATGCGCGCCCGATCAGGCTCATAAATACGGCATCGTCGGCGTCGGCGAGACGATTGGCAGCGGCTTCCGCATCACGGAAATGGTTGAAAAGCCGGCCAAGGGTACGGCTCCTTCCAACTTCTTCATCAACGGCCGCTACATCCTGCAGCCGGAAATTTTCCATATTCTGGAAAGCCAGGAGCGCGGCGCCGGCAACGAGATCCAGCTGACGGACGGCATGCTGAAGCTTGCCAAGACGCAGGATTTCGCCGGCTACCACTTCCGCGGCCAGACGTTCGACTGCGGTGCGAAGGACGGCTTCATCCTCGCAAACGTCGCCTTTGCCTTGGCGCGTGACGACATCCGCCCGACTATCGAGGATGAGTTCAAGGCGCTGATCGCGGCCCTGAAATAGAGCATGTCGCGCAAAAGTGTGCAGCGGTTTTGCGACAATGACATGCGCAAAATCAAACCTAAAGCGTGGGACGCGAATCTGAAAGATCGCGACGCGCCTTAGGCGCTCTAACTTTCGGACAATATGGTGAGGCCTGGCATATGCCGGGCCTCAATTCGTTTGAACGAAAGAATTATTCAAAGCGACGTGCGGGTTATCAACGCTTCGCGGTCAAACCGATGCCGGCCTGAAGCTGACGGGTGCTGTCGCCAACGTCCCTGGTCGTCAGCTGGTAGCCGACATTGCCGGTGAGATCGAGGTAACGGTTGATTCCCCAGGTCAGGCCGAAGGCGGCGTCATATTCGGTTTCATCGGCGGCGCTGCCATTGGAGGGGTAGTCGCGCCAGATCGTTCCGCCCGTCAGCTTGGCGGTGAGATCGTCGCGCAGCTGATGGGCCACGGTGCTGGTCAGTTGGTAAGCGGTGTAGCCGCTGAGACCGGCCGTGGTTGAAGGCTGGACCGTTGTCGAAAGGCCGACACTGATATCGGTGCCGCGCTGTGGCGACCAGGCGAGGCTGCCGTCGATCGTCGGCGAGTCGACCGAACTCAGGCGCGAATCGTCGAACTCCGTGTGCTGGTAGCCGAAGCCCAGCTCGCCCTTGAATTTTTCACCGAGATCGACTTCGACCCCGCCCTTGCCGCCATAGCTCTGGTTCGAGCGGGCATAACCGTTGCTGTCGCGCGTCTGGTCGTAGACGGCGCGCCCGAGATCCACTTCCATGAAGGGAATGATGGCGGGTGACAGCTCGTAACCGATGCGGCCGCGCCAGCTTCCGGCCGTCTGGTTACGGTCGCTGAGGGTAACCGTCGTCCCATCCGAAAGCACGGCGTTGGAATAGACGCTGCGTGTCAGCGCCACGGCCGTCGTGCCGCGCAGCAGGCCGAAATCGCGCTCCAGTGAGAGGCCAGCGGAATACTGGTTGACAGCGGACTGTTTCGAGGCGCCGGCGATCGCATTCGGATCGCTCGTGTCTTCGCGGTAGAATTGATAGCCGGCGGTGACATGTGCCGTCGTGTCGGCGGGAAGATCCAGGCGCAGGTCGGCATTAAGATTGACTGTCGGTTTCTCTTCGCCCGTGCCGCCGACGTTCCTCTGCCAGACGCCTTCGCCGGTGATGGTCAGCGCGTGGCGATCCCAATCCGATGTCAGGGTGCTGCGCAGGTCGGTCTGCAGGAAAGTGCGGTTGTTCTTGACGTCGCCGGTGCGATCCCGCTCGATATTGACCGACTGATTGATCGAGGGGCGCAGGGTAAAGGTGCCGAGCGGTATACCCTGGACGTCTGCGCGATCCGGATATTGGCGAGCCTTCAGACCGTCGACGGCAGATTCCCGCTGGTTCACGCGGCGCAGGTCGTTATCCAGCGTCGAGCCGGTGGTCGTGGGGTCGATACCGGTGAGGCGCAGCGGCGCGTTCAATGGCGCGTCGCTGGAGGTCGATGTCTGGTTTGCCGGTGCGGTTGCCTGGCTGTCGGCGGTGGGTGCGGCGCTCGGATCCGTCGAGGAAGCCGATGTCGGGGCAGGCAAGGTATCGTCGAGGTTCTGATCTGGCGGCAATGATTGCGCATGGATCGGCAGTGGAAGGGCAAATGCGATACCCCAGCCGAGCAGGGCGGAACTTGCCCATGCCGTCAGCCGGAGGGCACCATGACCCGCCTTGTCCTTGCCGATGCCCATGTTGTTTATATCTGACCCTGCTGGAAATGACCTAAATTCTTACCCAAGTGTAAAGGCGCATGGTTAACGGTTGGTTGCCAAGCGATGGCAACAAGAATGGGTTCGATAATATTTGTCGGGAAGACGTTGCAGGCTGTCGCATCGCCATAAGTCGATCTTTGGTGGACAGATTTGTCGAAAAGCGTTAGGCCTCGCTCATGAACAAGAGAGCTGTAAGACTCATCGAGAATGGTGCGATCGAATCCGCGATGCGAACGATCGAGACCGAGAGACGGGGCATGGAAGCGCTGGAACGCGCACTGACCAACGGTCTGGCCGAGCCTTTCAGCCGCGCGGTGGAAATCATAGGCGATATTTCCGGCCGTGTGGTGATCACCGGCGTCGGCAAGAGCGGCCATATCGGCAACAAGCTCGCCGCAAGCCTGGCGTCCACGGGTACGCCGGCATTCTTCGTGCACCCGGTCGAAGCCAATCACGGCGATCTCGGCATGATCACGCAGCATGATGTCATCATCGCCATATCGTGGGGCGGCGAGAGCGCCGAGCTGCGTGGCATCATCAGCTACTCACGCCGTTTCTCGATCCCCATGATTGCGATCACTGCCGGCGAGACTTCTACACTTGCGCGCGAATCGGATGTGGTGCTGCTGCTGCCCAAGGAGCAGGAGGCCTGCCCGCATGGGCTGGCGCCGACGACATCGACGCTGCTGCAGCTTGCCATCGGCGATGCGCTGACTGTCGCCTTGCTGGAGGCGCGCGGTTTTACGGCCGAAGATTTCCGTACCTTCCACCCGGGCGGCAAGCTCGGTGCCAGCCTCTCGCATGTGGCTGACATTATGCATAAAGGCGACAGTGTGCCGCTCGTCAAGCTTGGAACCGGCATGCCGGAAGCGGCGATGACGCTATCGAAGATGCGGTTCGGCTGCGTCGGCGTGGTCGATGATGACGGTTGCCTCTGCGGCATCGTCACCGATGGCGATATCGCCCGCAATCTCGGCACGAGCCTCGCCGAGATGCGGGTGGACGAGGTGATGACCCGCAATCCGAAGACGGTCAAGGAAACGACGCTGGCGACGAGCGCCATGGCCGTGCTCAATCGCCACAATATCTCGGCTCTGATCGTCGTAGACGATGCACGCCGGCCGATCGGCGTCGTACACTTCCACGATCTGCTGCGGATCGGCGTCGCCTGATCAGACCGGTTCGACCGTGAGCTCGCGGCCGTTGCTGGCGACCACCTTGACGCGGGTGCCGACAGGCAGGTCCGGTCCGCTGACGGTCCAATAGGTATCGTTCAAGCGAATGCGCCCGCGGCCTTCGGCGATCGGTTGCTCGAGGGTTGCCGTGCGCCCGACCAGGCTGGCTCCGCGCTGGTTCAGGAATGGTTCGTCGGTCACCTGGTTGTTGTTATAGAGATAGCGGCGGCCGATGAGAGTGACGATCACCGCCGTGGCGGCGAAGACCAGCCCTTGAACCTGCCAGACCCAGAAGCTGCTTTCCCAAAACAGAAGCGACAAGGCGCCGACGATGATCGCGGCGAGCCCGATCCATACCAGGAAGAAGCCGGGCAGGACGAGTTCGGCGGCGAGCAGCGCCAGGCCGGCGAGCCACCAGCTCCAGGGGCCGAGTTCGACGATGAGATTGTCGAACATGTCAGGTCTCCTTCGGCGGCAGCGGATTGATCGAGGGGGTCGTGCGCGCAGGACCAGAGCGCGGACGGGACGGTTGCGGTACGCCGTTGCCGTCGCCATTGTCGCCGAAGACTTCGCGGGCGATGGCGCCGATACCGCCGAGCGAGCCGATGATGGAGCTCGCCTCCACCGGCATGAGGACAATTTTCGAATTGCTGGCGGAGCCGATCGCGGTCAGGGCTTCGGTGTATTTCTGGGCAACGAAGTAGTTGATCGCCTGCACATTACCCTCGGCAATCGCTTCGGATACCACGCGGGTCGCCTTGGCTTCGGCCTCGGCCAGGCGCTCGCGCGCCTCGGCATTGCGAAATGCTGCTTCGCGCTGACCTTCGGCTTGTAGGACGGCCGCCTGCTTCGCGCCCTCGGCGCGGAGAATTTGCGCGTTGCGCAGACCTTCCGCCTCCAGGACCTGAGCGCGCTTTTCGCGTTCGGCCTTCATCTGCCGGCCCATGGCGTCAACCAGGTCTTTCGGCGGTTGAATGTCCTTGATTTCGACGCGTGTCACCTTGATGCCCCAGGGCTCTACCGCCTCATCGACCACGCGCAACAACCGTTCGTTGATGGCATCGCGATTGGACAAGAGCTCGTCCAGATCCATAGAGCCCATGACGGAGCGGATATTGGTCTTGGTGAGGTTGAGGATCGCGCTTTCGAGATTGGTGATCTGATAGGCGGCCTGCGCCGCATTCAGCACCTGGAAGAAAGCGACTGCATCGGCGGAGATACTGGCATTGTCCTTGGTGATGACCTCCTGGGTTGGAACGGCCAACACCTGCTCCATCACGTTCATCCGCATGCCGATCGTTTCGATGAAGGGCACGATCAGGTTGAGCCCCGGTTCCAGCGTCCGGATATAGCGACCGAAGCGCTGAACTGTATACCGATAGCCCTGAGGTACGGTCTTGATGCCTGCAAATAGCACCAGAATGACAAAGACCACCAAGGCAATCACAACGATGCTGAAACCACCCACTACCATCGAACTCCTCCATGGACGCGCCGCCTCAACAGGCTCGCGTCGCTTAAACCGCTGCGGTTCGGCGTCCCCCACTCGGGCGAGCTCATGAGACGGCAGCTCAATCAGATGTGGTGGGTTAGCATGTTCTCGGCAAGTGAGGAATGGGGATGGTCTCGGGCCTTTTGCTGCGGCATCGCTCAAGCAATCGTCGCACGGGTCTTGCGCCCGGCGATTGATATTCATACCTTATATGGAATTTCCGGCTCCGCTGCCTCGCAGCCTTTTCGGGCCAAGCCATCGCGCATCATCAGGGTGAAGCTATGAACTTAGATAGGACCTTGCGGTCGGTTGTGGCCGTGCACGCCTCAATTCCGGAAGACGCCTTTACTGCGGCAACGCTCGGCATCCGCAGGGAAGGCAGTGGTGTTGTCATCCGCGGTAACGGTCTGGTGCTGACGATCGGCTATCTGATTACCGAAGCGGAAGAGGTCTGGCTCACGACCAATAGCGGCCGGGTCGTTCCCGGCCATGCGCTCGCTTACGATCAGGAAACCGGATTCGGTCTCGTGCAGGCGCTCGGGCCTCTCGATGTGCCCGCACTGGAATTCGGCGATACCGACAAGGCAGAGATCGGCGATGAAGTCGTCGTCGCCGATGGGATCGGCCAGTTCGTCGAGGCGAAGATCGTCGCCAAGCAGGAATTCGCCGGTTATTGGGAATATCTGCTCGACGAGGCGATCTTCACGGCACCCGCCCATCCCTCCTGGGGCGGCGCGGCCGTTGTCGACGAGGACGGCAAGCTTCTCGGCATCGGCTCGCTGCATTTGCAGATGGCGACGGAAAAGGGCGACAGCGCCGATATCAACATGATCGTGCCGATCAACCTGCTTATGCCGATCCTGGACGATCTGGTCAAACGCGGTCGGGTCAACAAGCCGCCACGGCCCTGGCTCGGGGCCTTCTCGGCCGAAAGCAATGGCGAAGTCGTCGTCATGAGCGTTACCGAGGGCGGCCCGGCAGCCAAGGCTGGCTTGCGTCGCGGCGACGTCATTTCCGAAATCCGCGATGGCGAGGTCGATGGACTCGCCGATTTCTATCGCAAGGTCTGGGAGAGCGGCCCGGCTGGATCCGAGATCCCCATGCGCGTACTGCGCGACGGCCGTGAGGCCTGGCTGCGCGTCAAATCCGCCGACCGCGGCAGCTTCCTCAGAAAGCCGCAGCTCCAGTAGGATTGCGTCGCCGGGATCAATCCCGGCGATCTCGTCATGCCCAACCGAGCAGCTCCCGCCGCACCACCTTCTCCAGCACGTTCATGCCGTCTTCGCTGTCGTTGAGACAGGGAATGTGGGTGAATTTCTCGCCACCATTGTGGTGGAAGGATTCAGCCGCCTGCTCGGCGATCTCTTCCAGCGTCTCCAGGCAGTCGGAGACGAAACCCGGATTGAGGACGGCGATCCGCTTGGTGCCGTTTTTTGCAAGCTCTTCCACAGTCTTGTCCGTATAGGGCTGCAGCCATTCCTCAGGACCGAAGCGGGACTGGAACGTAACCATGAACTGATCTTCGGATAGGCCGAGCCTCTCGCGCAGCAGCCTGCCGGTCTTCTGACAGAAACAGTAATAGGGATCGCCGAGCTTGAAGTAGGACATGGGTATGCCGTGGAAGGATGCGATGATCTTTTCGGGCTGCCAGTCCAGTGTCGAGAGGTGCCGGGTGATCGAATTGGCGAGCGCCTCGATATAGGTCTCGTCGTCGTGATATTGCGGGACGGTGCGGATTGCCGGCTGCCAGCGCATCTTTTGGAGCTTCTCGAAGGCCTTGTCATTGACGGTTGCCGTCGTTGCCGCCGCATATTGTGGATAGAGTGGGAAGAGCACGATGCGCTCGCAGCCATCATCCTTCAATGCCTGGATGCGATCGGCGATCGAAGGCTGACCATAGCGCATGGCCCAATCGACCTTGACGTTGGGCAGGTCGCGTAGTCGCTCGGCCATCAGGTCTGACTGGTTGCGGGTATAGGTGCGCAGATAGCTCTCGTTCTTGTCTTTGTTCCAGATCGTCTCATAGGCCTTGCCGACCTTCTGCGGCCGGGTGTTGAGCACGATGCCGAATAGGATCGGGTACCATTTCCAGCGCGACCATTCGATGACGCGGCGGTCGGTCAGGAATTCGCGCAGGTAGCGGCGCATCGAGGAATAGTCTGTGCCGTCGGGGGTGCCAAGATTGATGAGCAGCACGCCGACCTTGCCGTATTTCACGCTGGGGTGACCGGGTGAAAGCGTGGTCGGGTCTGCTGTCATCGATTGAATTCCTCTCAAGATACGAAGCACTCCACATAAGAATAAAAGCCGGCCCGGGAAAGCCCGGACCGGCTGGAGTAAGCGAGACAAATCGTCTTACTTGGCGGGAATTTTCAACTTTTCACCGACCGACAGGTGGTGCGGCTTGATGTTGCGATTGGCGGCCACGAGTTTGTGCCACTGGCTGGCGCTGCCATAATAGGTCTTGGCGAGATCCCAGAGCGTGTCGCCGGCGACGACGACGTGGGTTGTCGGTGTCTTTGGCGGTTCGTTGCCCTTGGCTTCCGGCGCTGCCGTTGCTGGAGCTGTGGCCGTGGGTGCGGAGGCCGCCGGGGTTTCCGCCGCTGGAGCTGAGGTGGCGGGTGTCGAGGCTGCCGGATCCGATTTTGGCGGAGCGGACGGTGTCGCACTCGGGTTTGCCGGCATGGTGGTGCTTGGCGTTGTCACCGTGGGAGGTGAGGAGGCCGGAGGGGTGGTCGTGGATGAGGTGCCGCCGCCACCTGTGGCGGCCGCTGCCGGCTTCTGCTCCGGTGCTGTCTGCGTGGTATCGGCGGGCTTTGCGGGTTCCGGCTGCGCAGCCGACGCTGCCGCGGCTATCTGTGTTATGCGGCCGTCCGTGTAGGGCTTGTAGGGATTGTGCGCGCCAAGATAATCGGCGACCACCGATTCCAGGTTGGGGCCGAAGTCATAAGCATTCTTGCCATTCTTGGCGAAGACCGTATAGCCGTCGCCGCCGGCGCGCATGTAGTTGTTGCTGACGACGCCATAGGTCTTTTCGGGGTCGATCGGCTTGAATTCCGTGCCTTCCTGAACGTCGACGGACACCAGGCGGCTGCCTGCGGGCTTGGACTTGTCAAAGCTGTATTTGAGGCCGGCAACCTGCGGGAAGCGGCCCGCGCCGTCGTCGATCTGGCTGAGGCCGTTTTCGAGCGCCGCTTTCACGTCGGCTCCCGTGAGCTGGAAGGTCGCAACCGTGTTCTGGAAAGGCAGTACGGTCAGCACGTCGCCCATGCTGACGTCGCCGGCGCCGATCGAGGCGCGCAAGCCACCGCCGTTCTGGATGGCAATGGAGATCCCTTGCGCCTTGGTGCGGTCGAGCATCGCATCGGCGACGAGATTGCCCATCGAGCATTCCCGAACGCGGCAGACTTCACGCGCGCCTTCGATCGGCTCCTGCGAATTGCCGATGATCTTCTTGCGCAGTTCCTGGATCGGTTTTGCCATCTCCTGCACGCGTGCAAGGATCGTTGGATCGGGCTTGATGGAGGAATCGAGCAGGATCGGATCGCCTTTGGCGTCCTTGACGGCGCCATTGTCGTCGAAGGTGACGACGATGTCGCCGAGATATTTGCTGTAGGATGCGGCCTGTACGACAGGCACCTTATAGCCGGCCGGATTGTCGACCATCGTCGGATAGGGGCCTGCTGCCTTCGGATCGGTATTCGACAGGAGCGTATGCGAGTGGCCGCCGACGACGACGCTGACGCCGGCGATCTTGGCGATCTTCTCGACATCGCGCGGATAGCCGACATGAGTGAGCGCGATGATCTTGTTGACGCCTTGCGATTTCAGGGCATCGACTTCGGCGCTGATGGCGGCGGCATCGTCGGTGATCTTCACATGCGGGCCGGGAGAGGCAAGTTCCGGTGTTTCGGTCGTCACCGCACCAACGATGCCGATCTTCTGGCCGCCGATATCGAGCACGATGGACTTCTTGATGCGTTCGCCGAGCTTCGACTGGTCGTCGACCACCAGATTGGCCGTCACGACGGGGAACTGCGCCTTGTCGAGAAAAGCGGCAAGCGGGCCTTCGCCATCGTCGAACTCATGATTGCCGACCGTCATGGCATCGATCTTCATGTCATTGAGGAATTCGACTTCGGCAGCGCCCTTGTAGGTCGTGTAGAACAGCGAGCCCTGGAAGTTGTCGCCGGCATCGAGGACGAGGACGTTCTGGCCGGCAAGCGCGGCGCGGCGCTGGTCGATGATGGTCTTCAGCCGGGCTGCGCCGCCGAAGCACTCATTCTTGGCTTCTTCTTCTGCGGAGCACGTCGCGTCGAACTTGTTGATCGACTCCACGCGCGAATGGAAATCGTTGAAGTGCAGGATATTGAGCTGATAGTCCGCGAAGGCGGCGCTGGTGCTCAGCGCCAGCAGCGTGGCGGCCAAAAGACCCACTCCGAAGGGCTGCTTCATCTGTCTCTCCTGTTGGTCATTGCAATCCGGCCCGCCAATGCCCGAGGCGGTCCCCCATGCCGATGTTTCCATCCCGGCGGAGCGAGCGCAAGTAAAAGCTGTTGCCTTCATTCGGATTTTACAAAGAAGCGAAATGGCCCGCCGGATCAGGCGCAGGCTTCGACGGAGGCTGCACCATAGGATTCGCGCAGCGCCGCAGCGGCATTCCAGCCGGCAGCGCAGAAGACGAGCGCACAACAGAGGAAGGCGACAAGATGCAGGCGCCGATTCCGCCTCCGGTAAAGCAGGATAGCGCCGGCACCGTAGACGAGCAAAGCCGGTATGGCGAAGAGGAGGACGCTCGCTGGGCCGTCGCAATCAAGGGCGTCGATGCCCTGAGCCCGATAGCTGTTTACAGGGAGGACCGTCGCCATAATGGCGACGGGCAATGCCGCGACAAGTGCCAGATAAAGGATCAGCATGCCGCGCATGATGCCTTATCCGCCCATCGGGTCTCTATCAGCCCTGCCGATTGAGCGAGAAGTGTCCACCGGTTTCGGAGGTGCAATTGAGCTGGCTGGGATTGGCCAGGAAGCAATTCACCTTCGATGATGTGCGCTTGATGTTCGAATAGAGGTTGATCTGGATCACGCCGGATGGATCGGTCGTATAGGTTCCCGAGGCCATCTGCTGGTTCGTGCCATCAGTGGTATGCGTTTCGAATCGGCCGCCGTTGAAGGTCGAATTCAGGCCGTTCGAATCGGCCCAGCTTCCTTCCACCGAATTCATGCGCGGTTGGGAGCCACCCGGGTTCATCCCCATCGGCGGCGGTCTGGAGCCGCCGAAATCGACGCAGGCAGAGAGGGCCGTGGCGGCGGCAACGAGGGCAAGAACGGTTCTCATCTTCATAAATATCTCCCGCGAATGAAGGCGGTCTAAAGGCGTATCGGTTGCAAGGAAGATGCCGCGGCCATCGGGCTAAAGCAAGATGCCCCAGGCGATCTGCTTGATTTATCTGGCTTGCGTAACAAAAATGCCCGCACGACTTGTGCGGGCATTCGGGTCTGGCATCAAGCTGCCACTATACCCTCAGCGAACCAGAATGTTCCGGAACTGCCAGGGGTCCTTGGTGTCGATGTCTTCCGGGAAGAGGCCCGGACGGCCGTCGAGCGGGGTCCAGTCGGTGTAGTGACCTTCGACCGGGCCGAGATAGGGCAGCTGTACTTCGAGGCAGCGCTTGTAATCGATTTCGTCTGCTTCCACGATGCCGGCCTTCGGGTTTTCCAAAGCCCAAACCATGCCGGCGAGCACGGCTGATGTCACCTGCAGACCGGTGGCGTTCTGGTAGGGAGCGATGCGGCGCGTCTCTTCGAGAGACAGGCGCGAGCCGTACCAGTAGGCATTCTTGGCATGGCCGTAAAGCAGTACGCCGAGTTCGTCGATGCCGTCTTCCAGCTCGTCCTCGTCGAGAACGTGATGGACCGGCTGCGGCGTGCCGCCATTGCCGAACATCTCGTGCAGCGAGAGCACGGCGTCATTGGCCGGATGATAGGCGTAATGGCAGGTCGGGCGGAAAGTGACTTCGCCGTCCTTGTCGCGGACGGTGAAATAGTCGGCGATCGAGATCGACTCGTTATGGGTGACGAGGAAGCCGTATTGCGGGCCGGGGGTCGGGCACCACGTGCGCACACGGGTATTGGCGCCCGGCTGCTCCAGATAGATGGCGGCCTTGCAGCCCTTCTTGTGCTTCTTGGCGTTCTTCGGCATCCATTCTTCGTGGGTGCCCCAGCCGAGTTCGGCCGGCTGCAGACCTTCGGAAATGAAGCCTTCTACGGACCAGGTGTTCCAGAAGACGTTGAGCGGCTTCGGATGCTTGGTGCGCTGCGTGTCGCGCTCGGCGATGTGAACGCCCTTGACGCCGACCTTCTTCATCAGCTTTGCCCAGCCTTCGCGATCGTGCTGATCCGGCTCTTCGAACTTCAGGCCGATATCCTTGGCGAGATTGACGAGCGCCTGCTTGACGAACCAGGAGACCATGCCCGGATTGGCGCCGCAGGTGGAAACGGCCGTCGCGCCGCCCGGGTTCTTTTCCTTCTCCTTGCGCATGGTTTCGCGCAGCGCATAGTTGGTGCGGTCGGCGTTCTTCAGGCCCCTGTCGAAGTAGAAGCCAAGCCAGGGCTCGACGACGGTATCGATATAGAGCACATCGAGCTTGCGGCACAACTTGACCAGATCGAGCGAGCCGGTATCGACCGAGAGGTTGACGCAGAAGCCCTGACCGCCGCCTTCTGTGAGAAGCGGCTTCAGGAGGTCCTTGTAATTGTCCTTGGTGACATATTCCTGGATATGGCGGACGCCATGCTTTTCCAGGATCGCCAGGTGCTCGGCATCCATCTGCGGGTCAATGACGACCATCCGGCTCTTGTCGAATTTGAAATGGCGCTCGATCAGGGGCAGGGTGCCACGGCCAATGGAGCCAAAGCCGATCATTACGATCGGACCGGTAATTTCGGCATATACCGGATAGTTGTGTTTCGTCATTCTTTTCTCCTTCGAAGGGCGGGACGCCGTTCGGTTCACGAAATTCAATCAGAGTTTGCGCGAAAGCGCTGGCAGAGTTTGCGCGAAAACGCGAGGTGAGCGGCTCTAATCATAATTTGATGTCACAATAAAGAGCTGTTGAGGGTTAGCCGGGCAAAGTCAAGTGGAGGGCAACATACACGCCATATGCGACGAGTTTGTTGCCCTCAAGGTTGGTTTTCGCTGACATAAACGGAATGGGGCGGCAGGCAAGCGCCTCCCGCCGCTTAGGCCTTCAGGCCTTCCAACCCGTCGATGACGGTGGTGAAGGCGATTTCCTGGACTTCGTAAATGGCGACACCGTGGATCGTGAAGGGGTCGGCCGCGACATAGGCTTCAAGTTCCGTCCGCTCGCCACGGGCGAAGATGACGCCGCCTGTGCGCGGCACTTTGCGGCCGGAAGCGAGGAACCAGCCCTTGGCATAGCCCTCCTGCACCCAGGCCATATGCGGCTGCATGTGCTTGTCGGCTTCGTCATTGCCCTTCAGGTAGGTGAGCGAGAGAATGAACATGCAATCAATTCCACAGGAGTTGTGCGCGGATCAGGCCGCGCAGGGAGTTTCCGACATAAAGGGGGCGATCTTTCAGGTCGTCGAGCCGGATGCGGCCGACACGAGCCTTGCGCTGGCAGATGAGTTCGGTGCGCAGGACGCCGGCAAGCAGACCGGCTGATATCGGCGGGGTGCGGAGCAAGTCCGCGCTGTCTTCGAGGAAGACCGAGGTGATCGTCCCCTCGCAAACCTCATCCCTCTCATTGAGGAGCAGCACTTCGTCTGCCTCGTCTGGCCGATACTCCGCGCGCGCTGCTTCATAAACAGCGCGGCGAGTGGTCTTGACGCGCAGCAGCTTGTCGGCGGAATCGAGCCGGGTTGTGGCGATGCGCACGCGCCAGACGGTGTCGAGCAGCAGCGGGACAAATGGTGCCGTTGTCACTTCGGTCTGCCCTTCGCGGTCCAGCGTCAGCCGCACTCGCAACGGTGCGGCAGCGCCGGCGACCGCCTGTTCCAGTTTTCCAAGCACGTTCTTCGGGGCTGCAAAGCCTAAACGGCGGGCGGAACGCTGCAGCCGCGCAAGATGCAGGCGCAGGCGCACGAAACCAGTTTCCGGCTCGAAGCGCAGCGTCTCGATGAGGGAAAAATTCTCTACCGGTCGATCCATCTATCCCCCACGGCGAAGCGCGCCTTGAGGAGGCATTCTTCATATTCCGCTTCCGCCGTCGAATCGAAGACGATGCCCCCGCCGACATTGAACACCGCGCTGCCGTCTTCGAAAAGCGTGATCGTGCGGATCGCCACCGAAAAGCGCATGGCTCCACCAGGCGAGATCATGCCGATCGCGCCGCAATAGGCGTCGCGCGGGCCGTCTTCCAGTTCATGCAGGATTTCCATCGCCCGCATTTTCGGCGCACCGGTGATCGAGCCGCAGGGAAAAAGTGCGGTAAGGATATCGCGGATCGATATGCCCGGACGCAGCTTCGCCTGGACATGGCTGACCATCTGATGGAGCGTCGGATAGGTCTCGATCTCGAAGAGCTTCGGCACGTCAAGCGTGCCGACCTGGGTGATGCGCGAGATATCGTTGCGCAGGAGATCGACGATCATACGGTTTTCCGCCTGCGTCTTTTCGTCGGCAAGCATGGCCGCGATAATGCGCTCGTCCTCGGCAGCATTCGCGCCGCGCCTGGCTGTGCCCTTCATCGGATGCGTCTCGATCCAGCCATTTTCGTCCGTGCGGAAGAAAAGCTCCGGCGAGCGCGAGAGGATGATCGGACCGCCGAGATCGACGAGTGCGCCGTATTTCACCGGTTGCCGTTCGATCAGCGACCAGAAGGCGGCGCGGGGATCACCGTTCCATCGCGCATGGATCGGCATGGTAAGGTTTGCCTGATAGCAGTCGCCAAGGCGCAAATGCTGATGCAGCCTGTCGAAGCGCTCCTGATAGGTCTCGAAATTCCAGGCCGCTTTCGGCTCTGTCAGGAATTCCTGGTTTTCCACGCGCTGGGCCGGTTGGCAGAGCGGGTGGCCGGCCGCAGCTGGGCCGTCGAAAACGCCGAAGCAGAGCAGGGGCGTTTCCCTATTCTCCTCGGCGAAGGATGCGAGTTTTTCCTCGAAGAGATGGCCGGCCTCATAGGCGATGTAGCCCGCCAGCCATTTTCCCTGTCGCTTGGCCTCTTCCATCCGGTCCAGCGCATCGAAAAATTGCGCGCGCGTATGGGCGACGATGATCTCTGCCGGTTCGGCAAAGATCAACACCTGTCCTGTGCTGTCGTCCCTGAAGAGGACGTAGGGTATGGCGTCGGCCATGTGCGGGTGTCTATCGGGTCTTTGTTATTTCGATTGTCAGACACGTCCGTGATTGCCGCAACTTCCGTGCCCGGCCCCTCACCCCAACCCTCTCCCCGCCAATGCGGGGAGAGGGAGTTACCGCAGTCGCTACACCGTCGTTTGCGAAGAACGATGCGGTGAGTGCTGAACCAGTTCCCTCTCCCCGCAAGCGGGGAGAGGGCTAGGGTGAGGGCTATGCACAGAGCTGCAGCAATGGCAGACGTGCCTGTCCTGCTTCTCTTCAGCTCAGTTCTTATCTAACGCTTCCAACTCATCGATCAGCCCTTCGATCATCGACAGGCCCTTGCTCCAGAACGACGGATCGGTCGCGTCGAGGCCGAAAGGCTTCAAAAGTTCGGAATGATGCTTGGTGCCGCCGGCCTTCAGCAGCTCGAAATACTTGTCCTGGAATCCCTTTTCGGCGTTGCGGTAGACGGCATAGAGCGAATTCACCAGGCAGTCACCGAAGGCATAGGCATAGACGTAGAAGGGCGAATGGATGAAATGAGGGATATAGGCCCAATAGGTCTCATAGCCCTCGGAGATCTTGATCGCCGGGCCTAGGCTCTCTTCCTGCACGGAGAGCCACAGTTCGCCGATATTGTCCGATGTCAGTTCGCCATTCTTGCGGGCGGTGTGCACCTTGCGCTCGAATTCGTAGAAGGCGATCTGGCGCACGACTGTGTTGATCATGTCCTCGACCTTCTGGGCGAGCATGGCCTTGCGTTCGCGCTTGTCGGTAGTCTTGTCGAGGAGCGCGCGGAAGGTCAGCATCTCGCCGAAGACGGATGCGGTTTCCGCCAATGTCAGCGGCGTCTGGCACATCAGCGCCCCCTGGCCGCCGGCCAGCACCTGATGCACGCCGTGGCCGAGCTCATGCGCCAGCGTCATGACATCGCGCGGCTTGCCCATATAGTTGACGAGGACATAGGGATGGGCCGACGGCACAGTCGGATGCGCGAACGCACCAGGCGCCTTGCCCGGACGCACCGGCGCGTCGATCCATTCCTCATCGAAGAAGCGCTTGGCGATCGCAGCCATTTCGGGCGCGAAATTGCCGTAGGCGGAAAGAACCGTGTCCTTCGCATCGGTCCAGGGGATAAGCGCATTCGGCGTTTCCGGCAGCGGCGCATTGCGGTCCCAGAAGTTCATCTGCTCCATGCCGAGCCATTTGGCTTTCATCTTGTAATAACGATGCGACAGGCGCGGATAGGCGTCGCGCACGGCGGCTGCCAAGGCATCGACGACCTCGCGCTCGACGCGGTTAGCGAGATGCCTGCTATCGGCAATATCCTCGAAACCGCGCCAGCGGTCGGAAATTTCCTTATCCTTGGCGAGCGTATTGGTGATCAGCGTGAAGGTGCGCAGGTTAGCCTTGAAGGTTTCGGCAAGCGCCATGGCCGCCTTGCGACGCACTTCGGGGTCCTGCTCCTGCAGCATGTTCAAGGCCACTTCCAACGACTGCTTCTCGCCGTCGATCTCGAAGCGCAGTTCTGCCATCGTCTCGTCGAACAGTCGGTTGAGGGCGGCAGCGCTCGTCATCGACTTTTCGA
Source organism: Martinezella sp. CNPSo 3957 (assembly GCF_057784395.1). Classification (NCBI taxonomy): domain Bacteria; kingdom Pseudomonadati; phylum Pseudomonadota; class Alphaproteobacteria; order Hyphomicrobiales; family Rhizobiaceae; genus Martinezella; species Martinezella sp. CNPSo 3957. The sequence goes on from NZ_JBXSOU010000009.1 coordinate 19,187, forward strand.
GAAACAATTGTTCGAGCTTGTCGTCGAGCTGATGCGGCTTGTCCTTGCGCAGATCGACGATCCACGGGCGGTAGTGACCGGCGGTGGCGTCGTTCGCCATGCAGGCATTCATGACTGCGTCGTCGATGCGGTTCAATTCCAGCGGAAAGAACAGCAGGTGCGCGGCGTAGTCCGTCAGCTTTGCCTGGACGTCGCCATAGAGCTTGCCGTTGGCCGGATCGATGGTGTTGGAGAAATAGGTGAGCCCGGCATAGGAGCCGAGGCGGCCCATGATATCGTCAAGCGCCTCATACTCCTTGATGGCGGCGCCGATGCCGGCGTCGCCCGTTTTGGCGGCGGCTTCGGTCAGCTTGCCTTTCCACTTTTCCTCAAAGGCAATGGCCATCTTGCCGGCCCTTTCGATGTCTCCAAGAAATTCCGGCGAGGTCGCGGACGGATAGAGATCGCTGAGCTTCCAGGCGGGCAGCTCGCCAAGCGCCTGGCCGGCGGCCGAGCTTGCGGAGAAGTTAAGAGAGTGGCGGAGCGAGGTCGGGCTCATGGGCGAAATTTCCTCTGCTTTTATCTTTCGGATCGTCCGATCCATTCGTGTCTAGTGGGCTGGAAAGGCCACCGCAAGGCCTGATTTTCCAGCGCCGGCCGTTGATTCATAAGCGATTTTATATTCGTCATAATGATTAAAATGCGATGGTTTGGCAAAACTTCATGTTCAAGCCTTTCTGCGAATGTCCGCGTCAGGTTTCGCATGAAGTGAGGCACCAATGACCGTTTACAATAGCGCCAAGGGAGGCGCGCAGATTCTCGTTGTTGAGGATGATCCGATTCAACGCCGTCTGCTGAAGAATGCCATCGAGCGGCACGGACACGTTGCCCATTTGGCAGAAAATGGCCGTCTCGGCCTGGAGTTTCTGAAGCGTGGCCACGATCAGATTAATGTGATCGTGCTCGATCTCATGATGCCGGAAATGAACGGCATCGAGTTCCTGGGCGCTCTGAACGATATGGGCATCGACCTGCCCGTCATCGTGCAGACCGGGCAGGGCGGAATCGATACCGTGGTGCAGGCCATGCGCGCCGGCGCCTTCGATTTCGTCGTCAAGCCTGTGTCGCCGGAGCGTATCGCTGCGTCGATCGCCAACGCCCTGAAGCTCGACCAGCGCGAGGCGAAGGCCCGCGCCGGGCGCAAATCGCGCTCGAGCAGCATCTCCTTCGACGACATCGTCTCGGCAAGTCCGGCGATGATGCGCGTGATCGATCTCGCCCATCGGGCGGCGCAATCGAGCATTCCGGTGGTGCTGGAAGGCGAATCGGGCGTCGGCAAGGAACTGGTGGCTCGCGCCATCCAGGCCGCCAGCGATCGTGCCGGCAAGCCGTTCGTGATCGTCAATTGTGGTGCGATCCCGCACAATCTCGTCGAAAGCATCCTTTTCGGACACGAGAAGGGCGCATTCACGGGTGCGACCGAACGCCATGTCGGCAAATTCATGGAAGCCGATGGCGGCACGCTGTTCCTCGACGAAATCGGCGATCTGCCGCTGGAAGTCCAGGTCAAGCTTTTGCGCGCCGTGCAGCAGGGCGAAATCGAGACCGTCGGCGCGCGTGTCGCGCAGAAGGTCAATGTCCGGCTGATCTCGGCCACCAACAAGGATCTGATCGAAGAGGTCAAGGCAGGACGATTCCGCGAGGATCTTTACTATCGCCTCAATGTCTTCCCGATTACGATGCCGGCCCTGCGCCGCCGCAAGGAGGACATCCCGCATCTGGCGCGCGCTTTTGCCGACCGGTTTGCACTGGAGCAGAAGCTCGATCGCCCGCTTGGTATCAGCAATGATGCTCTAGCCTTGCTGACGGCCTATGACTGGCCGGGCAATATCCGCCAGCTCGAAAACGCGATCTTTCGCGCGGTCGTTCTGTCCGAAGGACCGGAATTGCTCGATACGGATTTTCCGCAGATCGCCGCGCAGCTGCCGGGTTATTTCGCCGTCGAGCATCCGACTTTGGTTGTGGATAATTCGCATGCCTCGTCGGCTGAACTTCTGGCGGCTGAAAGAAGCGAACGGATCCCTTACGGGGTTTCGCAGGCATCGCCTGCAACTCCTCCGCTTGCTTCTGCCGATGCTTCCGACAACGTCATCGTCAGCACGAACACCTTGGGCGACGTAAGAAAACTGGCGGATGTAGAGGAAGAATTGATCCGATTCGCCCTTAAATTCTATCGCGGGCAGATGAGTCAGGTGGCGAGAAAGCTCGGCATCGGGCGCTCAACTCTCTACCGTAAGTTGAAAGACTATGGCATCGACCCGGATGATCCGCAAAAAAGCGCGGCATGAGAAAAAGCTTAACGTTTAGGCAAGCATATTTTGTTACCCGTCGTAAAGCACTTGTTAGTGCATCGTTCACCATGTATGAAGGGGGCGACCATGTGTGGCATTTTTGCCATCGTGTCACCGCAATTGACAGCCATTTGGAACACGATGCGACATTGTCTGTCGGACGGGGATCGAATTGCCGAATTTGAGTGCAAATACCAAGCCTAATAGCTTGAGCTGGCATTCTGCGTGCTCTAACCTATTTAGCAAGGTGGCCAAGGTAGCAGCCGTTGGCCTCCTTGCTTTGGCCGTTTCTACTCCTGTTTTCGTCGGTACTCCCTCGCAGGCTGGTGGTGAAACCCGCAGCTTGAAGATCTATTATGTCCACACCGGCGAAAAGGCCGTCATTACCTACAAGCGTAATGGCAGGTTCGATCCGGACGGCTTGGAGAAGCTGAACCGCATCCTGCGCGACTGGCGCAAGAATCAGCCCACCAAGATGAACCCGCGCCTGTTCGATCTGATCTGGGAGGCCTACCGCGAAAGCGGTTCGCACGAATTCATCTATGTGATCTGCGGGTTCCGTTCGCCTGGCACCAACGAGATGCTGCGCACGCGCTCGGCCCACACCGGCGTTGCCAAGAAGAGCCAGCACATGCTCGGCAACGCGATGGATTTCTATCTTCCAGACGTCAAGCTTTCCAAGCTGCGCGAAATCGGCATGAAGTTGCAGGTCGGTGGCGTCGGCTATTATCCGACTTCGGGTTCGCCTTTCGTCCACATGGACGTCGGCGGCGTGCGTGCATGGCCGCGCATGGATCGCCAGGATCTCGTCCGCCTCTTCCCGGATGGCAAGACGATGCATATTCCGGCCGACGGCCGGCCGCTGCCGGGCTACCAGCAGGCAGTCGCCGATTACAAGCGCCGCATGTCGTCCGACGATATCCAGATCGCCAGCTCCTCTTCGTCGCGCCGCGGCTTCTTTGCCCGTCTGTTCGGAGGCGGTGGTGCGGATGAGGAAGAGGATAACGCGGATACCGGCACGGCGGCAGCACCGGTGGCTGTCGCTTCGGCTGCTCGCAAAGGCCAGCCCGCTCCAGCCGCCAGCGATGATGGTGACGATGGCTCCGCTCCAGCTCCGGCCCAGGTTCAGGTCGCCAGCGTAAACGCACCCGTTCCGCAGGTTCGCCCGGCATTCGGCAATCAGCCTGCCGGCAGCGATGTTGCTTCCGCTCTCGTTTCGCCGTCTCGCAACGCTGCTCAGGACGCGCTTGCCGCCGCCATGCCGGATACGGGAGATCAGCCGCAATATGCCGATCTTCGCTCCTATCACGTGCCGGTGCCGTCCTTGCTTGACCGCCGCTCACCCGGCGATGCCGAAGTGGCATCGGCCGAGGCTGACATGAAAGGCCAGTTGGCTGCCGTTCCGGTGCCGGCGCAGCGTCCGGAATTGGCCGAAAGCCTGCTGGCATCAGCCGATGCGGATCAGGAGGCTGCCGACGACCAAGCCGATGCAGGCGCACTTTCGCCTTCGGTCATTGCGGCTCTGGAGCAGAGCCGTCCAGATCGATCGGATGGCAACAATGCGGTTGCGATGACCCAACCGTCGAACAACGTCGCGTCTAAGGATCAGCTGCCCGCGGCAGACAATGGTCTGGCTGCCGGTAACGATGCAGCGCGGGCAATTGCCTCCGTCCTGCCGCAGCAGAGACCGACCCAGCAAATGCCAATGCAGGTGGCCGCACTCGCGCCGGTTCGCAGTGAGGTGAAGGCCAGCAGCCGTCGCTTCAACGACGGGTTCGAGCCGACAACGCCGCAGGAACGCCCGATTGCCGCTGGCATTGCGACCAAGGGCGGCCGGCCGAACAGGCAGGATGCCGTCGTGGCCGATTCGGGCCGTGCAACTGTGACAACTGCGCCGACGCTGACGGATAAAATGATCTCGCAATGGGCGATCGCAAAGGCTCGGGTCGAGATCGTGAACCGCCCGGTCAAGGCTCCGCGCTTCGTGAGTCCGACGCTTCGTGCCCAGCCGACTGCCGTTTACACGGATGGCTTCAAGGTGCAGACCGCGTCGATCGATCCCGAACGCTTCAGCGGAAGCGCAGTGAATTTCCTTCAGGTGAAGAAGTTCAATTCGGTCGAATAGACCAGACAAACCGTCATCGCTTCGGGAGCCCGTTTGGGCTCCCTTTTGATTCGGCAAGATGTCACCTCTTTGCGTTCGCAATCGGCTTCTTGCACTCTCAAGCCCCACACAAATCTGAGCTGACGCGTGGTCCTCGGGCATTGCTGTTGCGTGCGGGTGACATCGCGAAGGCTTTCAGGTTCGTGTCAGCATTTATGCATCCTTCCCCTCATTCGTCTTCAGTTTGGCTTCATTTGGCTCCGTTAGGTCGGCGATTTCAGACCTGATGGATACTCATATTTGACCCGCAAGACGGCAATCATCATCGGCAATGGCAAGCTGCAGTGCGACCTTTCCGAGGTCGTGGACAATGCGGAATTCGCAATGCGCTTCAACGAGCCGAAAGCCTCGATCGGGATGAGCGGCTCACGCACTGATATTCTCATGCTTGCAGCTTCCAGCAAGCCGATGCAGCGCCGATTGACGGACCCGGCCTTTCTGACAAGCCCGACTTTTACGGCCGCCAAAGAGGTCGTGCTGGCCTATCATCCCGATATCATCCGCAAATATCACCCCAAGCCCAATCTTCTCTCGCGCCTCAAAGGCAGGAGAAGCGATTGGACGATGCGGACGATCGAGTTGGTCGGCGCCGCCGGCAAGGAAATCCGCATCATGCCGCCGCAGTTCTACATCGAGGGCTGCGAGGAACTCGGCGTGAGCCAATGCCGCATGCACCAGCTCTTTCCGAGCACCGGCTTCTTCGGCATCCGATATGTGCTGTCGCGATTGCCTGCCGACGAGTGGGAGGTGAAGCTGTGCGGTTTCAGCTGGGAAGGGTGGAAACGCCATGCCTGGCTGGACGAGCGCCGCTGGGTTGAAGGCAAAATGGCGAGCGGCCGCATCAGCATGCTCGTTTAGCCTTCTTTCAGTTGTTCAGACCAGTTGAAAACAACCGTTTTCAGTTTGGCCTCAGGTTTGCCTAAGCTCGCTTTCATTCAGGGTTGCTAGAGCCTCGCGAAATATGACCTCGAGGTATCCATTCATGCAAGCCCACGAATTCAACCCGTCTTCGGCGATGCCGCTCGAAAGATCTCACACGGGATTCGAGTTCGCTCCTGCGTCCAATTTGGTCGGTACCGTTCTGGACGCGCCCGGCCAACCCGTCATTCGTGGCTTCATCATCCATCTCGCTCGCGCCCGCGATCGCATGCCGCAGGTCGAAAGGCTTGCTGTAAAGCTTCCGGTGCAAAGCGAGATCATCGAGGCAGTCGATGGCCGCACTCTGAGTACCGTCGAGATCGACAGCGTCTATCGGCCTCGGCTGCAGAAGCCATATTATCCGTTTGTCATGAGCGCGGGCGAGATCGCCTGTTTTCTGTCCCACCGTAAGGCCTGGGCTGCCATCGTCGAGCAGGGCATCGATGCCGGCCTTGTTTTCGAGGACGATGTCGAGATCGACGATGCGTTCCATGCCGCTTTTGCCGCCGCCAAGGCCTGCCTGAAGCCAGGTTCGTTTATTCGCTTCCCGTTTCGCATGGGCAAGGAGCATGGCAGATGTGTTCTCTCCCAGGGAGAGGCCGATGTCATTCAGCCGACGCGGATCGGGCTTGGCATGGTGGCGCAGCTTGTCAGCCGCGATGCTGCCATCCGCCTGCTGGAGGCGACTTCCGTCTTCGATCGACCCGTCGATACCACCGTGCAGATGAGCTGGTTTACCCGCGTATCGCCGCTTTCGGTTGTGCCCGGCGGCGTGCGTGAAATCTCTCCCCAGCTCGGCGGCAGCACGATCAAAAGCCGCAAGACAGTAATGGAAACGCTCTCCAGAGAGGTGTTGCGGCCACTCTATCGTGCCAAGATCGCGCTTCGCTCGCGCCGCATCATCTGAGACGCTCCATCGTGGCTGTTCCGATCCTCGCATATCATCAGATTGCGGTGCCGCCGTCGCGCAAGGCGCCGTTCAGAAGCATGGTCGTCCATCCAGAAGCCTTCCGCCGTCAGATGGAATGGCTGAAAAGGCTTGGAATTCAGGGTGTGTCGCTGCGGGAGGCAATGCCTTACATCCGCGGCGAGAAGACCGGCAAAATCGCTGCCATCACCTTCGATGACAGCTATGCCAATGTCTATGAGAACGCCTTGCCCGTGCTGCAGGAGTTCGGCTTTACCGCCACGAATTTCGTCGTGGCGAACCAGATCGGCGGCAGCAATGTCTGGGATGCCCCTCTTGGGGTGGCGCAGGCGCCTTGCATGTCGGTCGAACAGCTGAAGCATTGGCACAGGCTCGGGCACGAGGTGGGATCGCATACGCTCGATCACGTTCGCCTGCCGCAATTGCCCATGGAAGAGGCACGCCGTCAGATCACACATTCGCGCGAGCTGCTCGAAGATTTGCTGGATGAGGGAATCTCGTCCTTCTGCTTTCCCTATGGCGACGAAACGCCGCTCGACCGCGTGCTTGCCTACGAAGCCGGTTACAGCGCCGCAACGACGACACGCCGCGGTCGGGCGCGATCAGGCGACGATCCCTTCGGCTTGCCGCGCGCCACTATCCGGCGTAATGACAGCTGGCTGCATTTCATCAAGAAATGTGCCCTCGGATAACGAGTCCCTGTAGTCAGGGTGCTACCGTAAAGCTGTAGCTGCCGTCGGTCTTATGGCCGGCGCTGGAAAGTACGGCGCCCACGCATCTTGGTCTTCATTTCTGCCTTATCGACCGCGGCGTCTGCTACTTCTGTTTTTGGGGCGCGAAATTGGCCGTCGGATGAGCATTGCTGTCGCTGAGTATGGCAGCTCCGTCGACATGGTTCTGTGCTGTCGCCGCCGGCGGCAGGAGGGTCCAGGTGAAATAGGCAATCAGACCGCAGACGCCGAGCAGGAAGACGGTGAGGATCGCGGGGATGGACCACTCCTTCGTGAACATCGATGTTTCCTGACGCGACTTGAAAGAAGCCCGACGTCCGGCTGCCGTCTTATTGAGCTGTGTTGGCACAAGCGCCTCCAATATTACGCGTCGCGGTCGAAAGTGTTGTTGTGAAGGTCGGTTTCCGCACGATCTTCCTCATTATCTGCCTCGATGAAGCACGTACGACATTCGTCATTTCGGCTCAATGCGGCAATTTGGTATGCCCATCATTGTGACCGTTTACAGGCCGCGCCGAGGTCGGCTACAGATGATCGACAGGGCTCGCGCCGGCGGATTGGCGAGCCTCATATCATCAAGTCGCGCGGCTGGATTATTCTCCGGCGCTTGCGCGAAAAGGAATCGGAATGCCCATCGAATCCTGGAGAGGCGGCGAGGTCGACGTTGCCGTGATCGGCGCCGGCGCAGCCGGTGTAGCTGCAGCCCGGCAGCTGCAATTGCTTCGGCCGGATCTCTCGATCGTCTTGCTCGAAGCCTCCGATCGCGTCGGCGGCCGCGCCCGCTCAATCCATCCGTTCGGCACCGACGCCGCCGCGCTCGATCTCGGCTGCGGCTGGCTGCATGGCGCGCGCACCAATGCCTGGACTGATATTGCCGAGGAAGTAGGCCTGACCGTCGATCGCACGCCTGCGCCCTGGAGCGATGGCGGCCATCGGTTGGAACAGAATGATCCCGATGCGAAGGCTGCGGCTGCCGCCGTCAACGACTTCTTCGGGCGGGTCTATGAGTATGAGGGTGACGCGGACGCCGATCTCTCGGCCATGTTGTCTCCTGATGATCCGTGGAATGAAAGGATTTACGCCGTCGGCGCCTTCATGACCGGAGGAGAGCTCGACAAGTCCTCGGTGATCGATCTTGGCCGCTACGATCCCGGCCCCGGTCCTGACTGGCGCGTGCGGCAGGGCTACGGTACCCTGGTCGCCACCTACGGCTTGCCGGTGCCGACCGTTGTCGGCGCCGAGGTCTGCCGCATCGACCACAGCGGCGCCGGCCATATCGTGCTTTCGACAGGCAAGGGTGAGCTGCGGGCGAAGGCCGTCATTGTCACGGTTTCAACCAATGCGCTTGCGGCCGAACGCATCGCCTTCTGGCCGCCTTTGCCGGAAAAGATCGAGGCGGCGTCCCGGCTGCCGCTCGGCCTGGCAAACAAGCTTTTCCTCCGCGTTGCCGAACCTCGGATATTTCCGGAGGATACGCATGTGATGGGATCGCAGTATAGCCGCCGGACGGGCGCCTATCAGCTGAAGCCATTCGGTGTGCCGGTCATCGAGGCCTATTTTGCCGCCGATCTCGCGCTCGATCTGGAGCGGCAGGGCGTCGATGCGATGTTTGGTTTTTCGGTGGAGCAGCTGAAGCGCGTCTTCGGTGCCGATGTCGGCAAGACGCTGTCGCCGCTGGCTGCGTCAGCCTGGGCGGGAGAGCCTTTCTTCGGTGGTTCTTATTCCTATGCGACGCCCGGTGCTTCCGACCTGCGCAGCGTCCTTGCCGCTCCTCATAACGAGCGTTTGTTCTTCGCCGGAGAAGCCTGTTCGAAGACGCGTTATTCTACCGCGCACGGCGCCTATGAAACCGGCGTGGCTGCCGCCGAAGCCATCGCGAAAACGCTGTGATGGGAGCCCCATGAGACCGAGAGCCAGCTTCCAGGCGAGAAATAGCGATTCGCCTCGTAATTTTATGCAAATCGCTCTTAAACTTGCGTGAGAACAGGCGTAAACGCAATCAAATACCACCTGATTTGATTTACACCATCCTTCGGGAGATGGGCGGCGAAAGCCGCGGCAAAAGAAGCATTGGAGGAGCCATGAGCACCGGCGAAACATTAACCTTCGACATCCAGAAAAACCCCAATCCCGCGACGGCGAGCGAGCGGGAGGCGCTGTTGCAGAACCCGGGCTTCGGCCGCATCTTTACCGATCACATGGTAACGATCCACTACTCGCAGGACCGTGGCTGGCACAGCGCCAAGATCGAGCCGCGCAAGGCGCTTGCTCTCGATCCGGCAACCGTGGTGCTTCATTATGCCCAGGAAATCTTCGAAGGCATGAAAGCCTATCACCTGCCGGATGGCGGGGCCGCCCTTTTCCGCCCGAGCGCCAATGCGCTCCGTTTCCAGAATTCGGCCGAACGGCTGGCGATGCCGCGCTTGCCGGAAGAGCTTTTTGTCGAGTCCGTACGCGAGCTGGTCAAGATCGAGCGCGAATGGATCCCGACCGCGGAAGGGGCATCGCTCTATCTCCGGCCGTTCCTGATCGGCACCGAAGTCGCTCTCGGCACAAAACCGTCGGCAGAATATATCTATTGCGTCATTGCCTCCCCCGTCGCCTCCTTTTTCAAGGGCGGCGGATCGGCCGTTACGCTCTGGGTGTCCGAGAATTTCACCCGCGCCGCGCCTGGCGGCACGGGTGCTGCCAAGTGCGGCGGCAACTACGCCGCAAGCCTTGCCGCATTGGCTGAGGGCCAGCGCGAAGGCTGCGATCAGGTCGTCTTCCTCGATGCCGTCGAAAAGCGCTGGATCGAGGAGCTTGGCGGCATGAACGTCTTCTTCGTCTTCGATGACGGATCGCTGCAGACGCCGCCGCTCACCGGCACGATCCTGCCCGGTATCACCCGCGATTCGCTGATCAAGCTTGGGCGCGACATGGGCCTGACGGTGCGCGAAGAGCCCTATTCGATCGAGCAGTGGCAGGCGGATGCCGAGAGCGGGCGCCTGCGCGAATCCTTCGCCTGCGGCACGGCGGCTGTCGTGACTCCGATCGGCAAGGTGAAGGGCCGCAAGCACAGCTTCACCATCGGCGACGGCAATGCCGGCGCTACGACGCAGCGTCTAAAGGCTGCGCTGACCGACATCCAGTTCGGCCGCGCGCCGGACAAGAACGAGTGGCTGGACCGCCTGTTCTAAGCGAACCATGAACCCATATCCGGCGGGAAAAGGCATATGAGCTCTCCCGCCGGCTTCTGACTCAAGAGCGGTTCAGCTTTTCGTGAAATATCTGAACCGCTCAATCTCTTTGTTTCACGCAATCCCGGACGGAAAACCGCTGCGCATTTTTCCTGGAATTGCTCTAAAGTTCGCATAGTCACCCGAACCATCGGAGTTGTCATGATGACCAACGTCAGCGAACGTCCCGGCGACGAGCCGGGCGAGGAGATCGGCTTTGTCGGTCTCGGCGTCATGGGCCAGCCGATGGCCCTCAATCTCGCAAAGGCAGGCACCAGGCTTGTCGTGTGGAATAGATCGCCGGCGGCGACCGATCCGTTGCGGGAGGCGGGTGCGACGGTCGCTGTTAGCGTCGAGGAGGTGTTCGAACGCACGCGCATCGTCATCCTCATGCTGGTCAACGAAACCGTGTTGGACGAGGTGCTGCGGCGCGGGACACCGGACTTCGAAAAGCTGGTATCCGGGCATATCGTGGTTTCGATGGGAAGCAATTCGCCCGGCTATTCACGCAGATTGGCCGCCGATATTTTCGCAGCCGGTGGGCGCTATGTCGAAGCCCCGGTTTCGGGCTCGCGGAAGCCTGCCGAGACAGCGCAGCTGGTCGCGCTGCTCGGCGGCGATGCGGATACGGTTGCCGAGGTGCGGCCGCTGCTTACGCCGATGTGCCGCGAAACGATCCTGTGCGGTCCGGTCGGCAATGCGCTGCTGATGAAGTTGGCTGTCAATCTCTATCTCTGCACGACGCTGGCGGGTCTCGCAGAAGCCTCGCATTTCGCCGAGCGGAACGGCCTCGATCTCGAAACTTTTCAGGCTGCGATCGATTCCGGCCCGATGGCCAGCGATCTGACGCGCGTGAAAATTCCGAAGCTTGTTGCGCGGGATTTTTCAGTGCAGGCGGCGACAGCCGATGCGTTCAACAGCACGAAACTGATTGCCGAGGCGGCTCGTGCCGTCGGCATGGCATCGCCGGTCCTTGATGTCTGCCGTATTCTTTACGGCGAGAGCGTCGAACTCGGCAACGGCCGGCTCGACATGGTGTCGGTGGTTGCGGCCATCGAGGCCCGCACCGAAGCGCTCAGGCGGGGCTGAATAGACCTAAATTTCGTCAAGCTCACGCTTGGGAAGCCGTCTTGCGGCACCTATGTTGCATGGAGACCTGAACAGACATTTCTGAAAGGACGCCGGACATGTCTGCACCTATGGACAGCAATCTTTTTCAACAACTTGGCTTGAAGCATCCGTTGATCGTCGCGCCGATGGCGGGCGGTCCTTCGTCGGTGGAGCTGATGGCGGCGGCTTCTGCCGCAGGCGCGCTCGGCGCCATGGGCGGCGCCTATTTAAATGCCGTGGCCATCGAAGCCTTTGCCGCCCAGGTACGTCAACGAACCGACAAGCCGTTTTCGATCAATCTCTTCATCCCGCACTCAATCCCGGAAGTTGCCACTGATCGGTTTGAGCGCGCGGCGGCGGCGACCGCACGATATCGCCAGGAGTTGGAACTGCCGTCGCCGCAGCTTTCGCCTCCCTACGAAGAGGATTTCGATGCGCAGTTCGAAGCTGTCTTGCGTATTAAACCCGCATGCTTCAGCTTCGTCTTCGGCCTGTTGCCGGCCGGCTATGTACGGGAAGCGAAGAAAGCTGGTATTCCGCTGATCGGCACAGCGACGACACTCGATGAGGCGAGGGCGCTGGAAGAGAGCGGCGTGGATGCGATCGTGCTGCAAGGGTTTGAAGCGGGCGGTCATCGCGGCATTTTCGATGCGCGGGCAGCGGATCCGGAAATCGGCATGCGCGATCTCCTGGCGCAATGCGTCGGCACCATTCGTTTGCCGCTGATCGCAGCCGGCGGCATCATGACCCCAAGCGATATCCGGGCGGCGCTGCTGGCGGGAGCGCAGGCCATGCAGATGGGCACGGCCTTCCTTGCCTGCGCGGAAGCCGGAACATCGGCACCCTATCGCAGGAAGCTGCTGGAAACGCCGGAGCGAAAGACGCGAACGACACGCGCCTTTTCGGGCCGCTTTGCGCGCGGCATCGAGAACCGCTTCATGAACGAGATGGATGGGAGGCCGGAGGCTATCCTTCCCTTTCCGGCGCAAAACAAGTTCACGCGGGACATACGCGCGGCGTCGATGGCGAAGGGGGCGCCGGATTTCCTGTCTCTATGGTCAGGAACCGGCAAGGGTGAGCTTTGGCAGGGTGGTGCCGCCGATCTGATTGCTCGCCTTTTTCCAGAATGACAGGTTCTTCGTCCAGATAAAAGAATGGAGCCGGCAAGCCGGCTCCAGATCATCTCGCAAGGCTCATAAAGCCTTGATTATTCCATGCCGAGTGCGGCCATGTAGGTCTGCAGGATGGATTCTTCTTCCAGGCGTTCGTTCGCGTCCTTCTTGCGAAGGCGGATGATGGTGCGGATCGCCTTGGTGTCATAGCCGCGGCCCTTGGCCTCGCCCATGACGTCCTTAATATCGCTTCCAATCGCGGCCTTTTCTTCTTCGAGGCGCTCGATGCGCTCGATGAATTGACGCAGTTCCGCCGCGGCCACGTTCTCGACGCTGTTCTCTTCCATGCACTTCTCCTAAAGGGTCTCAAAGGGTCGCTTGCAGCCCGTCGCAGATGAGATCGGTCAGTCACCGATAGGGGCACATCGCTTCAGGGCTTGCGCGGGATTTCGAATTCGATCGGGCAGTTGACGTGCCGCGAATGGCGCGCAAGGTCAAGCCGAATTGGTGAAGGGAGCGTTAATCTTTCGGCTTGTTCTGCTCGAAAGCGGCTTTTTGCACAGGCGAGGCTTCTTTCTGGTGCAGGTTCTTCCAATCCTCGTAGGGCATGCCATAGATCACTTCGCGCGACTCGTCCTTGCTGACGGGCAGGCCCGCCTCTTCGGCCGCTTCGCGATACCAGTTGGAGAGGCAGTTGCGGCAGAAGCCGGCGAGGTTCATCAGGTCGATGTTCTGAACGTCGCTGCGTTCGCGCAAATGCGCAACGAGGCGGCGGAAGGCAGCGGCCTCGAGCTCGGTCTGCTGTTGCTTGGTGACTTCGGTCATCTTTTTCTCCTCAATTCGCTTGCCGGCTCATACCTCATAAGGCCCAGTGCGCGAAGGATAGCGCTTATATTCATGGAGCGCCGGATCGGCATTGATCTCTGAGAAGATCGGCGCTAGGCGATCGGCCCATTCGACAATACCGGTCTCGTCGCCGATCAGATCCTGCCGGACTTCCAGCAGCGCATGCGCAATGCCCTTTGTCATGCAATGGCGGAACATGGTGTCGTTGCGCAGCGCGCCGTCATACGGCTCATTATCTCCGATAACGAGATCGGTATCGGCGCCGAGCTTTGCAAGGAGCGGCACGACGGCGCGGTCGTCGCTATCCCAGAGCACGCTGGCATGCCAGGGGCGCGGCACACCCTTCCACGCCGGCGTGAAGGAGTGCAGCGAGAAAACCAGAGGTGCCTTGCCCGTTGCTTCTGCCACGGCGGAAATCGTTTCGTCGACCGCTTCATGATAGGGCCGGTGGAAGGCTTCTATACGGTTATTCCATTCTTCATCCGTGATCGGATGATTGCCCGGAATGATCGCGCCATCCGAGATCTTCATGATGAGCGTGGGGTCGTCCTCGCCGCGGTTTGGATCGATCAGCAGACGGGAAAAGCCGCCAAGCACGCCCGGCACGTCCAGCCGCGCGCAGAGATGACGGCAGAGGCCTTCGATGCCGATGTCGTAGGCGATGTGGCGGGAGAAGGCGGTCTCCGGCAGGCCGAGGCTGCCGTAGCGCTCGGGCAGGCGCCGCATGGCGTGGTCGCCGAGAATGACCATGCCTTTGTCACGATTGCCGGGTATAAATTCAAACGGTCTGAAATCGGTCATGCGGATTGTCGATTATTGAAATTTTCAACTCTTTGTTTGATTGCATGTGCGGATGGAAGGTGCAAGGTTTGCAGCTTCGATCGGATGAGGGGCGGCGCATGGTGCCGCCACCGTCCCGTGAAGAAAATATAATCGATTAGAGTTGCGTTGACATTCATGGGATGGCAGCGCAAGAAGACGCAACAACGAATAACCGGGAGCCAATTGGAGCCGTGTCCAGCCAAGTCGCGCCACGTTTCGTTAAGCGGTCAGGCCCGCTCGCCCGAATCGCCTTCCTCATTCTCGCCGCGGCAGCGCCGTTCTTCTTCATGCCGAATGCGGCCCATGCCGATTTCCGAACGTGCAACGGTACGCAGAACCTTGTCGGCGTTGCCATCGGCTATCGCGCCAAGGACGGCTGGGTGACGGAGGGTTGGTGGCAAATTCCGGCCAATACCTGCGCGACTTTGATCGAGGGGCCGCTTCAATCCCGCTATTATTATCTCTACGCAGAAGATGCGGCCCGCGGCGGCCGCTGGACGGGTGACGTCGAAATGTGCGTGGCGGAAAATGAATTCAAAATCCCAGGCGTCAAGGATTGCTACGCGCGTGGCTACCAGAAGATGGGATTCAAGGAATACGACACCGGGCGCCAGGCGAGCTGGATGGTTCAGCTTTCCGAGCCCTCGGGCAGCCAAGAAAGCCAGAATTGATGAGACGAAACCGAAAAGTCAAAATCCTCGCAACGCTCGGTCCGGCCTCCTCTTCGGAGGAAATGATCCAGAAGCTTCACGAGGCCGGGGCGGACCTGTTCCGCATCAACATGAGCCACGCCAGCCATGATGTGATGCGCACGCTGATCCAGCGCATTCGCGCCGTCGAAGCTCGCTGTGGTCGGCCGATCGGCATTCTCGCTGACTTGCAGGGTCCCAAGCTGCGCGTTGGCAAGTTTGCTGACACCAAGGTCGATCTCAAGCCAGGTCAGACTTTCACGCTCGACAATCAGGATATCCCCGGCGACAACACGCGTGTCTACCTGCCGCATCCGGAAATCCTGGAATCGGTTCAGCCCGGCCACCGCCTGCTGATCGATGATGGCAAGCTGGCGCTGCGTGCCGAAAAGTGCGACGGCAAGAGCATCGTCACGACTGTCATTTCGGGCACCAAGATTTCCGACCGCAAGGGCGTCAGCCTGCCCGATACCCTGCTCGGCGTCGGCGCGCTGACCGACAAGGACCGCGCCGACCTCGACGCCGTTCTCGCGACCAATGAAGTCGACTGGGTCGCGCTCTCCTTCATCCAGCGCCCGGAAGACCTGACGGAGGTTCGCAAGATCTCACATGGCCGTGTCGGCCTGATGTCGAAGATCGAAAAGCCGCAGGCTGTCGAGCGCATCGAGGAAATCATCGAGCTTTCCGACGCGCTGATGGTGGCCCGCGGCGACCTCGGCGTGGAAATGCCGCTGGAAGCCGTTCCGGGTATCCAGAAGCAGCTGATCCGCGCATGCCGCCGCTCCGGCAAGCCCGTGGTCGTCGCCACGCAGATGCTGGAATCGATGATCTCCGCGCCGGTCCCGACCCGCGCCGAAGTCTCCGACGTCGCAACCGCCGTCTTCGAAGGCGCCGATGCCGTCATGCTCTCGGCGGAATCCGCCTCCGGCGACTATCCGGTCGAAGCCGTTTCCATGATGGCGTCGATTGCAGGCACCATCGAGCGCGAGCCGCATTATCCGGGCATCATCTATGCTCAGCGCGCTCTACCTGAAGCAACTGGCGCCGACGCGATCTCGCTCGCCGCCCGCCAGATCGCCGAGACGCTGAAGCTTGCCGCCATCGTCTGCTACACGTCGTCCGGCACCACCGGTCTGCGCGCCTCGCGCGAGCGTCCGCAGGTTCCGATCCTGGCGCTGTCGCCGATCATCCAGACGGCACGCCGCCTGTCCGTCGTCTGGGGCATGCATTGTGTCGTCACTCACGATGCGACCGACCTCGACGACATGGTCAACAATGCCTGCCGCATCGTTGCCGAAGAAGGTTTCGGCAAGCCGGGCGACCGCATCATCATTTCGGCCGGTGTGCCGCTCGGCACGCCGGGCGCCACCAACATGCTGCGCATTGCCTATATCGGTTCGGATGGCCAGTCTGGCGTGTGATTGCCGACATCCGATTGCGGCAGCACCTGAAACATCCGAAACCCGCTGTCGAAAGACGGCGGGTTTTTTCTTGAAGCCGAAGCGCCTGCAATCCCCAAGCAGGCGGATTGAGAAGGAGATATGCCAATGAAAGTCGGATTTATCGGATTGGGCCAGATGGGCAGCGCCATGGCCGTCAATCTCATCAAGGCTGGGCATGAGGTGACCGTCTACAATCGCTCTCGCGACAAGGCCGAGGCTCTGGCTGGGGAAGGTGCCAAGGTTGCCGCAACCGTTGCGGAAGCCTGTGGCGGCGAGGCTGTCTTCACAATGCTCGCGCATGACGATGCGCTGTCGGCGGTCGTCCACGGCGATGGAGGCGTTCTGGCAAGCCTTGGCAAGGGTGCAGTTCATATTTCCGCCAGCACGATCAGCGTCGCCATGTCGGAAAGGCTGACGAGGGAACATGCCGCGGCAGGTCAGCACTTCGTGGCAGCGCCCGTCTTCGGCCGTCCGGAAGCGGCGGCAGCGGCAAAGCTCTTCGTTGCCGCTGCGGGTGCGCCTGATGCGATCCAAACGGTCACGCCGCTCTTCGACGCCATCGGTCAGCGCACCTTCGTCCTCGGCGAGGAGCCGAAGGCGGCCAATCTCGTCAAGCTCAGCGGCAATTTCCTCATCGCTTCGGTCATCGAGTCGCTGGGCGAGGCCATGGCGCTGGTCGAGAAGGGCGGTGTCGACCGGCATGCCTATCTCGATCTCTTGACCTCGACGCTGTTCAACGCGCCTGTCTACAAGACCTATGGCGGGCTGATTGCGGACCGCAAGTTCCAGCCGGCGGGCTTTACGGCCCCGCTCGGCCAGAAGGATATTCGGTTGGCTTTGGCGGCCGGCGAGGCGCTGAACGTGCCGCTGCCATTGGCGAGCCTGCTGCGTGATCGGTTCCTCAACCTGCTGGCGCATGGCGGAGAGGAACTGGACTGGTCGGCGATTGGCGCGCTGGCGGCGAAAGATGCGGGGTTGGTGGGGTAATTATGTAAACATCGGTGACTGAGTGTGAGGAGGGTGCGTACCCCCCTCTGTCACTTCGTGACATCTCCCCCACAAGGGGGGAGATCGTTTGGAGCTTGCCGCCTGTTCTTTTCAAACCACTAGGCTGTAGTTGCTGCACATCCGACATTTGTTTGAGGCACGTCGGTGCTGCGGGTAACCGATCTCCCCCCTTGTGGGGGAGATGTCCCGACAGGGACAGAGGGGGGTATCAGAAGTACGGCATACTCAAAGCCTCCATCAAGCAACCCCTTGCTAAGTACCCCACCACATGCAACCTTCCTATCTTCCAGAGGAGGGACCTCATGCATCTGACCACGCTGCTTGCCTTCGCCACCGTTTCCTTCATCGGTATCGCGACGCCGGGGCCGACTGTGCTTCTGGCGTTGACCAATGGCTCGCGCTTCGGCATCAGGCGCGCCTTGCCGGGCATGATCGGTGCCGTTCTTTCCGATGCGGTGCTGATCAGCGCCGTCGCCATCGGGCTTGGTGCCTTGCTGGCGGCTTCCGAATTCTGGTTCTCGGCCCTGAAATGGGTGGGTGCGGCCTATCTCGCCTTTCTCGGCATCATGATGTTGCGCTCCAAGGGGAGCATCGACGGTGCCTTACAGGCGATCGCAAGCCAATCGAAGGGAACCGCTTTCTCCATCGGCCTCAAGAGTTTCATGGTCGCCGTGACCAATCCGAAGGGCTATCTCTTCTTCTCAGCCTTCCTGCCGCAGTTCATCGACCCTTCAGCGCCGCAGATTCAGCAATACATCGTGCTCGGCGCGATCTTCGCTGCGCTCGATTTCATGATCATGTTCGGCTATGCGGTGTTCGGTTCGCAGGCCGTCCGTGTCCTGAAGTCGGAGGGGGCGAAATGGCTTGAGCGCGCCTGTGGCGGCGCGCTGCTGGCTCTTGCCGGTTCGCTGGCGCTCTATCGCCGCGCCGTCAACTAGAACAATTCCAGGAAAAGTGCGTAGCGGTTTTCCGTCTGGAATTGGGAAAAACAAAGAGATAAAGCGGTTCAGAGCTTCCGTGAAAAGCTGAACCGCTCTGGGATCTAGTGGCGGCTCAACGCCGCCTCGAAAACATCCTGATCGACATTGCCGCCAGAGGTGACGGCGATCACCGCATCACTCTCGATTTGCCTGCCGTGGAAGAGTGCGGCAGCAAGCGCGACTGCGCCGCCCGGTTCAACCACGATCTTCAGCCGAGTGAAGGCGAGTGCCATGGCCTTCTGCGCTTCCTCGTCTGTCACGACGAGGCCGGGGCCGCAGAGGCGTTTCATGATCGGAAAGGTGATGTTGCCCGGCTGCGGCGTGATGATGGCGTCGCAAATCGAGCCCTGCAGCGCGACATTGCGCTCGATCTTGCCTGAGGCCAGCGAGCGGGTGGTGTCATCGAAGTTTTCCGGCTCGCAAGGGCGTGCCGTGAGGCCCGGTGCGCGGGATTCGAGCGCCAGAGCGATCCCTGAAGTCAGGCCGCCACCGCCGCAGGGCACGAGCACGCTGGCTGTCTCGATGCCTTCCTCCGCCGCCTGCTCTGCGATCTCCAGCCCGGTTGTTCCCTGGCCGGCGATCACCTGCGGTTCGTCGAAGGGTTTGATGAGCGTCAGGCCGCGCTCCCCGGAAATGCGCGCGCCGATCTCGTCGCGATCTTCCTTGATACGATCATAGAGCACGACCTCGGCGCCGAAGGCGCGGGTATTGGCGATCTTCAGCTTTGGCGCATCCGTCGGCATGATGATGACCGAGGGGACGCCGTGCAGCTTTGCCGCCAGCGCCACCCCTTGGGCGTGGTTGCCGGAGGAAAACGCGATGACACCTCTGGCGCGCACGGACGGCTCCAGCGCTGAAACCGCCGACCAGCCGCCGCGAAACTTGAAGGAGCCGGAATGCTGCAGGCACTCGGCCTTCACGAAGAGGCGGCGCCCGGCGATCTCGTCGAGAAAGGGCGAGGAGAGAAGCGGCGTGCGTCGCGCCCTGCCGCCGAGGCGAGTGCGGGCGGCTTCGATCATTGCGATATCGACCATGGAGGGATCACTCTTCGGATTCAGAAAGACTTTCCATCCATAAAGCGCCCGCCTTTCCTTTAAAACAAGGAGATTGTCTCCGTGACACTTCAGGCGATGCCTGGCAGCGAGAGGTACCCGACATCATAGGTCTGCAGACCGGATTTAGCCGGATTTTCGGGCGGCTCTGCCAATAGGCGGAAGCGTACCAGCGTCCAGTGGGTCGGTTCGAAGGCGGCGACCGAAGCGAGGGCTTCACCGTTCGATATGGCCTGCGCTGCTGCCTCGATCTCCTTCGCGCGGAGTTCGGCAAGCGATGTTTCGGCGTCGATCGCGACCACCTCGCGCGTGGCGAACTTGGCGCTGCGAATATCCGCAGATGTCTCGACGTGCCAGGCGATCCAGGTATTGACCTGAGGACGACCGAAATTCTCGGTCAGGGCCGCGAAGCCTGGGCCAGAGACGAAGTCGCTCAGGCTCTGTTCTTCATGCCAGACATAAAAGGGGGAATAAAGGTTCTGCCGGCTCCCCGTGACGACATCGCCCTTTCTTGCCGTTAGGTAGGCCTTGAACTTCAGGCCCGGGAGATTGTCGAGCAGGGGACCTTTTTCACGGATACGGCGATCGATGATCGCCATGTCGTAATCCGCGGGTAGGGGGAAGTTATATTGCATGGCGATCATCGGTCATTCCTCCAGCCAGGTCACGGCGCTTCCATCTTGCGCCGCCTGGATGCTGATATAGGAAAAGGCATTCTCCGGTGCCGCACCGTGTCGATGGCGTTCGTTCGGTGCGAAGCTGATGCAGTCGCCGGCGCGCAGTTCCTCGGCCGGGCCGCCGAAGCGTTCGGCAAGTCCGACGCCGGACAGAACATAGAGGATCTGCCCATGCGGATGCGTATGCCAGCGCGTCATGACGCCAGGTTCGAGTTCACAGCGCATGGCCGTGAGACCGCTGTTTTCAACGTTCTCTACAAGCGGCTCCACCAGGAAAGAGGCCGTAGCGATGCCCTCGGGCGATGGGCGCATATTCGTGCCGGCGCGATGTATGGCCGGCGTTTGGGTCGATGTGGTCTGAGGCATGGCTCTCAGACCTGTTCGATCATCTGCGCGCGACCGTCGGAGAAGGACCAATCCTCGCGCGTTGCCGTGGTGATGGTGATCATGATGTCTTCGGGACGAACGCCAGGGGCGTCTGCAAGAAGCTCGACAACACGGCGATAGAAGGCTTGCTTGACCTCGGTGCTGCGCGGCTTGCCGATGGTGACGTCGAAAAAAACGTAATCGTCCGAACGCGGCTTGCTGGCGAAATAGGTGCGATCGAAGACGAGTTCATACGGCTCCAGCTGATGAATGGACTGGAAGCGATCGGTGGGCGGCACGTCGAAGGCTTCGACCAGGGCGCGGTGGAAATTATCCGACAGTGCCTTGAGATATTCCGGCGACTTGCCGCGCAGAAGGGTGATGCGGGTGAATGGCATGCGATTGCTCCTGTTTCCCTGTCACTTGACGAGCATAGAATGCCAGTGGATAATCATCCTGAAAACCAGATAATTCTGGATATATAGTCCCAAAAATATGGATGGTTATCCGTGCGAAAGATCATCTTCGATCTCGATGTGCTGCGCAGCTTCGTCACCGGCATGGATCTTGGCAGCTATGCCAAGGCGGCAGACCGGCTCGGGCGTTCGACCTCGGCCATCAGTGCCCAGCTGAAAAAGCTGGAGGAGCAGGCGGGCACGCCTATCTTTCGCAAGGCGGGCCGAGGACTGGCGTTGACGGAGGCTGGCGAGACGATGCTTGGCTATGCACGGCGGCTGCTGGACCTCAACGACGAGGCGGCCACGGCGCTCCATGGGACCGAGCTTGCAGGCTGGGTGCGCCTGGGGCTGCAAGAGGATTTCGGCGAGACGCTGCTGCCGGACGTATTGGGCCGCTTCGCCCGTGCACATCCCAAGGTGCGTATCGAGGCGCGTGTCGTGCGCAACGCGGAACTTGTGGAACGGGTGACGTCAGGCAAGCTCGATCTGGCGCTTGCCTGGAGCGATGGTTTCCGCACGGCTTATACGGATCGCATAGCCGAAGTACCGCTCTGCTGGGTCGGCCCGGCCAGTGGCGACATGCAATGGCACGCCGATGGTGGCGAGGCCATGCCGCTCGCCTCGCTTGAGGCGCCTTGTTTGCTGCGGAATATCGCCACGAAGACGCTCGATCGCGCCGGCATCGGCTGGCGAATATCTTTCGTCAGCCCGAGTCTCGGGGGCCTTTGGGCTGCAACGGCGGCAGGTCTCGGCCTGACACTGCGCACGCCGCTCGGGCTGCCGCCAAAGGTACGGCAATTGATGCCGGGAGAGGCGGGCTTGCCGGCTTTGCCGACGCTCGATCTCGTGCTGCATCGTACCGAGGCGGAGGGGAGCCCGGCGACGGAGCGGCTGGCATCTATCATGGTGCAGGCGGTACGGCAGACCGTCGAGACCGTGCCGCAAAGCCGCATCTTTGAGGATGCGTCTGGTCAGGATGTCGTCATGGCCTGAGAAACGGTGGCAGCTTCAACGGATCCTTCCGTCAGGCTGGCGATACGGATTTCCGCCTGTGCAGCCAGTTCATACAGGTCACGCGGCTGGCCTGCCAGCCGTTCCATGGCAGCGATCGCTACATCCGTCGTTACATAATCCGGCTTATGGCCAAGATTGCGGATGGTAACGAGTTCGGCGCCAGGGATATCCCGGGCAAGGCCGCGCGAATGCAATTCCTCGAGCACGATATCGTCACTGTCGCCGGTGATGATGACCGTGGGCGCCTTGATCTCGCTATAGCGCGGCGCATGGGCCGAGACATAGGCAAAGAGATTGACCACGTCGATCGCATTGTTGCGAAAGGTTTGCGGACGCAGCACCAGTTCCGGGGCTGTTCTCATTATATAATCCGCCGGTCGTTCGTTGGGGCGGAAGATGCTGAGCGTGCCGCTCTCGACCCGGCGCAAGCCGAGAGGAATGACGAGGAGTTGAGTAAAAAGCCAGCCAAGAACGGGCAGGGCGGCAAGCGTGTAATACCAGTCGATACCACCGGGCCAAGGATGGGTGGCAGGTGCCAGAAACAGTAGTCCCTTCGTCTTCTCAGGGTGCCGCATGCCGAAAGCGGCTGCGATCGCACCACCGAAGGAGTGACCGACGATGATGGCGCTCTTGATGCCGCGCTTGTCCATCAGCTTGGCGATCGCATCGGCCTGGCCGGAGGGCACCGCGTTTTCGGCCGGCCCGCGTTCGGAATAGCCGTGACCGGGGCGGTCGACGAACAGCATTTCGGCGCGGCCAGATAAAGGTGCTGCAAAGGCCTCGAACTGGTCGCGCAGATTGCCGCTGGCCCCATGGATAAAGACCAGAGCCGGCAGATCAGCCGTTGCCGGGCGCGGCAAATGGACCGCGTTGAGGCGGTAGCCGCCAATATCGGTAAGTTCGCCAATATTGGGATAGGCCTGCTCGATGGCGCGGGTCTTGTAGGCGGAAAAGCCCGCGGCGGCGATAAGAAGCAAGACAATGGCGACGAGGAAAGAATCGATCATTGCGGCGCGGATCAAATATCTTAAGACGCTAATCTAGCGCGATATGGCGACTTTTCATCCCTCCAAATGCGATTTCCGCCGGGAAACCGCGGCGGAAAATCAGGTGCGGCTGCCGGCGATCTTTTCCGAGAGCTTGTCCGCTTCCTCTTGGGCCGATCGATTCGCAGGATAGACTTCGAGAAAGCGCTGCCAGGCCTTGAGGGCGAGAGTATCGTTGCCGCGTTCGGTCAGCATCGCCGCCATGCCGGCCAGCGCTCCGAAATGGCGCGGTTCGATGCGCAGGACCTGATTGATGTCTTCCATCGACTTGCGATAGTCGCCGATCGCAAAATTGAGCGTGGCGCGTCGGTTCCAGCCTTCGACATAGTCGGGCTTCAGCGAGATCACCTGATCGAGATAATCCATCGCGGCGGCATTGCGCTTGTCCTGAATGGCCTTGTCGGCCCATTGCATCAGGAGATTGATGGTGGCGCTGCCGGAATCGGCGAACTGGGCATTGATCTGGTCCGCAATCAGGCTTGCCTGGTCGGGATCGCGCTGCCGCTTCAACGTCGTGAACAGATTGTCGAGCTGCTGCTTGGGCGACAGGGTGCCGGAGGAATTGCCCTGATTCTGCTTTTCCACAGGGTTTGGTTCATCAGCCGGCGCCGCATGGGGTGCAGAGGCAGTCAGAGCAAACAGAATCGACAGGGCTAGATATGACAAAACAAAAACGCGCATGGCGGGCATAGTAGCCCGCCAATGTCGAAGATCAAAACAAATTTGATGCGATCAACTAAAACTGAGGCTCGATCCGTGGGATCGGAGCCGCGCGCTGTATCAGCCTTGGCGAGCCTTGAAGCGCGGGTTCAGCTTGTTGATGATGTAGATACGGCCCTTACGGCGGACGAGACGGTTGTCACGGTGGCGCGCCTTGAGCGACTTGAGCGAATTCTTGATCTTCATTTTTCTGATCCGCGATCTCTGAGGGGGAATGTCACATTCGCCCGGGTCTTTAACAATCAAAAGCGCGCTCAGGGCGCGCTCTTTAGGGTGGGGAGCAAATACCCTGTCGGCCGTGCGCTGTCAACCATGTCAGGGCTTTTTCCCGCTGATCTCAGCGCAGAAGCTGTGTAACATGCCCCATCTTGCGGCCCGGCCGGGCTTCGGTCTTGCCATAGAGATGCACTAGCGTGTCGTCAAGGCGCAGCCAATCCGGCAGCGCCAGGATGTCGTTACCGATCAGATTCGTCATGACGCAGTCCGAATGACGATTGGGATTTCCGAGCGGCAGGCCGCCGACGGCGCGGATATGCTGCTCGAATTGCGAGATGACGCAGGCGGCTTCCGTCCAATGGCCGGAATTATGGACGCGCGGCGCCATTTCATTGGCGATCAGGCTGCCATCGGCAAGCACGAAGAACTCGATGCCGATGACGCCGACATAGCCGAGCGCCGTCAATATCTTTTCCGCAGCATCGCGAGCGGCGTTCGCCGTCTCTTGCGAAATGCTCGCGGGCAGCGTGGAGGTGTGGAGAATGCCGTTGCGATGGACGTTCTCTGCCGGATCGTAGCAGGCGACCTTTCCGTCGCTGCCGCGGGCGGCGATGATGGAGACCTCGCGCTCGAAGGATACGAAGCTTTCCAGAATCAACGGAACGCCGCCCAAGGCCGCGTAGCCGCCTTCGGGGCTGTCGACGGCGGAGCGATAGACGCGCTGGCCCTTGCCGTCATAGCCGAGGCGGCGCGTCTTCAGCACGCCTTGGCCGCCGAAATCGGCTAGTGCCTTTTCGAGGTCGTCCTGGCTGCCGACAGCATGGAAGCGGGCCGTCGGAATGCCGCAGCCGTTGATGAAGCTCTTTTCGGTCAGCCGGTCCTGCGCCATTTCAAGCGCCTTGGGCGGCGGATAGACCGTTACCTGCAAGGCAAGATCCTCAGCGGCGGTCACGGGCACGTTCTCGAACTCATAGGTCACGACATCGCAGCGCTTCGCCAGCTCGGCAAGGGCGGCCGCATCGTCATAGGCGGCTGTGATCTGTTCGTTGGCAACATGGGCCGCCGGGCAATCGGCCTGGGGCTCGAGGATGATGGTGCGAAAATTCAGGCGTGCGGCCGCCATGGCCAGCATGCGGCCGAGCTGGCCGCCGCCGATGATACCGATCGTCTTCGCGTTCATAGGTCGTCCATCGGATATTCGGCAACGGCGGCGCTCTGGCGCGCGCGCCATTCGTCGAGCCGGTCGGCAATCTCTTCGTCGCCGAGCGCCAGGACGGCGGCAGCAAGAAGGGCGGCATTGACCGCGCCGGCCTTGCCGATCGCGAGCGTGCCGACGGGAATGCCGGCCGGCATCTGCACGATCGAAAGAAGGCTGTCCTGACCGGAGAGCGCGCGTGACTGAACCGGCACGCCAAAGACCGGAAGAGGCGTCATGGACGCCGCCATGCCCGGCAGATGCGCTGCGCCGCCGGCGCCGGCGATAATGACCTTGAAACCCTCGTCCCTCGCGCCCTTGGCAAAGCTCACCAGCCTGTCCGGCGTACGATGCGCGGAAATGATGCGCGCATCATAAGTGATCTCAAGCACTTCCAGGGTGTCCGCAGCATTCTTCATGGTTTCCCAGTCGGACTGGCTTCCCATGATGATGGCGACAGGCGGTCTTTCGGTCAGCATCGTTGCGTTGTGCTCCTCAGGCGATGATGTCGGGGATGATCTGGTCTTCCAGCTTGGTCAGCTTGTCCTTGATGACGAGCTTCTTCTTTTTCATGCGCTGGATACGAAGGGCATCGCAGCCCGTCTCGATCATGGCATTGATTGCGGCATCATAATCCTCGTGTTCCTGGCGCAGCCGCGCCACGATCAGCCTGATTTCCGCCTGTTCCTGATCGGCCATGTTCATTTCCCCAGCATATCGCGGAATCGCATTCGTTCCGCCTCCTGATTTCCGCAAGCTCCTATCACCAAATGACGATAACGGGAAGTTATCCTTCTTCACGAATTTGCCGCCTATAGGCCACGTTTTCGCCTTCGACAAAGGCTCCATCTTATGGCACAGTGAGAAGGTTGACACCTAGAGCCTTGGCGAATGGATGGTCAGGGCTCTTCAGAGGAAGGAAGGGTCATATGACTGTTCAAGCACATCTTGAATCGCTCGAAAAGAAACATGTCGCGCTCGAGGAGGCGCTGCATGCGGCAATCTCATCTCCCTCTAGCAATGATACGGAAATAGCCGACATCAAACGCAGGAAACTGCGCGTCAAGGACGAAATCCAGCGTCTGCGTTCCTCGGTCCACTGAGGCAACGTTCCAAAGTTCAAAAAAGCCATCGATCTTGGGGCGAGAGAGGCAGATCGAAAGGTCTTGAGGCAAATTCCCATCCAGGATCGATGAGCATTTCCGTCAAAAACGGATGCGCCAGCTTCGTAGTGTCGAAGGTAGGGGTTGGCGCAATTTCCCCATCTTATGCAACAAATGCCGTCGTTGGCGACTCTCGGCTCGTTGTGGTCGCGGCACTCGCTCATCCGGAGGTCATGTCGCTTCGATTGCTGGCTTAACTCGAAGAGCCGCTTTTCGCGCCGTCATGGCTGACGCTATCAGCTACCAAATTCCGCAAATTTCCAAGTATTCCAAGTATAATGAAGGTGGAAAAGCCGTTTCAGGACCAGAATTGATCCAGCCATAGATTCAGCTTGTCGAAACCGCGGCTGTTGACCGCATAAATGCGCTTCGTGCCTTCATTGGTGACGGAAACGAGGTTGCTGTCGAGCAAAGCCTTGAGATGCTGCGAAACGGCCGGGCGGCTGATCGGCAGGCCCTGCGCCAGTTCGTTGACCGTCTTGGGTGCGCGGCGCAACTCTTCCAGCAGATGACGCCGGTTCGGGTCCGCGATGGCTGCGAAAGGATCCATGGTCGACATGGCGGAAAGCTACGTCAAACACCAAAGGGCGGCAAGTTAATTGTGCGCTGCATGATATATTGTGCGAATGGCCGCTCGCGGAGGTGGCGTGTCCGATGTCCTTCATCGCGAACTGCCCGTTTCGGCCGCTGCCCCTTGTCAGAGAGAGCTAACGGATTTACTCACGATTATCGAACCGGTGCGCCATCGCTGACGATGGAGGCCGAAACCATGGAAGCTCGCATGACCGTGCCCGAAGATCGTTGCCGCCTTGTACTCATCGTTCCCGACATTGCCGATATCGAGCAGCGGGCGACGGCGGTGGCCGATGCCCTGAGGGGTGGGGACGTCGCTTCGGTGATCATTCCTCAATATGATCTCGATGACGGTACCTTTCAGAAACATGCGGAAAAGCTCGTGCCGGTCATTCAGGCCGCAGGTGCGGCAGCGCTTATCGCGGGTGACAGCCGCGTGGCGGGCCGTGCCAAGGCCGACGGGCTGCACATTACCGGCAATATTACCGAGCTTACGGAAGCCGTCGAAAAATTCGTGCCGAAGCTGATCGTCGGCGGCGGCAGCGCGGCCGACAGGCACAGCGCATTGCAGGTCGGCGAGCTCAGACCGGACTATATCTTCTTCGGTAAGCTCGATGGCGATATCAAGCCCGAGGCGCATCCGAAAAATCTGGCGCTCGGCGAATGGTGGGCTTCGATGATCGAAATTCCCTGCATCGTCATGGGCGGCACCGATCCGAAGTCGGCGCTGGAGGTGGCGCTTACCGGCGCCGAGTTCGTGGCGCTGCATAAGGCGGTCTTTGCCGATCCCGCCGCCGCCCCCTCGATCGTTGCGGAAGTGAATGCGCTTCTGGACGAAAAAGCGCCACGGTTTGAGGATTGATAGCGGTCCATGTCGTCAGCGCCTCGATTCCGCCATCGATCTTTCCTTGCCGTGCTTGCAGCCGGGCTTGCGGCCTTCCCGCTGCTGGCCTGGGCGCAATCCGGCAATGACAATACATCGCTGCCTGGCGTTTCTCAGCCAGCGGACAAGGGGCCGCGGCCAGAAGACAATGTGCAATCCGATGACGACACAAGCGTGCCGGATGCACCGCAGCACAACGACAATGTCATGACCCGGCCTTTGGGCGCCGATGCCGGGACCTTCAAGACTGAAAAGATTCAGCCGGGTGCAGAGCCGAAAGCCGATAGCGACATCAAGCCATCCCAGGGCGTTGGCGTTTTCGAGCGCATGGGGGCAAATTTGCCGGACCTGCCGCCGGAAAAGCCTTTCACCGGCAAGGTGGATGATGCCTATGGTGCCTTCCAACGCGGTTATTACCTGACCGCTTTTCAGAAAGCATTGCCGCGGGCGCAGCTCGGCGATCCGGCCGCACAGACCTTGATCGCGGAACTGATGGCACAGGGCCTGGGCGTCAAGCGCGATACGAAGGACGCCGCCTTCTGGTACAGCAAGGCAGCCGAGGGCGGTGATCCCACGGCGATGTTCAAATACGGGTTGATTCTGATGGAGGGCCGCGAAATGCCCCGCGATCAGAAGAAGGCCGATGAATGGATGAAGAAGGCGGCCGATGCGGGTCAGCCTTCGGCAGAATTCAATGTCGCCCAGATGCTGACGGCCGAAAATCCAGGCCCGAAGGGTCTGCAGATGGCGCTTCCCTATTATGAAAAGTCTGCGCAGCAGGGCATTGCCGACGCGCAGTATGCCGTTTCGCAGCTCTATCTGAACCTTCCCGATCTGCCGCCGGAAAAGA
Source organism: Martinezella sp. CNPSo 3957 (assembly GCF_057784395.1). Classification (NCBI taxonomy): domain Bacteria; kingdom Pseudomonadati; phylum Pseudomonadota; class Alphaproteobacteria; order Hyphomicrobiales; family Rhizobiaceae; genus Martinezella; species Martinezella sp. CNPSo 3957. The sequence goes on from NZ_JBXSOU010000009.1 coordinate 47,698, forward strand.
AGGCGCGCGCACGCGAGTGGCTGTCGCGTGCCGCCAATGCCGGCTTCGATACTGCACAGCTCGACATGGGCATCTGGCTGATCAACGGCACCGGTGGCGCGCAGGATCTCGAAAACGGCTTCAACTGGATGCGGGTCGCAGCCTATCGCGGCAACGTCGTTGCGCAAAACAAGCTGGCGCATCTTTATATCAACGCCATCGGCACGAAGCAGGATCCGGTGGCTGCCGCCACCTGGTATGTCATTTCGCGTCGTGCCGGCCTGAAAGACCCCGAGCTTGAGGATTTCTATCAAGGGATCGAGGACTACCAGCAGAAGGCGGCCATCGACGCAGCCAACAAATATCGGCGCGCGCGATAATAAAGGTGTCGGATTGAGCCTCGGCGGAGCTGATCTGATACCAGTTTGCGCCTGCTACAGCCTCACCACTTGAAATTCCCGCGATTTTATGGTCTTGAGGCCGCCAATCTTTATTTCCGCTGACGCTTCTGCTCCGTCGGTGCCTGCTTTCGGGCCCGGTCAGCGCTTTCTGCATTATCCAAGGAACCCCGATGGCCCGTTCTGCTCTTCTCAATGTCATGGTTCAGGCTGCCCTCAAGGCAGGCAAGTCGCTCAGCCGCGATTTCGGCGAAGTGCAGAACCTGCAGGTGTCGGTGAAGGGACCGGGTGATTTCGTCAGCCAGGCGGACCTGAAGGCGCAGAAGATCATCCGCGACGAGCTGTTGAAGGCCCGCCCCACCTACGGTTTCCTCGGTGAAGAAGGCGAAGAGGTCAAGGGTACGGATGGCGCCCATCGGTGGATCGTCGATCCGCTCGACGGCACCACCAATTTCCTGCACGGCATTCCGCTGTTTGCGGTCTCGATCGCGCTTGAGCGCAACGACGAGATCGTTGCCGGCGTCATCTTCAATCCGGCCACCGACGAACTCTATACGACCGAGCGCGGTGGTGGCGCATTTCTCAATGACCGCCGCCTGCGCGTGGCTTCGCGCCGCGTACTGTCGGACAGCGTCATCGGCTGCGGCGTTCCGCATCTCGGCCGCGGCAATCATGGCAAGTTCCTCGTCGAGCTGCGTCATGTCATGGGCGAGGTTGCCGGTGTCCGTCGTCTCGGTTCCGCATCGCTCGATCTTGCCTATGTGGCAGCGGGCCGCTTCGACGGCTTCTGGGAAACCGGCCTGTCTTCCTGGGATATCGCAGCCGGCATTCTGCTGATCCGCGAAGCCGGCGGCTTCGTATCGGATTTCCATGGCGGTACCGAGATGTTCGCAACGAAATCGATCATTTGCGGCAACGAGCATATCCAGAAGGCGCTTGCCGAAGTCGTCAAGCGCCCGGTCCCGACGAAGTAAGCCATTTCTCCATTCGCGTTTTAGAGTGACAAAACAGTCTGTTTCCAGCGGGCTGTTTTATGCTTTCCATCTCTTCAATTCGGCACAATGTTGCTCTAGTCTCCGCCTGCGGAAAATGCGGTGGCGGAGCGTGCAATGGAAAATGTGAAATTGGCGGATCTGGGATCGACCGACAATGTGTCGGGCAGCTACGCCTATAAGCTCTCGAGCCCGATGGCCTTTTTCTGGACGATGGTGCTTTTCCTCGTCATCGTCGGCTTTATCGTGGCTATCCTTTTCCGTCAGGCCCAGGTCGCGTTCCTGCACAATCCCGGCCTCAACGGCCTGATCGTCGGTGTGCTGGTCGTCGGCATCCTGCTGGTCTTCAACCATGTGCTGATGCTGAGACCCGAGGTTCGCTGGTTCAATCACTTCCGCGCAGTCGGCAATGCGGACAAGGTCGGTCGCAACCCGCGGCTGCTGGCGCCGATGCGGGCGCTGCTCGGCAATCGCCGTGCGATGCAGCTTTCCACGGCGACGCTGCGCTCGATCCTCGACTCGATCGCCACGCGCCTCGACGAATCGCGCGACACCTCACGCTATCTTATCGGCCTCCTCGTCTTTCTCGGCCTGCTCGGCACATTCTGGGGTCTGATCGGCACGATCGGCTCGATCAATGACGTCATCCAGGGCCTCGACGCGGGCACCGGCGACTCAGGTGACATTCTGAGCGCCTTGAAATCAGGTCTTTCCGGCCCGCTTGTGGGTATGGGCACGGCCTTCTCCTCCTCGCTGCTCGGCCTTTCCGGCTCGCTGATCCTCGGCTTCCTCGATCTCCAGGCCGGCCGTGCTCAGAACCGTTTCTACACCGAGCTCGAGAACTGGCTTTCCTCGGTCACGGATGTCGGTTCCGATATCACGCCCGTCATCGAAAATGCCGCCGGCGCCTCCTCGGAGGATGTCCGTGCGCTTTCCGACTATCTGCGCAAGATCGCCGAGGAGGGCGGTGGTCAACGCTCGGTGACCGCGATGGCGAACCTTGCCGAAGGCATTCAGGGCCTGGTCAAGAACATGCGCAATGAGCAGCAGATGCTGCGCGACTGGATCGAGGCCCAGCAGGAGGAGGCGAAATCGATGCGCCGCACGCTCGACCGCCTCGCCGACCGGATCAGCCATACCGAGAAGACCGGGAGCAAGTAAGCCATGGCGCTCGCCCGCAACCGACGCCACCAGAGAAGCGTCGACTATTGGCCCGGCTTCGTCGATGCGCTGTCCACGCTGCTCATGGCGATCATGTTCCTATTGACGGTATTCGTCGTTGGCCAATTCATTCTCAGCCGCGAAATTTCCGGGCGCGACGAAGTGCTCAATCGCCTCAACAGCCGCATCAACGATCTGGTGCAGCAGCTGGCGCTGGAAAAAAGCGGCAAACAGGACCTGGAGGATGCTGTCGCCAATCTTCAGGCATCGCTGTCCTCAGCGGAGACTGAGCGCTCGCGGCTGCAAGACCTTCTAGCAGCAGGCTCCGGCAGCAGCCAGGCCGCGGAAAAGCGGGCCGGATCGCTTTCGCAGGAGCTTGACGATCAGAAGCAGGTGAGCGCGCGGGCGATGAGCCAGGTCGATCTCCTCAATCAGCAGATCGCCGCGCTGCGCAGCCAGATCGCCGCTATCGAAGCTGCCCTTCAGGCATCGGAAGCCAAGGATCAGTCATCGCAGGTGAAGATTGCCGATCTCGGCCGGCGGCTGAATGTGGCGCTGGCGCAGCGCGTGCAGGAGCTGAACCGCTATCGTTCCGACTTCTTCGGCCGCCTGCGCGAAATCCTTTCGGATCGGGATAATATCCGCATCGTCGGCGACCGCTTCGTGTTCCAGTCCGAGGTGCTTTTCCCGTCCGGCGCTGCCGATCTCAATCCGGCGGGCCAGGCGGAGATGACCAAGCTTGCCGCAGCTCTCATCGATCTTTCCAAGGAAATTCCGCCCGAGATCAATTGGGTGCTGCGCGTCGATGGCCACACCGACAATGTGCCGCTTTCGGGCAATGGCCGCTATCCGGACAACTGGGCGCTGTCATCGGCGCGCGCTATCGCAGTCGTCAAGTTTCTGATTTCGCAGGGTGTGCCCGCCGATAGGCTCGTCGCCGCCGGCTTCGGCGAATTCCAGCCGATTGCACCGGGCGATACGCCGGATGCTCGCGCCACCAACCGCCGCATCGAGCTGAAGCTGACGGAGAAGTAATCGGTCATCGCTCCGGCGATGCGATACTATCGAGGCGTGCCTGCAGGAATTGCCGCACGGCTTCGCTGTCACTGAGGCCGATCGCGGTGCGGTATGCGTGGGAAGCGCTTTCCTCATCTCCGGCTTCGGTCAGCAGGTGGGCGCGCACGGCCCAATAGGGCTGATAGTTGACGATTTCGCGCTCGGCTATCCGGTCAAGGAGAGCCAACCCCGCAGCAGGACCTTCCACTTTGCCCGTCACCGCGGCATAGCTGACGCGGGCGCCGACGGTCGGTTTCATCATAACGAGCGCCTGATAAAGCTTGGCAAGGGCCGTCCAGTCAGTGATGCCCGAGCGTCGCCGGTCGGCATGCACGGACTGGATCGCGGCCTGGCACTGGAACGGACCGAAACGCCCGAATGTGCCAGCCTTTCGTAATAGATTATCGGCCTCCGCGATCATTTCGACGTCCCAAAGGGCCATGTCCTGCTCGTCGAGAGGGACATACCGTCCATTCGCGTCGCGCCGCGCTTTATGACGGGATTGGCTGTAGAGCATCAGCGACAACAAGCCGGCGGCTTCCGGTTCCCCGGGCAGGGTCGCAAGCAGCGTGCGGCCGAGCCAGATGGCCTCGTCCGCTAAAGATCTTTGCTTGCCGATCTCTCCGTCGACACCGTCCCAGCCGAGGCCATAGGCGGCATATATCGCCGAGAGCACGCTTTCCAATCGGTCTGGCAGTGCGGACCGCTCCGGAACGATGAAGGGAATATGTGCGTCGCGGATCTTGATTTTTGCCCGTACCAGCCGCTGGCTCATGGCTTGCGGCGAAACGAGGAAGGCTTTGGCTATGGTTGCGGCATCGATGGCCAGCACGGATTGCAGCATCAGCGGGGTGTGAGCTGAGCGATCCAGAGCCGGATGGGCGCAGACGAAGAGGAGCTTCAGGCGCTCATCCGGAAAGGTGGAATTGTCGGCATTCATGCGTTCCTCCGCTTCTTCGAAGGCCATCATGATCCTGTCGCGCGCTCCGGCCCTGACGTTCTCGTGCCTGACACGGCGAAGGAGGTTACGCTTGGCTGCAACCAGCAGCCAGGCTTCCGGATTGTCGGGGATGCCGCGTTCCGGCCAGGTACTCAACGCTGCCGCGATCGCATCCGACAAAGCATCCTCGGCCGCCGGCACGTCGCGGAAGCGTGCGGCGAGGAAGGCGATCAGCTTGCCGTAGGATTGACGCGCCGTTTGCTCGGCGGCGCGTCCGGCATCCAACGCCATGATGGCTACATCTGCAATCGCGGCCGTATCTCGACCGAACCTTGCTGGGAGATTGGGACGCGTAGTGCCCATTCCAGCGCGGCATCGAGATCCGGCACATCGATCAGGTAGAAGCCGCCAAGCTGCTCCTTACCGTCAGGGAAGGGACCGTCCTTTACTTCATGGTCCTCGCCCTGGCGACGGACAACCGTTGCCGTCTCCGGCGCCGTCAATCCCGCGCCGCCTGTCATGATGCCGGCCTGGATAAGCGCCTGCGTGTAGGCGATCCAGCCGTTCTTATAGGTCGGATCGGAGCGACGCCCAAAATCCTCGACTGATTCACGGATGATCAAAGCATATTGCATGAGATGGGTCTCCCATTTGCAGTTTTGACGATGGCCGGACGGCGTATCCCGAAAGCTGAATGCCGGAATATACAACACCGCTGGCAAAACGGCTTCCTGCCGCTTCGACATAATGAGCCGCGGGCCGGAGTGAATTCGACACTCGCGAAAAGATTTCTTGAAATTCGCCGCAGAAAATCAAAACGACCGGCATGCCCAAAGGGCAGCCGGCCGTTAATGGCTTTGCAGCGAGTGCGTGACGCGAGAATTATGCGGTGGCGGTGGTCTGGTCGTCGATGACGGCGCCGCCAACGTGAGCCTTGATCGATTCGATGGCATGCAGGGCCGAGGCCTTCGCCTTATAGCCTTCCGAACCGAACATGGTTTCGCCGTTCGAGGCCTTGAAGCGGAAGCGAAACTCGCCGGCTTTGTCCTTGTAGACTTCAAATTTATACATGGTGCACGTCTCCTAGAATCGCGTCAGCGCGGGATAACGCCGAAAATCTAGCTCAACTTTGAAACTATTTCCACAAGGTTGTATTTGAGACGACTTGCGCGCTATTTCGCGACGAGCATGTGGTCCTCGATGCCGGCATCGAATTGCAGGCGCGCGAGCTTGGCGTAGATGCCGCCATGGCGGATCAGGCTCTGGTGCGTACCTTCCTCGACGATGCGGCCCTGATCCAGCACCAGAATGCGGTCGGCCTTGAGCACGGTCGCCAGGCGATGGGCGATGACGAGGGTCGTGCGTGCTTCCATCAAGCCCTCCAGCGCCTTTTGAACGAGCGTCTCGCTTTCGGCATCGAGCGCGGAGGTCGCTTCATCGAGCAGCAGGATAGGCGCGTTCTTCAAGATGGCGCGGGCGATGGCGACACGTTGGCGCTGGCCGCCGGAAAGGGTGACGCCGCGCTCACCGACCTGCGTATCATAGCCTATTTCGAGGCGCGAAATGAACTCGTCCGCCTGCGCGGCAATCGCGGCGGCGCGCACTTCGTCGCGCGAGGCGCCCGGGCGGCCGAAGGCGATATTGTCATGGATGGAGGCGGCGAAGATCGTGGTGTCTTGAGGAACGATGGCGATGCGCTCACGCAGGGCATCCGGCAGCACATCGCGCGCATCGACACCATCCAGGGCAACCCGGCCCTTCTGCGGATCGTAGAAGCGCAGCAGCAGCGAAAAGATGGTGCTCTTGCCCGCACCGGACGCGCCGACGATTGCGACCGTCTCCCCCGGCTTCACGGAGAAGGAGAGCCCATGCAACGCCGATCTGTTCGGTCGTGACGGGTAAGAGAAATGGACGTCGGAAAATTCCACGCGACCCTGTGGCGGCTGTGGCAAGGGCAGAGGATTGGCCGGGGCGGCAATGGGTGAGACTTCTGCAAGGAGCTCGCCCAGGCGATCGGCAGCACCTGCGGCCTGGGAGAGCTCGCCCCAGACCTCCGACAGCGAGCCCAGCGAGGAGCCGGCGATGACGGAATAGAGCAGGAATTGGCCGAGCGTGCCGGCCGACATCGTGCCGGCGAGAACATTCTGCGCACCGACCCAGAGGACGGCGACGATGCTGCCGAAAACCATGGCAATGGCGAAGCCCGTCAGTAGCGAGCGGGATTTGATCGCGGCGCGTGCCGCCTGATAGGCATCCTCGACGGCGCTGCCATAGCGCTGAGCGGCGGCGTTCTCGCCATTATAGGCCTGGATGGTGCGGTTGGCCGCGATGGTCTCGTTGGCATAGGCGGATGCCTGTGCCAGCGTTTCCTGTGCGGCCCGCGAGCGCTTGCGCACGGAGCGGCCGAAACTGACCAGCGGCAGCACGATGATCGGAATGGCGATCAGCACGATACTCGAGAGCTTCGGGCTGGTGACGATCATCATGATCACGGCGCCAAGACAGAGGATCAGGTTGCGCAGCGCGACGGAGGCCGTGGCGCCGACTGCGGACTTGATCTGCGTGGTATCGGCGGTCAGTCGCGAGACGATCTCGCCCGATTGATTGACATCGAAGAAGGAGGGCGACAGCCGCGTCACGTGGTCAAAGACCTCGCGGCGCATGTCGGAGACGATGCGCTCGCCGATGGAGATGACGAAGTAATAACGCAGCGCGCTCGCAGCGGCGAGCAGCAGCGCCATGATCATGATCGCTACGAAATAACTATCGATCAGACCGCGGTCGGCTTGATCGAAGCCGTGATCGATCATGCGGCGGACGGCGACTGGCAAAGCAAGCGAGGTAACGGCAGCGATGACGAGCGATATGATTGCCCCGGCCACCATGCCTCGATATCGCCTGAGGTATGGTGCCAGTCGTCCGAGAGGACGGATTGAACGGTTTTTCTTTTCCTCAGCCTGGCCAGTTTCTGACAAGTCGTCTCCAATCCCCATATCAGCAAGGGACTCGGCGTTTCGCCCCTTGTTATCGCCGCTGCCTTCATGTATAGGCACGCCATCTTAATTGGAAGCCGTGGCCTTTAACGGACTGCGGCTTCATTTATTCAATCGGTTCGGTTGCCGCAATGCCTTGCGACAAATGGACCCTGGCATGACAGGAAGATTGTTATGAAGGCCAACATTCATCCCGACTACCACACGATCAAGGTAGTCATGACCGACGGTACCGAATATGAAACCCGCTCGACCTGGGGTTCTGAAGGCGCTGTCATGAACCTCGAAATCGACTCCAAGTCCCATCCGGCTTGGACCGGCGGCAACCAGCAGCTGATGGACCGTGCCGGCCGTGTTTCGAAGTTCAACAAGCGCTTCGGCGGTCTCGGCATCTAATCGCATTGCGATTTGCCGCTTGAAAAGAGCCCGGTTTGCCGGGCTTTTTTGCGTTGATACGGAGCCTCGTCCCTCATCGCACACGCCGCAGGTAATCAGCACGGTCGAACGGATTTACGGCTGCGCGCACCCGTACGCGCTGCGGACCCGATAGTGGCGCATAGTGATCGAAGGCGTGCTCCAGGACGCCGGCTCCGCCCGACAATCCTGGTAATTGCCTTTGGAGCGTCTGGATCATCGATGATGCCACCGTGCCTTTCAGACGGGCCAGTCCCTCGTCGATCAGCGATTTTCTCATCGAGGCGCCGGATTTTGCGAGCAGGCTGTGCACACCAGCCAAAGCCGTTGCCGGTATCTCGACGTGAAAATGCTCGATAGGTTCGCAGAGGATCGTTTGTGCCGATGAGAGCGCGGATGCCAGCACCAGCGGCGTCAGCTTGCGGAAATCCACCGCAGTGCTCGCCGGCGAACTTTGCCGCGCTGCCGTCATGGCGACATGGCAGTCGATGATCTGCCAGCCGAAAAGACCTTCCTTCAGCGTTTCGAACGTGGCTTCCTCGACCGCCCGGTAGAAGCTTGCGGGCATCTGGCCGATATCCACTTCCAGGGCAAAGCTGTTTCCGCTGCCTTCCGGCCGCGGCTCGACCCGCAAGCCGACTGTTGCGAGAAACGGATTGGGCTCCTTGAATATGTGCTCAACCGCGCTCCCCGTTCCTGCCAGCCTTTCGACATAGATGACGGTGCTTTCCTCGAAAGCTATATCCAGGCCGAATTCTGTGGAGAGCGTTGCCTGGATGACTTCCTTCTGCACTTCGCCATAGAGTGAGACGTATATCTCGCCGGTTTCCTCGTTGCAGCGCAGGTTGATGAGCGGATCCTGTTCTGCAAGTTGCCCCAGAGCTAGCCAGAGTGCCGCATTTTCTGAAGGGCGCCTCGGGCGGATGCGGGTCTCCAAAGTGGGCGGCGCGAAGTGGCGAAGCGTGCCTGGCCGGCTTTCGGTGCCGATCCAATCGCCGATGCGGGCGTTCGGAAGACCGCCGACCTTGGCGATCTGTCCGGCGCTGATCTGCGCGACCTTGTCCGCCTTGCCATCCCGGAAGAGTTGGAGGCTGCTGATCTTTGCCGGGCCGTTCGCGGTTTCGATATCGTCGCGAAGGCCGACCGTGCCAGACGCCAGATAGAGATAGGCGAGCTTTCCGCCACCCCATCCGCGTTCGATCTTGAAGATCGTCCCGGAAACCGGACCGTCATGGTTCGGCTGACGGCTGGGCAGCAAAGTCTGGACCGCCGAAATCAGGGTAGGGATGCCGAGGCCCCGCGTCGCCGCGCCGGCGAATGCCGGATGAACCAAAGACTTCCCCACCTGATCGACAAGGGCTTGCTCCAGCCTCTGCCGTGTCAGGCGCTCGGGAGCTAGAACATAATCTTCCAGGAAGAGCTCGTCGTTGACTGAAAGGGCTTCGCAGACGCGCGAGAAATGCGGATCGCTTCCGAGATCGGCTGTTTCCACAGTGGCGAGCCTGCTGCCGGCATCATGGACGATCGACATCGCAATGGGGCGAACCGCCAGCTGGGTCGCAATATCCTCAAGCACTTCATCATAGCGCGCGCCGGGGCGGTCAACCTTGTTGATGAAGAAGATGAAAGGGATGCTGAGGCGGCGCAATGCCCTGACGAGCACGCGGGTCTGCGATTGCACGCCCTCGACAGCCGATACGACGACCACGGCCGCATCGAGCAGCTGCAGCACCCGTTCGATCTCGGCAATGAAGTCCGGATGTCCCGGCGTATCGATGAGGTTCACCGTGACGTCACCGACCGTGAACGAGACCACCGCGGCGGCAATGGTGATACCGCGTTGCCTTTCGAGTTCGAGGCTATCTGTCTGCGTGCTGCCGGCGTCTACGCTGCCGAGCTTGTCGATTATGCCGGTATCAAAAAGGAGTCGCTCCGTAAGGCTAGTCTTGCCCGCGTCTACATGGGCGAGGATGCCCATATTCAATGTGCGCATGGTTCATCATCTTCTCAGAATTTCGGATTTGATTTTCGTGAGAAGTGAGTCGGCGCATTGGGTCCTCCACGCGGATTCGTTTTCGGCTCGCCCACCCCTTGAGAGAGGCAGACGCTGTCTTTTTAATGAAGTTTCGCTGAGATCGTCAAGCTTTGCCCGCTTGCTACTTGGGGTTTAGCTCCCCGCGCACGGTTTTTCGGAGAGATGAATAACTGCTCAAAACAAAACCGGCCGCGCAGTGCGCGACCGGTTCGAATTCATAGCCGATGGTTGGGCTCAGTTGCCGCCGAAGGCGGTCTGCAGCAGGGTCAGCTGTGCCTTGACGCTATTCTGGTTGTCCGGAACGATGGCCGCTTCCGTAGGACGATAGATCTCGCGATCGAGGATGGCGACGCGGTTCTGCAGGCGCAGCGAACGCTCGACGAGATCGCGGAAGGATTCTGGCAGGTCATTCCAGCCGGGTGCCGTGCGGTCGACGTTGAAGCCGTCGAGGCGAACCTTGTTCTTTTCGGCCAGCACCTGATCGCGCGACATTTCGCCATTGTTGACGGCGCGCTGGAGCAACAGCCAGGAGGCCATCTGCATGAGACGGGTCGTCAGCCGCATGGATTCGGCGGCGTAGAGTACGGAGGCCATGCGCGGCAGAACCTTGGAAGCGGCGCGGCCTTGGCCGTCGAGATAGCCGGCAGTTTCTTCGACCAGCGACATGCCTTCAGAATAGAGCGCCCTGAACTGCGCCGACGATGCGGCGTGGCCAGCAAAGCTGATCGTGTTCAATCCAAGTTCCGACATCGAATAAATCCCTGCTTCACGCAACACTTTTGTTCAGGAAAGGCCGGTCAAGTCCCTAAGAGCTTTCGGCATCCGCTTTTATGACTTTAAGATGGTTGTTTTAACTGAAATTCGCAAGGCGATTCTTAAGAAAGGGTTAATCTCCACAGTTTCGGCAAGGTCCGTGATACAGGACAAAAAAGAAGAGCCGCAAAAGCGGCTCTCAAGGTAAAACAGGGAGAAAAATCAGACCAATTCGCCAAGTGGAGGAACTGTCTGAGTCCAGAGCGAATCTGGATGGTCTAGTAATATGTCGTAAAGCTTAATATTCGGTTGACCATGTCTTGATCCAGGGCTGCGCCGCCCAAATTTTGTGCTGCGGCGATACACCTTGGGACGAGGCGTCAGAAGCGGAAAAGGCTATCCGCCGCCTTGCGGCCGGAGGTCTTGGTGGCGATTTCCTCTTCCAGCCGGGCGATCTCGCCCTGAAGCAATGCAACACGGCTTTTCAGCTCGTCGACCGATAGTAACGACAGGTCGCTGCCAATCTCGTGGGCGGACGGCTGCGTGGGACGATCATCATCGAATAGGCTCATTTCGGCTCCTCCTTCCCTTCAAGAGGGATCAGGTGCCGTAATCTACAGTTATATCGTCCTTTTTTGAAGTCTCGCTGCGCGCCAGCGCCATGCTCTCCGGTGTGATCATCTGCGCGTTGGCCGATGGCATAGTCGTGTAGGCGTCGCGATCGCTCGCGGGCTTGGCGGCGCGCATACGGCTGCGGAAGATCGAGTAGGAGGTAATCAGCACATGGGCGATGGCGGTGACGAAGAACAGCGAGTAGGGGCCGATGGAGGACATGACCGGTCCGCTCAACGTCGGGCCGATGATCGTGCCGATGCCATAGAGCAGCAGGAGGCCGCCCGAAACCTTGACGAAATCCTCCGGCGCAGCGAAGTCGTTGGCATGGGCGACGGCGATCGGATAGAGCGTGTTGGCGACGGCGCCATAGATGACGACCATGCTGATAAGGAAAGCCGGGCTGCCCGGCTTCAACAGGAAGAGCAACAGGCCGTCGAGGGCTGCGATCGCCGCCATGCCCGCGAGCACATAGCGTCGGTCGATGCGATCGGACAGGCGGCCGGCCGGCAGCTGCATGACGGCGCCTGCAAAAATCGTCGAGCTCATCATCAGCGCGATATCGCTTTGGGAAAGGCCGGCCTTGGCGCCGAAGACGGCGCCGAGCGTGCCGTATGCGCCATTGGCGATACCGACGAGCAGGATACCGATCGAGGCGACCGGCGAATTGCGGTAGAGCGCCTTCAGGTCGAGGCTGACGGCCTTCAGCGGCTGCGGCGAGGCGGCGGTCGACAGCGTGGTCGGCAGCATGGCGATACAATAGCAGATGCCGCACACCATGAAGAGGATGGGCGTATGGACATCGGCAAAGGGCACCATCATCTGGCCGGCGACGGCGCCGATGAGGGTGATGCCGATATAGAGCGAGAAAATCGCGCCACGGCTTTCATTGGTGGCGCGTTCGTTGAGCCAGCTCTCGATGATCATCGAGGTGCCGGCCGTGCAGAAACCGGTCACGGCACGCAGCGCCACCCACCAGATGGGGTCGACGATGATGCCCGTCAGAAGCGCAATGATTGCGATGACGGAGATGAAGCCCGAAAAGGCGCGCACATGACCTATGCGTCGGACCAGTTTCGGCGCCGTCAGGCAGCCGAGCACGAAGCCCGTCGCCCACGTCGTGCCCAGCAGGCCGAGCGTCGTCGTCGCATAGCCTTCGGCCGTGCCACGCACAGGCAGCAGCAGGCTGTGCAGACCATTGCCCGTAAACAGGAACAGCGTGCCGAACAGCAGAGCGAGTACCGGCAATATGTTTCTTTTCATGCTCCCCACCTTCACGCGGCTCCGTTTGGGAGCCGAAAGACAGGATCGCGCCCTGCCTGTATTCGCTATTGATTGTGTCCCGGATTGCCGCTATCGGCGTGTAGAAACAGTCTGTTGGCGCGGAAAAATGTCCGTCGTATGACGATTAGAGCATGATCGCGAAAGGCGTGCAGCGGTTTTTGGTCGCGGCTGCTCTCACTCTTGCATAAATGGGGAAAAATAGCGTGACAAAAGCCATAGCGGTGCTGCTCCTGCTCGCCATGGCGGTGCACATCATTAAGCCTTTGGGACTGCCCGGCCTGAGGCGCAGGGCTGATTTCTGGAAGATCGCCCTCTTCGCCTTTGCCATCTGGACGGTGGCGCTCGTTATCAACGAGGTGTTTTAAGGCATTCCAGACCGGTTTCGGGGCTTCAGCTCCGGCGTGTGTCGCATCCTATACCCGGATCTCTCCGCGCATGACGAAGACGCTGCTGCCGGACAGCAAGACTTCATTTACCGTACCGGCGGATTTTTTGACGTCGACGCCGATGACGCTGCGTCTTCCCATTTCTACGCCCTGCTCGATGGTGATTTTTACCTCTGCATCCTGTGCCGGTAGTAGGGACGTTAGATAGGCGCCAATTGCGGCGGAGGCGCTGCCGGTCGCCGGGTCTTCCGTGACATTGTCGAGCGGCGCAAACATGCGGGCGCGGATAGCCCATGGATTTTCGGCGGAGCGTACGTAGAGAAAGAGCGAGAAGCCGGTCTTGTCCTCTGTGTGCCGCGCAGCTGCTTCGGCAAAAACGGCGGCATTCGGCCGTGCTTTACCAAGCGTTTCCAGGCTGTCCAGCTCGGCAAAGGCGAAAGGCAGGCCGACGGATGCGAAGGTCGGAGTATGGGTCGTATGGCGGATCGATTGCGGGTCGATCTGTACGCAGCGTGCAATCAGTTCGTCGGCAATCGTCTCGCCGACTGAAAGTCGGCCCGGCGCGCGGATGCTTGCGCCCGAGACTACGCCATCGTTGCGCAACAACGTCACTTCCACAAGGCCGGCATCCTCTTCGAAAATCAGTCTGTCGCCCCTAGGCTTTCCGAAGATCGCCGGCTGCTGGCCGAGAACGAAGGCGGTGCCGACATTCGGGTGGCCAGCAAAGGGAATTTCTGATGTCGGCGTGAAGATGCGGACGCGGGCTGTATGCTCTGGGTTTTCGGGCGGCAGCACGAAGGTCGTTTCCGAATAACTGAACTCGGCCGCGATCTTCTGCATGGCGTCGCTGCTGACGCCACGCGCATCGGGGATGACCGCCAGCGGATTGCCGACAAAGCGTTCGGACGTGAAGACATCGACGGTGACATAGGCGACAGTGTTCATGGCGGCCCCCAGAGCTTCGGTAGATCTGCGAGGATTTAGCCGTTGCTCGGCTGATGCTGGAAGCGGGAACTTGTGCCGGTGACAACTTCACCAGCGGTCTCCTTTGGAAGCCGGGCTTCGCGTATCAACTTGAAAGCCGGTCACGCGATGGCGATCGCGTCAATTGTTTTGAAACTGCTTGAGCACGCTGGACCAGAGCTCGACAAGCTCCGCACTGCCTGCATCGCCGGGCTTGGCACGGACCGCAGTGTGCACCAGAACCAGATGTGTTGCCGGATCGACGAGAATGCGCTGGCCGGCTCGTCCGTCCAGAAAGAACGTTCGGCGCGGGCCGGGCATCAGCCAGGTCTGATAGCCGTAGCCCCATGGGTTCGTTTCGTGATTGACGGCGAGGAACGAGCCTTGCTTGACCGGCTCCGTCGCATCCAGCAGCCATTGGCGCGGAATGATCTGCCGCCCGTTTAAGGCACCATCATGGGCGAGCAGCATGCCGAAGCGGGCATAGTCGCGAAGCGTCGCGCTGAAGCAGCAGTAGCCGACTTCCTGACCTGTTTTGTCGACCTGCCAGTTCGCGCTGGCTTCGGCGCCCATCGGCTGCCATATCCGCGTCTGTAGATAGTCCGCCATGCTCATATGGGTGGCATGCGTCAGAACGAGGCTCAATCCTTCGGTATCGAGATTGCTGTAGTGCCAGACCGTATCGGGAGGCGCCACCCGCTTGTTGAAGCGGGATATGGCCGTGATGGGATCAAGCTTTTCGGGGCCAAGCAGGGAATTGCTGAGATGAATGTTGTCGTCGGGGTTGCCGAAGTTTTCGGTAAAGGCAATGCCGGAGGCCATATGCAGCAATGCGCGGATCGGCGTAACGCCCATCTCCGTGCCTTTCAGCTCCGGCACATAGGTCGCAACTGTATCGTCGATCGAATGAATGGCGCCTTCGGAAATTGCAATCCCGATCATCATGCCGGTCAATGTCTTTGCCAGGGATTGTGAGACGAAGTGGTCGTGATCGGTGCGGCCGTATTGATAATGTTCGAACAGGATCGTGTCGTTGCGGGCAATCAGCAATCCCGTGGTGGGATTGGTGTCGAGATATTTCGACAGGGAGGCGGTTTCGGCGCCGAATGTGAACTTCACCGAAATCTCGGATGGGGCGCGTAACAGCTGTAACGGATGCTCGGCAGCGGCGATCGTGTGCGTTGGCGCAAGCTGATCGGCGTGAGTGAAGTTGCCGATCATGTTGCGTTGTTCGCTGAGCGGCAGACCGACGGGATAGCCGAGTTTCTCACCGTAAGCTTCCGCATCCGGTCCAGTCGGAGAAAAGACAGGAACAGCTGCACGCACCTGTTGGGCTTGAGAAATATCTGCTTGAGCGACCAGGACGACAGCAAGAACGGCGATAAAACTGCGCCAGGCCAGCATATGGCAACCCCTCTATTCGGCCCTTCATTATAATTGGACCTAGTGCCGCGCTTTTGTAACATCCGTTTGACACGGTTTGCTTTCCGATATCACAGCAAAGCTGATCTTACCATTGTGGCAGATGTAGCTTGCTCTGTTCTGAACGTTCGGACGTTATCACCATAAAGAAAAAAGCCCCGGCCGCATTTACGACCGGGGCTTTTCATTCATTCGAAGTACTGGCCGATTTACTTGCCGGCCTGCAGAACAGCGACGCCGGGAAGGACCTTGCCTTCCATCCATTCGAGGAACGCGCCGCCCGCGGTCGAAACATAGGTGAAGTCGTCGGCAACGCCGGCGTGATTCAGCGCCGAAACCGTGTCGCCGCCGCCGGCGACCGAGGTCAGCTTGCCGGCCTTGGTGCATTCGGCGGCATATTTGGCTGCCGCGACCGTTGCTGTATCGAAAGGCGTGATTTCGAAGGCGCCGAGCGGGCCGTTCCAGACGAGCGTGGTGGCGCGGCCGATCCAGTTGTTGATCGCTTCGACCGATTTCGGGCCGACATCGAGTACCATGGCATCGGCGGGGATTGCTTCGATCGCGACGACTTCGTTTTCTGCGCCGGCCTTGAATTCGCGAGCGATGACGCCGTCCTCAGGCAGCACGATCGCGCAGCCGGCCGTGGCGGCTTCGATCATGATCTGCTTTGCGGTGTCGGCGAGATCGTGTTCGCAGAGCGATTTGCCGACATTGGTGCCGCGCGCAGCGAGGAAGGTGTTGGCCATGCCGCCGCCGATGACAAGCGCATCGACCTTTTTCACCAGGTTCATCAGAAGGTCGATCTTGGTGGAAACCTTGGCGCCGCCGACGATGGCGACGACCGGGCGGACCGGATTGCCGAGGCCCTTTTCCAGGGCTTCAAGCTCGGCCTGCATCGTGCGGCCTGCATAGGCCGGCAGCAGGTGAGCGAGGCCTTCCGTGGAAGAGTGGGCGCGGTGCGCTGCCGAGAATGCGTCGTTGACGTAGATATCGCCATTGACTGCGAGCGCCTTGGTGAAGGCTGCGTCGTTCTTTTCCTCTTCCTTGTGGAAGCGGGTGTTTTCCAGAAGCAGGATGTCGCCATTGTTCATCTTGGCAACGGCGTCGGCAGCCGGGGTGCCGATGCAATCGGACGCAAAGAGAACGGCATGATCCAGAACTTCCTCGACGGCCGGCACGATGAGGCCGAGCGAAAGGTCCGGGGAGGGGCCATCCTTCGGGCGGCCGAAATGGGCAAGCAGAATGACCTTGGCGCCCTTTTCGGACAGTTCGAGAATCGTCGGGGCGACACGCTCGATGCGGGTCGCATCGGTGACCTTGCCATCCTTAACCGGCACGTTGAGGTCAACGCGTACGAGAACGCGCTTGCCGGAGATGTCGGTGAGATCGTCGAGAGTTTTGAAGGCTGCCATGGGAGGATCCGATATTGTTGGTGGCGAAAAGCGCGCCGACCATACTACGGATGATCGGAGACGCAAGAACCGTTCGGCGTTTCGTGGGATCGCCGAACGGTTCTATTTTCCTGCTTTTGGGCAATTCCGGACGGAAAGCCGTCATGCATTTTTCCGGGAATTGCTCAAGGCACTCAGGCGTCGTTTTTACCCGGTGTCGATTCGTCGGAAATAGCTTCATTCACGCGCTCGCGGCGCTTCTGCAGATAAGCCCGGATGCTCTTCAAAATATCATGGAGATTGATGAAGATCGGCATGATGACGGGCGGTTCCACCGCCTCGAGCGACATTCCGACGGATTGGATATGATCGTTCTCGTCGAGATCGCGGACGATGAGGATAATCTCGCCGAGGCGTACGCGATCCGCATAGTCGGCCTTGCCACCGAGGCGATGGCGCATGAGCTCCGCTATGGTGAGCCCCTTCTCCTGTTCGCTGAGCAATCCCGGTCCATAGGCGGCGTCGAGATCGGCGGCGGGGCGCAGCGGCGATATCGAGAAGGCACCGAAGAATTCGGCATCCTCGGGATCGACCGGCGCGCGGCTGGCGAAGATGCGGTCGAGAAGGCGCGAATAATTGGGAGAGACGAAAAGATAGACGATATCGTTTTCGCGCAGGCGGCCGGCATATTGATAGCGCATGGACTTGCCGTCGCGAACGATGAGCGACGGCGTCGCCCAGCGCGGAATGCGTTCGCCGCGCAGGACCGGACTGTCCTTCACGACGCGATAGGAGAGGAGTTCGTGGTTGACCGTGCCCGGCAGGTCGACTTCGACCTTGTCGATCGCCCCCATGCGCGGGGGAACGATGAGGCCAAGCCGGCGCGCCATCGGCTTGATGGTCCAGCCCTGTACGAGCAGCGACACCAGCACGACGATGAAGGCGACGTTGAAATAGGTTTGCCCCGCCTGCAGGCCGCCGAGGATCGGCATGATCGCCAGAAGAATGGAGACGGCGCCGCGCAGTCCGACCCAGGCGACAAAGCCGGTCTCGCGCTGCGTATAGTCGAAGGGCAGCACGCAAAGCCACACGGCGATCGGCCGGGCAACGAAGATCAGGAACAGCGCCAGCGCCACGGCCGGGATGGCGATTGCCGGAAATTCCGATGGGGTGGCGAGCAGGCCGAGCACGAGGAACATGATGATCTGCGCCAGCCAGGTCATGCCATCCTGGAAACGCTTGATCGAGGCGGAGGCTGGCAGCTTGCGATTGCCGGCATAGATGCCTGCGACATAGACGGCCAGGAAGCCGCTGCCGCCGACGGCGCCGGTAAACGAGAAGACGAGGAGCGCCAGCGCCAGTACGAAGATGGGCGTCAGGCCGCGATCCGTCTCCAGGCGGCCGACGATGAGGACGATCATCATGCCGCCGAGCAGGCCGAGTATGACACCCAGCCCCATCTGCTGGACGAAGGTGGCAAGCATGGCGAGGTTGATGCCGGCATAGCCTTCGCCGCTTGCCAGGAGCTCGACCAGGGCAAGCGTCAGGAAGATTGCCATCGGATCGTTGGTGCCGGATTCGACTTCCAGCGTCGAGCGCACCTTGTCACGGATATTGATGCCGCCGATGCGCAGAAGGAAGAAGACGGCCGCCGCATCCGTCGAGGCGACGATCGAGCCCAGCAGAAGACCCTGCAGCCAGGTGAAGCCGAGCAGCCAGGTGGCCGCGAGGCCGAACAATGCGGCCGTCACGATGACGCCGACGGAAGCGATCGTCAGCGCGGGTGCCGCAGCAAGCTTGAACGCCTGGATCGGCGTGCCATAGCCGGAATCGAACAGAATGATAGCAAGCGCCAGGGAGCCGAGGATATAGGCGAGATAATTGTTGGAGAATTCGATGCCGAGCCCGTCCGTTCCGGCGGCAAGGCCGATCATCAGGAAGAGCAGCAGCAAAGGCGCGCCGAAACGGAAGGCGAGGAGGCTGGAGAAGGCTGCAATGAGTATGAGAACCGTGCTGATCAGCACGATAATGTAAAATGCCTCCACCTTTTTTCCCTTTCCGTGCGCCGCCAGCGGGCCAAAAGCCGCGAATGCCGGAGGTCTTCCCAGTTTCCATCATGTTGCCGTGCCTGGCAAATTGGCAAACACGGAAATCGTTCGGAGGAGAGTTCATGGATCGAAACTCTTTCCGACGACTGCATCGTCATGGTGTGATGCGCTTTTGCCAGAACGGCGAAGCGGCTTGGAATGCCTGGGAGACTTCCTGCTTCAAAATTTACTGGTAAATCTGGACGATAGCAGGGCAGGGCGAACAAAGATTGAGGCGTTTTGAAGGGCGATTGCGATTGCTACGAGAGGCACAAGCTCGTTGCTTGCCGAATGAGCAAGGGTATCGATACCGAGGCCTTCGCTCAGACATCCACGCGCCTGAAATAGCTGGGATAGTCGATCACCAGCCCATCCTCGTCGACCGGAAGATCGACGGTGAAATTCCTGTCTTCGGCCGCATAGCGATAAAGTTTCTCCGGCACGATGCAGGTATAGTGCTGACCGTCGCGCACCGGTTCGAAGGTGTCGAATGGGATATAGAGCATCGAAAGCTTAGCGGTTCCGCTTTCGGGCGTCATGCCAAGCCGGCGGATCGGCAGACTGTTGGTGAAGGGCGAGCCATAGAGATCGATATCGATGCAGCCGTCGAATTGCGGCAACGTCACGCCATGCTCGGTGCGCCAATGTCCCTTGCCGTCCGAAATCAGCGCCAAGCGACGGCCATCGGTGGTTTCGACCGAGAAGGAGAGAGCGGCCCAATCAGCGTCGCAGTCGATACGGTAGGAGACGCCATAGGGCGTGCCGCCGCGGGCACCAATGACAATGCCGGCGGCACGGATGGCCGCGCTGCCGGCATTGTCGATAGGAGAGATCGTCAGGTGCTCCAGCCCGTCTCCTTCCAAGGGACGCCAGCGGACTGTCGTCGGAAGGAGCGGGCGGAAGGTCATGATCAGATCAGCTTTGCGAAGGCAACGGCCGTGTCCGACATGCGGCTGGAGAAGCCCCACTCGTTGTCGTACCAGGACAGGACGCGCACGAAGTTCCCTTCCATGACCTTGGTCTGGTCGGTCGCGAAGATCGACGAGTGGCTGTCATGGTTGAAGTCGCGGGAAACCAGCGGCTCGTCGGTGTAGCCCAGGATGCCCTTCAGCTTGCCGTTCGATGCAGCCTTGATGGCTTCGTTGATTTCGCCGACCGTCGTTGCCTTCTTGGACACGAACTTGAAGTCGACGACCGAGACGTTCGGCGTGGGAACGCGGATCGACGTGCCGTCGAGCTTGCCCTTGAGGTGCGGCAGAACGAGACCGACAGCCTTTGCGGCGCCCGTCGACGTCGGGATCATGGACAGGGCTGCGGCGCGGGCGCGGTACAGGTCCTTATGCATGGTGTCGAGCGTCGGCTGGTCACCGGTGTAGGAGTGGATTGTGGTCATGAAGCCGTGATCGATGCCGACGGCATCGTCGAGAACCTTGACCACCGGTACCAGGCAGTTCGTGGTGCAGGATGCGTTGGAGATGACCAGGTGTTCCCTGGTGAGCTGGTCATGGTTGACGCCGAAAACCACGGTTAGGTCGGCACCGTCGGCAGGAGCCGAAACGATGACGCGCTTGGCGCCGGCCGTCAGGTGGGCGGCAGCCTTGTCGCGGGCGGTGAAGATGCCCGTGCATTCCATGGCGATGTCGACGCCGAGATCGCGGTGCGGCAGGGTTGCCGGATCCTTGATCGCCGTGACCTTGATCGGCTTGCCGCCGCCCACGATGATCGAGTCGCCTTCGACCTTCACTTCGGCGGGGAACCTGCCGTGGATGGAATCGTAACGCAGCAGGTGAGCATTGGTCTCGACCGGGCCGAGGTCGTTGATGGCAACGACTTCGATGTCGGTACGGCCGGATTCGACGATTGCACGCAGGACGTTACGGCCGATGCGGCCAAAGCCGTTGATGGCTACTTTTACAGTCATGAATGTCACTCCCTTTCATTCAGGGTGTTTATCTATTGGATTTGAGAGCGCTTGTCAGCGCCCTCAGGAAAGCTTTGCCTCAGCGGCGGCGACAACAGCCTCGGTGGTGATGCCGAAGTGCTTGTAGACGTCCTTGTACGGAGCCGACGCGCCGAAGCTTTTCATGCCGATAAAGGCGCCTTCCGGCCCGATGAAGGCATCCCAGCCTTCGCGAACGCCGGCTTCGACGGCAACCTTGACCGGCGAGTTGCCGATGACTTCCTTGCGGTAGGCGTCCGGCTGCTCGAAGAAGAGCTCGGTGCAGGGAACCGAAACGACGCGCGTGGAGACGCCCTTGCCTTCAAGAACGGTGCGGGCGGCAACGGCGAGTTCGACTTCGGAGCCCGAAGCGAAGATCGTCACCTTGGCATCGGCATTGCCGGCCAGCGTGTAGGCGCCGAGTTCGCAGAGGTTCTTTTCGCTGTACTCTGTACGGGCGGCCAGCAGGTTCTGACGGGTCAGAGCAAGGCCGGACGGACGGTTGGTCGTCTTAATGGCGATCTGCCAGCATTCGGCCGTTTCCGTTGCGTCCGCCGGGCGGAAGAGCTGGAAGTTCGGGATAGCGCGCAGGCTGGCGACCTGCTCGACCGGCTGGTGGGTCGGGCCGTCTTCGCCGACGCCGATGGAATCATGCGTCAGGACGTGAATGGCGCGGATGCCCATCAGAGCGGCGAGGCGGAGCGGCGGGCGGCAATAATCCGAGAAGATCAGGAAGCCGCCGCTATAGGGGATGAGGCCGCCGTGGAGCGCGATGCCGTTCATGGCAGCAGCCATGCCGTGTTCGCGGATGCCCCAGTGCATGTAACGGCCGGAGAAATCGGTCGGGGTGATCGACTTCATCTGGCTGGTCTTGGTGTTGTTCGACGGCGTCAGGTCGGCCGAGCCGCCGAGCGTTTCCGGAATGAAGCCGTTGATGATTTCCAGCGCATCTTCCGATGCCTTGCGGGTTGCGAGTGTCGGCTTGGTTTCCGCGAGCTTCTTCTTGTAGTCGCTGATGGCGGCGTCGAAGCCGGCAGGCAGCTTGTGATCGAAGCGGCGGGTGAACTCTGCCTTCTTGGCCGGGTCGGCGGCAGCGAGGCGGCCTTCCCAGGCTTCGCGGGTGCCGACGGAGCGTTCGCCGGCAGCGCGCCATTCGCCGAGGATGTCGTTCGGAATGACGAAGGGCTCGTAAGGCCAGTTGAGCGCAACGCGGGTCGCGGCGATTTCCTCGGCGCCGAGCGGCGAGCCGTGGACCTTGTGGGTGCCCTGCTTGTTCGGAGCGCCGAAGCCGATGATCGTCTTGCAGGCGATCAGCGTCGGGCGGTCGGACTTGTGAGCGGCTTCGATGGCGGCGCTGATGGCGGCCTGGTCGTGGCCGTCGACCTCGATCGTATTCCAGTGAACGGCCTTGAAGCGCATGATCTGGTCGGTCGAGTCCGACAGCGAGACGGCGCCGTCAATGGTGATGGAGTTGTTGTCCCAGAACAGGATCAGCTTGTTGAGCTTGAGGTGGCCGGCCAGCGCGATCGCTTCATGGCTGATACCTTCCATCAGGCAGCCGTCGCCGCACATGGCGTAGGTGTAGTGATCCTGAAGTTCGGAGCCGAACTCTTCGCGCAGCTTGCGCTCGGCGATCGCCATGCCGACGGCATTGGCAATGCCCTGGCCGAGCGGGCCGGTGGTGGTTTCGATGCCGGTGGCGTGACCATATTCCGGATGGCCGGCGGTCTTGGAGCCGAGCTGGCGGAAGCGTGTAAGCTCATCGACCGTCATGTCCGGATAGCCGGTGAGGTAGAGAACCGAATAAAGCAGCATCGAGCCGTGGCCAGCTGACAGAACGAAACGGTCACGATCCGGCCAAAGCGGGTTCTTCGGGTCGAAGCGCAGATATTTGCTAAAGAGAACGGTGGCGACATCAGCCATCCCCATCGGCAAACCGGGGTGACCGGAATTGGCCTTCTCGACAGCATCCATGGCAAGGAAACGGATCGCATTTGCCATCCGGTCGTGTTGTTCGCGAGAGTTCATGGGTTTTTCCGCAGTGTTCCGGGTTCGGGGGATGGCCGCACGCTTGGGAGGGAGGCCATCGGTTAAAGGCGGGTGAAGTGAGGCGCTCTTCCGAACGCCATTTCCAACGTCGCCTCAGGCGGTCGAGACATAGCAGTTAGGGCGAGCAAGTCAACAAATCGAGGGCTCAATCCGGCTTCCTCGCGGCAATTTTTTAACATTTGCCCGTTCACTTTTACAAAAGACGACAATCATGCGACAAGGCCTGTGCAGACGGCAAAGGCGGCATTCATCCACAGAATAGGGGCCCTGCCACATGACAGCCTTTATTGACGTGCTGTTGCCGAGTTGAATATTGTTGCGAAATCAGACAAGTGGCCGGATGTTTTGATTCGGGCCTTGCGCGGAGAAGCGAAGGGTATGACACCTTCAGGCAAAACGGTGGACGCGGCGCTCGCCCAGTTGCGCCAGGCGCTTTCGACTTTGGAGAGTGCCGTCGACGGACGGTTCGAGCGGGAACGGGCGCAGAGCGATATAGAAGGCGAGGTCCGCAGGGTTCACGCCGACCGGTCGCGTCTTGCCCAGGAATTGGATCAGGCCGAGTTCCGGGCGAACCGGCTCGAAGAAGTCAATCGTGAAGTGTCGCGCCGGCTGGTTACGGCGATGGAAACCATAAGAGCCGTGCTGGACCGCTGATCCCTCGGGAGGCAGCCGTGCCGGAGCGGCAGTGATCGGAAAGTCGAATGGCGCAAGTAACGGTAACGATCGACGGCAAAGCCTACCGGATGGCCTGCGAAGAGGGGCAGGAAGACCATCTGACGGATCTTGCCAATCGTTTCGACCGCTATGTCCTGCATTTGAAGAGCCAGTTCGGCGAAATCGGCGATCTCAGGCTGACTGTCATGGCAGGGATCATGATCATGGACGAAGTATCGGAATTGACGCGACGGGTCTCCGCGCTGGAAGCCGAACTGGAGTCCCTCACCAGCAATCGTGATACGACGCTCGCTGCCAATGCCCGCGCCGAGGAAACGCTTGCCAGTGTGATCGACGAGGTGACGACACGCATCCACGGCATCACCGAGAAGCTCCTCGAGCGGCCGGGCATCGAGCAGGTTTAAAGCGCATCGCGAGCTTTCAGCCTCGCTTCTCTCGCTTTAGATTCGATTTTACGCATGTCGTTATCGCAAAACCGCTGCTCACTTTTGCGCGACATGCTTTGAGTTATTTCTGCGGATCCCCGATGCGGCCCTCTGGTGCAGCGGCACAATCCGCTCTATATAGTTCAGGCGGTCTGCGCTTCCCGACAGGAACCACAATCCCTGGGGCCATACTCGATCCAAAGGGAGCTGTCCCTGACCAGGCCCGTGGGCCTGGACACACGGTGCCCACCTACGTTTGTAGGCACCCAGGATCGTAAACATCCATCGGTCGTCGTGGATCGCTCTTCAATTTTTCGGACGATTGCCAAGGAAAGCGCCGCGCAGTTCTATCGCTGCGCTGGCAAGTTTCGTTCGCAGATAGGCACCGCGTTCAAGTTCGGTGCGGCTGCTCGCGCTGCGCAGCCGCGGCAGATCTTCGTGGGCAATCAAGCCCACCAGGCGCGCGACCGCCCTTCAGCCGCTTTCCGCTTCGAAGGTTCTTCAGCGGCTCAGCTCGATCCATCTGATCGAAATCCGCACGCATCTGCAGGCGGGTGACCAAAACAGCTGAGGACGCCATCGCCGCTGCCGGCTGGCAATGGTGCAGGGATCATTGACCGAGGCGGATGCCGCCGTCGCAGATCAGCGTATGGCCGCTCGTAAAACCGTTGCCGATCAGGAAGGCGATGGCTTCGGCTATTTCCTTGGGCTGGCCGACACGACCGACGGGTGTGCGCGCTGCGAAGCCGGAAAATGTCGGCTCTTTCTGATCTGCGCTCAGGAAGTCCCACCAGGGCGTGTCGACAACTCCTGGTGAAACGCAGTTCACCCGGATCGGCTTGAGCTCGACGGCGAGAATCGGCGCCAAGGCGGCTATGGCGGCATTGATGGCTCCGAGTCCTGCGGTTCCGGGCATCGCCGCCTGTGCCGATACGGCGGAGACGAAGGTGATGCTGCCTTGCTTCGACAGATAGGGCAAGCAGGCCTGGGCGCAGGCGAAATGTGCCATCGTCTTCTGCTCGAAACCTTTCCTGACGTCGGCAAGATCGACCGTGGCGAAAGGTCCGGCGCCATTGCCGCCGCCCAATGCCAGGACGAGATGATCGAGAGGGCCGATTGCCTCAAAGGCGGCGGGAAGACCGGCGAAGTCGGCTGCATCCATGGTGATTGGCGTAAGATCGCCATTCAGGCCTTGTGCGGCGGCCTGGAGTTTCGCCTTATCGCGGCCAGTGATCGTGACGCGATAGCCTTTTTCGAGAAGATGGGCGGCAGTCGCAAGACCGATACCGGAGGAGCCGCCGACAATAGCGACGTGTTGAGACGACATGGTTGTCTCCTTTCTGGAGGCTGGGGAGGGGGCAAGGAATAAGGTCTCAGGCCAGGCCGGTAAGGCTTTGGCTGATTGTTCGCAGGTTGCCGCGCGCAGTTGCGTCATAGGCTTGGGCAGAGGCGCGCGATGGGCGCAGTCCGTCGTAATAGAGGCCGGTGTGTCCTTCCAGAGCGGTGCCGGCGGCCAGATTGAGGATGGCATCGGCTCCTTGCTCGACGGAGCTTAACGGCGCAACGCCTGCCTGGCGCACCATGGTCGTGTCCATATAGGTCGCCGGGTGCAGGCAGTTGGCGGTGACGCCGGAGCTGGCAAGCTCTTCGGCGAGATCGAAGGTGAACATGATCTGCGCCAGCTTGCTCTGGCAATAGGCGCGCACGCCGCTATAGCCGCGCGTCAACATGACATCGGAGAAGTCGATGGCCTGTTGACCGACGGAAGATACATTGACGATGCGGGCGGGAGTGCTTGCCTTCAACAGAGGCAGAAGCCGGCGCGTCAGCAGGAAGCCGGCAAGATAATTCACCGCGAAGCGCAGCTCGTATCCGTCTCGGCTTACCTGGCGCCCGGTGCCGCCGCCACTGGTGCCGATGCCGGCATTGTTGATCAGAACATCGAGGCGATCGTAGTCGCGCTCGATGGCGTCGGCCAGAGTGCGGACCTCTTTCAGTGAGGAAAGGTCGGCGAGGTAATAGGCCGCTTTGCCGCCCTTGTCCTGAATGCGGGAGACCAGTTCTTCCGCGCGGGTCTTGTCACGGCCGTGAACGATGAGCCTAGCACCTGCCGCTGCCAGTCGTTCTGCAACCCTGCGCCCGACACCATCCGTCGAGCCTGTGATCAGAATTGTCTTGCCGCTCATATCCATAGCAACCGCCTTCTCGTTGTCTGCATGATGATATTTGGCAGCTTGCGGACGCGGCAAACAGTTCTGACTTTATCCTAGTATTGATCCTGCTATGATAGGTCATGACCATCAACCAGAGCCAGATCATCATCGAAGCCAGGCGTCGCGAGTTCGGCGCCTTTCTGCGCTCCCGCCGGGAAAAGCTGACGCCCGCCAAGGTCGGGCTTCCGGAAGGGTTCCGGCGGCGCACGCCAGGGCTCAGGCGCGAGGAAGTGGCGCTGCTCGCCGGTGTCGGTACCACCTGGTACACTTGGCTGGAACAGGGGCGGGACGTTCGTCCCTCCGCAGAGGTTCTATCGGCGCTGGCCGACGCACTGCGGCTCGATCCGGTCGAGCGGCGGCATCTCTTTACGCTGAGTGATCGGCCA
The DNA here is from genome assembly GCF_057784395.1 of Martinezella sp. CNPSo 3957. Lineage (NCBI taxonomy): Bacteria > Pseudomonadati > Pseudomonadota > Alphaproteobacteria > Hyphomicrobiales > Rhizobiaceae > Martinezella > Martinezella sp. CNPSo 3957. The sequence continues at coordinate 74,251 of NZ_JBXSOU010000009.1, forward strand.
TCTATTGACACCCCGTTGCGCGGGCCTGAGGAAGTGCCGGATGCGCTAGCGCGCATGCTTGCAAGCCTTGTTGGCCAGCCGGCCTATGTTCTCGGCCGCCGCTGGGATGTGCTGGCCTGGAATGCCGCGGCTGTTGCAGTTTTCGGTGATTATGCCCTGCTGCAGGGGGATGCGCGCAACAGCGTCCATCGGGTGTTTACCGACCCTTCCCACCGGCAGCTTCTTGTCGATTGGGAGATCGTGGCGGCGAATTCGCTGGCGATGTTTCGCGTCGACAGCGCCCGTTACGCCGGCGATCCTGATTTCGAGCGGTTGATCGCTACCTTGATGCAGGCGAGCCCCGAATTTCGCGCCTGGTGGCCGAGGCAGGATGTGCTGCGGCCGCTGACGGGTCACAAGCGTCTGCGCCATCCGGAGGGCGGCTTAATGACATTCGAATATACCGCACTTGCCGTCATGGACCGTGCCGACATGAAGCTGGTCGTTTATACACCGCTCGAAGAAGACGGGACGAGCGATAGGCTGAAACATCTGTTGGGCCGCGCCAGCGCAGCGTAATCCGACTTTCTCCGAACCCAACCGTCTTTTTTAGCTTTCCAGATCGTTCTTCAGCTGATCGAGGATGGAGAGGGCATGGCCGGCATAGGCGCTGATCCAGCGATCATGGATCTGCTTGATCGGTAGGCTGTTCAGATGGTTCCAGCGCTCGCGGCCATCCTTCTTGGCAATCACGAGATCAGCTTCTTCCAGCACTCTCAGATGCTGCATCACGGTGCAGCGGTCCATATCCGTGAAAGCTTCGCAGAGCGAGCCCGTCGTGCGTGGCGCATCTTTGAGCATGTCCAGGATTTCGCGCCGCCGCCGATGCGCAAGAGCCCTGAAAATGAGGTCGCTATCCGATTCGTTTGACATGTTATATTTTTATAACATAATGGGGCCAGTCGCAATGGAGCGATAACGACAGACAAATAATGGAGGAGATGCCATGACATTGAATGTTCGGATTTCAGGACGGATCGGCCGCAAGGTGGATGAAGTCTTCGATGCTGTCGTCAACCCGAAAAAGCTTTCGAGCTACTTCACCACCGTCGGCGGGGCGAGCGCGCCCCTGGTGGCGGGAACGACCGTCATCTGGTGGAAGAACGCCCCCGTCGAGGTCAATGAGGTGGAGGCCAACAAGCGCATCGTCTTTCACTGGGACGGCGGCACCGGCGAGGACGGCGTCCGTTACAGAACCAAAGTGGAGATGACCTTCGATGCGCTGGAGGATGGCGGCACGCTTGTCATCATCGAAGAAAGCGGCTGGCGCGAGGATGAGGCCGGCCGTCGCGGCACCTATCTGAACTGCGAGGGCTGGACGCAGATGCTCTGTTGCATGAAAGCCTTCGTCGAATACGGGATCAATCTGCGCGAAGGGTTCTTCCTCAGCGAGATGCGCGGCGAACCGGCGGAGGCGCCGGATCGCTGAGTTCCGGCAAACCCGTATCACCAGTAACTATCGTCTCGATCCCTTTCCTGGCTATCGGTCAGTGGCCCGGTGCCGATTTCGGCGCCGGGCCTATCTGTTTGCGGATTCTACTACTGGGGAGGGCGGTTGATGCCGTGAGATGGATATCCATCTCACGTTGTAGTAGGCTTCGGACAATCGGAAGAAGGGCGGTATTGGCGGTGAGGGCGCTCAGGATGAGATGGGAATATCACTTTTGTGTGTGGATAAGCCCAAAAGCCGGATGAATGACAAAATCCTTTAAATAATAAGAGATTCATTGTTGGCGGGACGGGGCCTGCGCCAAAATTGCCTAAATTCAGAACGATGGAGCGCGCGTCACAACGGGCTTGTCGAAAGAAGTGTATACGGCAACTCGAAGACGCGTCGTCGATGTTACTGAATATCCGGACAGTCGGAACCGGCGAAGATCACTATAAACAGGTAGAGCATGTCGAGCCCAATCGATCTGGAAAATGCCGATGAGGAATTGGAAGAGCGTGGCGGCATGGTCGGTCTGTTGAACCGCTATCGCGCGCTGATTGTCGCCGTTCTTACAGTCGCCGTCTTCTGCATCGCCGCCTATGCGATCTACGACCTGACGACCGAGGTGCGCTATGATGACGTCGTCCATGCCCTGACGACGACGAAGATCTCCTCTGTACTGCTGGCGCTGCTGTTTACTGGCCTGAGTTTCGCCTCCCTGATCTTCTATGACCAGAATGCGCTCGAATATATCGGCAAGCGGCTGCCGTTTCCGCATGTCGCGCTGACCTCCTTCAGCGCCTACGCGGTCGGCAATACCGCCGGCTTCGGTGCGCTCAGCGCCGGCGCGATCCGCTACCGCGCATATACCCGGCTCGGGCTGTCGCCCGACGACATCACTCGCGTCATCGCTTTCGTTACGCTCGCCTTCGGTCTGGGTCTGGCGTCTGTCGGCGCCATGGCGCTTCTGGTCATCGCCGACGAGATCGGCCCGCTGATCAGCGTCGATGGCTTGTGGCTGCGGCTGATCGCTATCGCCATTCTCGCGGCGCTTGCTTTCGTAGTCTATGCCGGCCGCAATGGCCGCGAAGTGCGTATCGGCCCGGTCGCCGTGCGTCTGCCGGATTCGCGCACCTGGTCGCGGCAGTTTCTGGTCACTGCATTCGATATCGCAGCCTCGGCCTCCGTGCTCTATGTGCTGTTGCCGGAAACCTCCATCGGATGGCCGGGCTTCTTCGCGATTTACGCGATCGCCGTCGGGCTTGGCGTGCTCAGCCACGTTCCGGCCGGCTTCGGCGTGTTCGAGACGATCATCATCGCCTGGCTCGGCAGTTCCGTGAATGAAGATGCCGTTCTGAGCTCTCTGGTCCTCTATCGCGTCATCTACAACGTCATTCCGCTCGTCATCGCCATTGCCGCGATCTCGGTCGCGGAGCTGCGCCGTTTCGTCGATCATCCGGTGGCTTCGAGCATGCGCCGCATTGGCGCACGCCTGATGCCGCAGCTATTGTCGGCCTTTGCGCTGCTGCTTGGCATGATGCTGGTCTTTTCGAGCGTGACGCCGACGCCCGACCATAATCTGATCGTGCTATCAGACTATCTGCCGCTGTCTTTGGTCGAAAGCGCTCACTTTCTGTCGAGCCTTCTCGGGCTGGCAATCATCGTGGCCGCCCGTGGGCTCAGCCAGCGTCTCGACGGGGCGTGGTGGGTTTCGACCTTCTCGGCGTTGTTCGCCCTGTTCTTCTCGCTGCTGAAAGCCATCGCCATCGTCGAAGCCGGTTTGCTTGCCTTCTTCGTCTTTAGCCTCGTCGTCAGCCGTCGCCTGTTCAAGCGGCCGGCTTCGCTGCTTAACCAGACGTTGACGGCCGGTTGGCTCACGGCCATCGCGGTCGTCTGCATCGGCGCTATCGTCGTGCTGTTCTTCGTCTATCGCGATGTCGGATACAGCAACGAGCTTTGGTGGCAGTTCGAATTTGCCGATGAGGCGCCGCGCGGGCTTCGTGCAGCGCTCGGCATTTCCATCGTGTCCTCGGCGATCGCGATCTTCAGCCTGTTGCGTCCGGCAACGAAGCGGCCGGAGCCTGTCAGCGACGATGCGGTGGCGCGCGCCGTGGAAATCGTGCGCAAGCAGGGCGTTGCCGACGCCAATCTGGTACGCATGGGCGACAAGAGCATCATGTTCTCAGAAAAAGGCGATGCCTTCATCATGTACGGCAAGCAGGGCCGCTCATGGATCGCCCTGTTCGATCCGGTCGGCCCGCGCCAGGCGTTGCCCGATCTGATTTGGCGCTTCGTCGAGACGGCGCGCGCTGCCGGTTGCCGCTCGGTCTTCTACCAGATCTCGCCGGCGCTTCTCTCCTACTGCGCCGATGCGGGCCTGCGGGCGTTCAAGCTCGGCGAGCTTGCCGTGGTCAATCTTGCCAATTTCGAGCTCAAGGGTGGCAAATGGGCCAATCTCAGGCAGACGGCGAGCCGCGCAGTGCGCGATGGACTAGAATTTGCCGTTATCGAACCTCAAGATATACCCGATGTGCTGGATCAGCTCGCGCATGTTTCCGATACATGGCTTGCCGATCACAATGCCAAGGAAAAGAGTTTCTCGCTCGGCGCGTTCGATCAGGATTACGTGTGCTCTCAGCCGGTCGGCGTGTTGAAAAAGGATGGTAAGATCGTCGCTTTTGCGAATATTCTGATGACGGAGACCAAGGAGGAGGGATCCGTCGACCTGATGCGTTTTTCCCCTGATGCCCCGAAGGGTTCGATGGATTTTCTGTTCGTGCAGATCCTCGAATACCTCAAGGGTGAGGGATTTCAGCGTTTCAACCTTGGCATGGCGCCGCTGTCGGGCATGTCGAGACGGGAATCGGCGCCGGTTTGGGACAGGGTCGGGGGAACTGTCTTCGAGCACGGCGAGCGCTTCTACAATTTCAAAGGGCTTCGTGCCTTCAAATCAAAATTCCATCCCGAATGGCAGCCACGCTACCTGGCTGTTTCGGGAGGGGTTAGTCCAATGATCGCGTTGATGGATGCCACATTCCTCATCGGGGGCGGACTTAAGGGGGTCGTGAGGAAATGATCTTGAAATACGCAATGTCATTGGCTTTCGCATGCGTGCTGTCCACGGGGCTGCTGATGTCAGGCCAAGCACGGGCTGAAGCCGACGATACAAAATATGATCTGGGCATGATCCCGGCGCCGCACATCATGCGACCGCACGGCAAGGTTTCGAACGAAGTCGTTCTGATTTCCGATCTCGCCGGCTGGGGCGACAAGGAGAAGGCTGTTGCCGACAAGCTCGTCGCCAATGGCTCGCTCGTCATCGGCATCGACTATCCGTCCTTTCTCGCCGCGCTCAACAATTATGACGTCAGCAAGAATGACGGCTGCATCTATATCGTCTCGGATCTGGAATCGCTCAGCCAGCAGGTGCAGCGCTCCTTCGCCGACAGCACCTATCAATTGCCTGTTATCGCCGGTGTCGGCGCCGGTGGCGCTATGGCGCTGACGATCGCGGCCCAGACGCCGGATGCGACCGTTGCCGGCACGCTGGCCGTCGACCCGACTGCCGGCATCGGCCTGAAGCAGGAACTCTGCACGCCGGCCGAAAAGAAGACCGATGGCGATATGGTGTCCTTCGGTCTGCAGGAAGGCGCTCTGCCCAATCCGATACTCGTGGCCTATACGGCGAATGCGCCGAAGGATGGCCGCGACCACGTCGCAGACATCCAGAAGGACCATCCCGAAGTCCAGACCACGGATTCCGACAATGCCGATACCTATGCGACGCTGGAGGCTTCGCTCGCCGATCTGATGAAGACGATCGACAGTTCGAAGTCGCCGCTTGGATTGCCCCTTGATATCATGGAGACGACGCCAACCGAGGACACGCTCGCCATCGTCTATTCGGGCGATGGCGGCTGGCGCGACATCGACAAGGAAGTTGGCAGCTACCTGCAGGACCAGGGCATCCCGGTCGTGGGCGTCGATACGCTGCATTATTTCTGGACCGAGAAGGATCCGCAGCAGACGGCCAACGATCTCGGCCGGATCATCGACTTCTACACCAAACGCTTCAAGGTCAAGCATGTGGTACTGGTCGGCTATTCCTTTGGCGCCGATGTGCTGCCGGCGAGCTACAATCGCCTGCCCCAGGCCGAAAAGGACAAGATCGTCCAAATGTCGCTGCTGTCTCTGTCGCAGAAGGTCGACTATGTGATTTCGGTCATGGGCTGGCTCGGGGCTTCGAGCGCGGGCAAGGGCGGCGATCCCGTCAACGACCTCAAATCGATCAATCCAAAGATGGTGCAATGCGTCTACGGCAAGGACGATGACGAGGATGTCGCTTGCCCGCTGCTGAAGGGCACGGGTGCGGAAGTCATCGCCATGGATGGCGGCCACCATTTCGATGATGATTACGAAGCCCTGGCGAACCACATCATCAATGGACTGAAGAGCCGCCTCGGCGAATAATGCTCATGGCGCGCGGCGTGTCTTGCTGTCGCGCGCCCTTTCTCGCCTTTCCCCACGGTCTCCTACCGACTTTTCCTGCGCGTTCGGCGCAGCATTTATTTGCTTCTTTCGACGGCTGCCGTTAGTCGGGAAGGGCATATCATGAGCGCTACGTTTGCCACAGGTGCTCGCCGTCTTATCCAGAAAGGTCCGCCCTTGTCCGCTGCATCGAATTCCGCCTTCGCCAAGACCTATTCCGGCTTCCTGTTCGATATGGACGGCACGATCATCAATTCGATTGCTGCTGCAGAACGTGTCTGGGGCAATTGGGCACGCGCCCAGGGTCTCGATGTCGAGAAGTTCATGCCAACCATGCATGGCAAGCGCGGTGTCGATACGATCGGTCAGTTGAATCTGCCTGGCGTCGATCCGGTTGCGGAGGCGCTGAAGATCACCGAAGCCGAAATTGCCGATGTCGAGGGTGTGATCGCGCTGCCGGGCGCCGTCGATTTCCTTGCATCGCTGCCACCGGAGCGCTGGGCGATCGTCACCTCGTCGCCCTATCGGCTGGCGCTGGCGCGGCTTGACGCTGCCGGGATCCCCGTTCCGCGCTTCATGGTTACCGCCGAGGACGTGAAGGTCGGCAAGCCTGATCCGCAGTGCTATATCCTCGGCGCGCAGCGCCTCGGCCTCAGCCCATCGGAATGCCTGGTGTTCGAAGACGTCCTGGCCGGCGTCAAGGCAGGCGAGGCGGCTGGTGCGGATGTGGTGGTTATCACCGCGACGCATTCGCATCCGATCGAGACCAATCACACCACACTGCCGAATTATGAAAATGTTCGCGCGCATGTGGATGGCGACGGAAAATTGTCGATCATCCATAAAGGATGATGCAGCCCACTCCTTTCGTGACCACAGCATGTCGCTTTCGTGCTTTGCAACGGGCTGCCGGCTCATTATGTTTTCGTGATATCATAGATATTTGCGAAGATCAGATGAGCAAAGAGCTGAAAGCCCAATACCGCAACGAGCGCCTTGCCGAGCGAGACGCCATTCCGGCAGAAGATCGTATTGAAAAGGGCCTGGCCATGGTCGTGCATGGCGGTGACGCTATCGATATCAGGCCGGGAGATATCGTCTCCGGCTTCCTGCCGATCCGTTCGGAAGTGGATATAAGGCCATTGATGGCGCGTCTGCGGGAGCGTGGGGCGCGGCTCTGTGTGCCTGTTATTCTTGATCGCAGCACGATCGTCTTCCGGGAGCTTGTCGCCGGGATGCCATTGGTTCCGGTCGGATTCGGGACTTCCGGTCCGGGACCCGAAGCGGCAGTGCTGGACCCGGATATTATGCTCGTGCCGCTTTCGGCCTTCGACAAGAGCGGCCACCGCATCGGCTATGGTGCCGGTCATTACGACCGTGCGATCGAACGCTTGCATCAAAAAGGCCTGAATCCGCGGCTGATCGGCATTGCATTCGATTGCCAAGAAGTGCCATCAGTGCCGGCTGAGCCGCATGATGTCCGTCTTGACGCGATTTTGACCGAGAGCGGACTCAATTTCGTTTCGGAAGTGATTGGATAGCGAATGCGGCTGCTTTTTCTGGGAGATATGGTCGGCAAGACGGGGCGGACCGCGGTGTGGGACCGCCTGCCGGGCCTCGTGTCTGACCTGAAGCTCGATTTCGTCATCGTCAATGGCGAGAATGCTGCCGGCGGCTTCGGCATCACCGAGGACATCTTCCTCGAGACGATCAATGCCGGCGCAGACGTCGTGACGACGGGCAACCATGTCTGGGACCAGAAGGAAGCCGTCGTCTTTTGCGAGCGCCACGACCAGTTTCTGCGCCCCGCCAACTATCCGGCCGGCACGCCCGGCCGCGGTTCCGGCCTCTATTACGCGCGCAATGGCGCCCGCGTGCTCGTTGCCAACATCATGGGCCGCGTCTTCATGCATCCGGAGCTCGACGATCCCTTCAAGTCGGCAGAAGCCATTCTCGATGCCTGCCCGCTGAAGGAGCAGGCGGATGCCATCGTCTTCGACTTCCATGCGGAGGCGACGAGCGAAAAGCAGTGTTTCGGTCACTTCGTCGATGGCCGCGCGAGCTTCGTCATTGGCACGCATACGCATGTGCCGACTGCGGACGCACAGATCCTGAATGGTGGCACCGCCTATATGTCGGATGCTGGCATGTGCGGCGATTACGATTCCTCGCTCGGCATGGAAAAGGAAGAGCCGCTCAACCGCTTCATCTCCAAGATGCCGAAGGGGCGTTTCGAGGCGGCGTCGGGGCCAGCCACCATCTGCGGCGTCGGCGTCGAGATTTCCGACGCGACGGGATTGGCTGAAAAGATCGCACCGCTCCGGCTTGGACCACGCCTTGCGGAGACCATTCCGGATTTCTGGCGCTGACCGCTGCACTAGAGTCGGATGATTTTAGGTCGAATCGACCTAAAATCTGAATCCGCTCTAGACTCAAAGAAGTAGAGCGTGATGTCGTCCGAAAACCGCCTACACTTTTCGGCATCACGCTCTATAATTCAGCATCACCATATGATGACGCGATTGTGAGCAATCCTGTCTGATTGCCGCTGGACCCGTTTCCGGTCATGCCGCATCCTTCCGCCATTATCTGGCTTGAGGGGATGGCATGTTACAGCGATTTCCTGTCTTTGCCGTGTTTTTCCTGGCGATGATTTTTTGGTGGACCGCGGCTGACGCCCAGCAAAAGCCTTCTCGTCCGCAACCCAGCCAATGCCAGGCGATCGCGCAATCTCTTCCGAAAGCAACTTTCGCCAGCTTTTCTCCTCCCCGTCCGACGCTTGTCGATGATCCGGTTAATGGCGAGGTGAAGATTACCTTCCTCGGCCACGCCACGCTTTTCATCGAGACGCCGGGTGGCGTTTCCATCGCCACGGATTATAGCGGCGCTTATCCGCCGCCCTATACGCCCGAGGTCGTCACGATGAACAAGGCGCATCCGAGCCACTACACGCTGACGCCGGACCCTGCGATCAAATATGTGCTGCATGGATGGAGCGATGTGCCCGGAGAGCCGGCAAAGATCCGCATGACCGTCGGTGACACCTTGATCCGCAATGTCGTCACCGATATTCGCTCCTGGGGTGGCGGCATCGAAGCCAACGGCAATTCGATCTTCATCTTCGAGGTGGCGGGTCTTTGCATCGGACATCTGGGGCATTTGCATTTCGAGCTCACCGACCAGCAATATGCCGAGATCGGCCGGCTCGATGTGGTGATGGTGCCGGTCGACGGTGGCCTCACCATGGGAGCCGACAGCATGAGCCGCGTGGTCAAAAGGCTGCGCTCGTCGCTCATCCTGCCCATGCACCGTTGGGGTCCGCCGGTCGATCAGTTTCTCGCCCTGTTCGGTCCCGACTTCGACGTCGCCTATGCGCCGACACCAAGCGTCACGGTGTCGGTGAAGACCTTGCCGCGCAAGCCGCTGATCTATGTGCTCAAGGGGCTGTGACCATCGCGATCACCTTTGAGACCTTCTCGATCGCGACCGCTCTCCATCCCCATTACCCGGCTTTTTACTTGAATGAGGGCCGCTTCGCTCTTATAAGGCAGCCCATTCCCAACAAAAGACGTGAACAGGGGTGCCATGGCTGGCCATTCACAGTTTAAAAACATCATGCACCGCAAGGGTCGTCAGGACTCGGTGCGTTCGAAAATGTTCTCGAAGCTGGCGCGCGAAATCACCGTCGCTGCCAAATCGGGCCTGCCCGACCCGACGATGAACGCGAGCCTGCGTCTGGCGATCCAGAACGCCAAGGCCCAGTCGATGCCGAAGGACAATATCGACCGCGCCATCAAGAAGGCGTCCGGTGCAGACACTGAGAATTACGATGCGATCCGTTACGAGGGCTACGGTCCGGGCGGCACGGCGATCATCGTCGAAGCGCTGACCGACAACCGCAACCGCACGGCATCCAACGTTCGCTCGATCTTCACGAAGGCCGGCGGTGCGCTTGGCGAAACCGGTTCGGTGTCCTTCTCCTTCGATCACGTCGGCGAAATCACCTACAAGCCTTCCGCCGGCGATGCCGACAAGGTCATGGAAGCGGCGATCGAAGCAGGTGCCGATGACGTCGAAAGCGATGAAGAAGGCCATGTGATCATCTGCGCCTTCGAATCTCTCGGCGAAGTCGCCAAGGCGCTCGAAGCGACGCTCGGCGAAGCCGAAACCGTAAAGGCGATTTGGCGCGCGCAGAACAACGTGCCGGTCGACGAAGAAAAGGCCCAGTCGCTGATGAAGCTCATCGAAAACCTTGAAGACGATGACGACGTCCAGAACGTCTATTCGAACTTCGAAGTTTCGGACGAAGTTATGGCCAAGCTCTCGGCCTGATCTTTTGCAGTTATTCAAGAAAGCCGGCTGCAGCGATGCGGCCGGCTTTTTTGCTTGAGAGCATTCCCGCTTTTCTGCGAAATGCGAAAACACTCTATCGCGTTGTTTCTTTGCGCAATTCCGGACGGAAAACCGCTACGCACTTTTCCTGGAATTGCTTTATGGCGCCGTCGCGCGGATAAAATCGTCGCGGAAGGTGGCGAGATCCGGTGCGGCGACATCGGAGACAGCCCAAAAGACCAGCCCGTCGGCATGCCATTCAACGAAATTATAACCCTCCTTCTCGGCATTGGTTTTGGCTCCCGCAGCGCCGGGCCAGATGAAAAGATTGATGACATGGCCGTGCCGGCGATAGATTAGCGCCGCCACCACCCGGCCATCGAGATAATCCACCCTGCCGCCGACGAGAGGGAAGCCCTGTGCTGCCAGATCGACTACCGGCGGTGAGAAATCGATCTTGCCGTTGAACCATGGTTTGACCGTGTGCTGGTCGGAGGTCAGCACGTCGGTCAGATGGTCGGCGAGCATCGAGCGCACATGGCTTGCGAGAAGCTGATCCTCGATCGTCTGGCTCTGCTGCGGCACGTTCAGCACGAGCATGAGGCTTGCCGCAAGGATGGCAAGCGACGGTACGAAGCTCCATTCGCGAACCAATCGCCACACGTGCTGCCACGGGCTCTCCGTTTGGCTCGCGGCCGTGGTTGCGCGCCTCATCATGGATTGCTCCAGCGTCAGTGCCGCCTGCACGCGGGCATGGACGGTATCAGGCGCCTGCCATTTGACGCCCTCGCGTGCGGAAAGACGCTTGACCATCAGGGCATTCTCCATCTCGCCGGCGCAGTCCCGGCAAGTCGCCAGATGCGCCTCGAAACGCGCCGCGTTGGCTGCGTCCAGCTCGCCGTCGATGAAGCCGTGCAACAGGTCGTTCCATTCACCGTGATCATTCTCTTCAGCGCCGCTCATCGTGCCGCCTCTTTTCCTTCGAGGCTGCGCCAGACTTCGCCGAAATCGCGGCGGGCGCGGGCGAGGCGCGACATGACGGTGCCGATCGGCGCATCGATGATCTCGGCGATTTCCTTGTAGGAGAGATCCTCGAGTTCGCGCAGGACCAGGACCTCGCGCATGGCATCGGGCAATCGGTTGATGACTTCGCGCACCCGTTGCGTTTCCGATTTGCGGATGAAGGCTGCCTCGGGCGTATCCTCCTCGGAGGCGGGATCGGGGGAGGGCGAGCCTTCATCCAAATCCCTTTCGTCGGTCATCGGCTGCTCGTAACGCGTCTTACGCCGGCCCTCCTGCAGCCAGGCATGGTAGCAGTTGCGGACGATGGTGAAGGTCCAGGCGCGGGCATCGCCGTCGCGAAAGCTGCCGAAGCCGCGATAGGCGCGCAGATAGGCTTCCTGCACGATATCCTGCGCTGCATCGGCATCGCGGCTCAGAAACCGCGCGAAATTATAGGCGGCATCCAGATGCGGGATGATCGTTTGCTGGAAGCGGCGCATAGTCTCGTCGGGCAGGGCGGTCGCGCGTTTTAATGGCTCTGTGCCGGCTGCGGATTGAGCGACCGCCATCTGGACGAGGTGATTACCAGGCTTCAGCTCGGCAATGAAACTACGCAGGCGAGCCAGAAATCGCACAAATCTGCTGATCGCGGTGTTTTGCGGCGAACGCCATGTCCATGGGCGGAGCTGGCCGCCAAGTATCATCGAACTCATAGGTCGGGCGTCTGTCATCGTGATCCCCGCAAAACGCCTCTGCTGACTGTAAGCTTCAGCTAAAGCGCTTGCAATGTTGCCTGAAAAGCTAGATCGCGCTCGCGCGGGTTTTATTCCTGGTCGGATGAAAAAAGTCGAAGTCACGGAACGCGGAATGTCCGCCATCGCATCCGGTAATTCTCCCGCCGCAAAATAATCGAATGAATTTCAATAGCTTGTAAAAAATCCTCGGTCGACGGGGAATAAGCACCCATGAGCGTCGATCTTCTTCCTCAGTGGATGGCTGCAATCGCTTGCGACCTCCGCCTGGCCCGAAAAGCCATAACCCTGAGGAGATATTGCGATGTTTGATATGACCCGCCGCGCCGTGCTCGGCACGGCCGCAGCTGCGGCAGCCTTCGGGCTGTCGTCGAAGCTCGAATTCATCCCGCGAGCCTTTGCCGCCACCCCGCTGGAGCCGACGGTCGGCTTCTACAAATACAAGGTCGGTTCGATCGAGGTCACGGCCATCTATGACGGCATCTGGCGCAAACCGCACGATCCGGCCTTCATCAAGAATGCTTCCGTCGAAGATACCAAGGAGGCGCTTTCTAAGGCTGGCCTGACGACGGATTTCATGCCCATTCCGCTGACGGTCGTCGTTCTCGACATCGACGGACGCAAGATCATGATGGATGCCGGATCGGGTGTCGGGCAATGGCAGACCAATGCCACCCACCTGCCGGCCAACATGGCGGCCGCCGGCATCGACTACAAGAAGATCGATACGATCATGATCTCGCATTTCCATCCGGACCACGTCTGGGGCCTGATGGAAAAGGGAACGAACGCGGCGGTCTTTCCGAATGCCGAGCTGATCGTCAACGCGGCTGAATACAACTGGTGGACCGACCCCGGCCGTGTCGACAAGCTGGCGGAGGGCCGCAAGGAAGCCGGCCGGCGCATCGCCTCCGTCTTCCCGACATGGAAGAACTGGAAGCTGGTCGACGATAATGCCGAAGTGGCGCCCGGCGTGCACATGCTGGCCGCATACGGTCACACCCCCGGTCATTCCGTCTTCCTCATTGACGGCGGCAGCGAGCAGCTGATGGTCTCGGCCGACATCATGTATGTGCCGGCGCTGCTCGCACCCCATCCGGAATGGCAAGGCGCCTACGACCAGGATGGCCCGATGGCCGTCGCCACCCGCCGCAGGCTGATCGATCGCGTCATTGCCGACAAGATCAGGATCTGCGGCTCGCATTTCCCATTCCCGGGCTCCGGCACTTTCGTCAAGGACGGCAATGCCTACGGATTCACCCCCACCATCCAGGCCTGAGCGGCCGAAAACAGGAGCAACTACCATGTTCAGACATGCCATTTTCGGGATCGCCGGCCTCTGCGCTGTCGCCATCCTGCCCGTTGCCACAGCAGGCCTCGCCTTCGCCGTCGACAATATGGAATCGACCGACGCGCCGGACCTGACCTCCGTGCGTACCAAGATCGATGCGAAGGACTATACCGGCGCACTCGCCGAGCTTCGCGATATTGCCGAGGAGCACCAGCAGGCCGATGTCTACAATCTGATGGGCTTCACCCTGCGCAAGACCGGCGACTTCAAGACGTCGCTCACCTACTACACCAAGGCGCTGGAACTGCAGCCCGATCACAAGGGCGCGCATGAATATCTCGGCGAACTCTATGTCGAGACCGGCGACATGCCCAAGGCCCGCGAGCAGCTGGCGGCACTCACCAAGCTCTGCCCGGCGGGATGCGAGGAGCTTGAGGACCTGACCAAGGCAATCGCCGCTAAGGGAACCAACTAAAGCTCGGCCGCAATCGATCCGGCAGCATTCCATCCGATCAGGTCGTGGGATGCCGCCGGGCAGGATCGGAAACCGCGCGGATCTCGACGGGAAGGAGAAAGGCCATGGAATTCGAAGAGGAGAGTGCCGTTCTTGTAAATATGGCCGACATGGCATTGCTGTTCGGCCGCCTGCTGCTATCGCTGCTCTTTCTCGAGGAAGGCATCGAACTTGCCAGCAACTTCGACATTGCGTTGGAGGCCATGGCCAAGCTTGGCGTCACTGCCCCCATCGCTATTGCAACCATCGTACTGCAGCTCGCCGCCGGCTTTGCCATTGCGCTCGGGCTGATGACTCGCCTGGCGGCATTCGGCTTGGGCCTGTTTTGCTTGCTGACGGCGCTGCTCTTTCACACCAACTTCGCCAGCCACAATGAGTTGCTGCATTTCGAAAAGGACCTGGCGATCGCGGGCGGTATGTTTGCCCTGATCGTCGCCGGTGCCGGCAAGTTGTCGCTCGACATGCTCATCCGGCGTCATTGGAAGACGAGGCTCGTGGCTTGAGCCCGCCGGTCGCCCGGTGAGCCGTATATGCTGGATCGGCTCACCGGATTAGACTGTTCGCTTTCGAAGGTCAGGAGACCTTCTTGAAGCTCGGAAGCGTCGCGAAGAGTTCCACGGACTTCAGGCGCGCTTCGATATCGTGGATTGGCATCGATATGATGACTTCATCGGCTTCCGTATCCTTGATGAATTGCGAAAGCTTCGCCTCCGCTGTTGCGGGCGAGCCGACCACGGCATAGCGCAGCGTATTTTCCACATTCAGCTTTTCCATCGGCGTCCAGAAATCATCCATGTCGCGGCGCGGGCGCGGGAAGGGGCCGCGCACGTTGCGGCGGAGATTGACGAATTGCTGCTGTGCTGAGGTGAAGTGATACTGCGCATCTTCATCTGTCTCCGCCACCGCTCCCATGGCGCCGACCATGACATAGGGCTTGTCGAGCGTGGCCGAAGGCGTGAAGCGCTCGCGATAGATGGCGATGGCATCCATCAAGGCTTCCGGGGCGAAATGTGAAGCGAAAGCATAGGGCAAGCCCAGCATAGCGGCGAGGTGGGCGCTGTAGAGGCTGGAGCCGAGCAGCCAGATAGGGATATTGGCGCCATGGCCGGGAACGGCGAGGATGATCTGATTGTCGTCCGCGGGGCTGAAGAGGTGCTGCAGTTCGACGATATCCTGAGGAAAGCTCTGCGCGCCGGCATCTATATTGCGCCGCAGGGCCTGCGCTGTGCGCATGTCGGTGCCCGGGGCGCGGCCGAGGCCGAGATCGACGCGGCCGGGAAACAGCGCTTCCAGCGTGCCGAACTGCTCGGCAATGACCAGCGGCGAGTGGTTCGGCAGCATGACGCCGCCCGAACCGATGCGGATGCGCGAGGTTGCCGCGCCGACATGGCCGATGACGACCGATGTCGCGGCGCTGGCGACACCCGGCATGCCGTGATGCTCGGCGAGCCAGAATCGGTTGTAGCCCAGTTCTTCCGCCTTCTGCGCCATGCGCTTCGAACTCTCGAAGGATTGGCTAATGGTGCTGCCTTCGGCAACGGGCGAAAGATCGAGGATGGAAAAGGGGACCATGGCAAGAAACCTGCGTGGTGGAAGGGAGGGTTGCTTGCACATGTAGGAGCGCTATCCGCCTATTCCAAACCCATCGCCGCAATTTCGTCACGATGTTTTCAGCGCGGCCTTGGCGCTCCAATTCGGATCTTGTTTTTGTTTTGTTCACATTTTGCTGGCACATGTCGGGCCTGAAAGATAGGTTGGCTTATGCAGAATACGATTCGCATCATCGGCATCGATCCAGGCCTGCGCCGCACCGGCTGGGGTATCATCGATACGCTTGGCAATTCGCTGCGCTTCGTGGCCTCGGGAACCGTGACCTCGGATGGCGACATGGATTTGGCATCCCGTCTTTGCCAGCTTCATGACGGTCTTGCCGAGATCGTTCACAGCTACAAGCCGGATGAGGCCGCCGTCGAGCAGACCTTTGTCAACAAGGATGCCGTGGCAACGCTGAAGCTTGGCCAGGCGCGCGGTGTCGTTATGCTCGTGCCGGCACGTGCTGGCCTGCCTGTCTCGGAATATGCGCCGAATGCGGTCAAAAAGGCCGTCATCGGCGTCGGCCACGGCGAGAAACAGCAGATCCATATGATGCTGAAAATCCTGATGCCCAAGGTCGAATTCAAGGGCAACGACGCTGCCGACGCGCTCGCCATCGCCATATGCCATGCCCATAACCGAGGCGCCAACCGGCTGCGGCAGGCGGCGCTGGCGGGATAGTTTGTTCTTGACTTGTTCCCGGTGGATCGCTAGGTATTACTGAAGAGGTATTACTATGCGCGTGACGGAAAAAGGTCAGGTGACCATCCCGAAGGAAATTCGAGACAGGCTGGGCATCGTTCCAGGTTCAGAGGTTGATTTCATCGCCTCCGGTGGCGGCGCGATGCTCGTTAAAATCGGGGAGGCGTCGGATCCAGCTATTCGTGATTTCGACGATTGGCTCGAGAGCGTCAGGGGCACGATTGATCTCGGCGGCATGACAACGGACGAATTTATGGAGTTTCTGAGAGGGCCGCGTGACGATATCGACCCTCATTGATACCAACATTTTCATCGATATCCTCGGCCCGGCTTCAGTCCAACGGCAATGGTCGGCCAAACTCTTGAAACGATGTGTCGGTGAAGGCGATCTCGTCATCAGTCCGGTGGTGTGGTCGGAACTCGCTGCCTCGCCTTTGAGTGAAGAGGAATTGACGATTGCTTTGTCCTGGCTCGATATGAAGCGTGAGGCCATACCTTTCGAGGCGGCGTTTCGAGCCGGAAAAGCGCATCGCCTCTATCGGCTTGCCGGAGGACAACGGGAAAGAACACTTCCGGATTTCCTAATCGGTGCCCATGCCGAATGGCGAAGGCATAGGCTGCTGACGCGCGATGCCTCGCGCTATCGCTCCTACTTTCCTTCACTTGACCTCATCTCTCCCGAAACCCATCCCTGACGGACATCATCCATGATCGGCAAGCTGAAAGGCACAATTGAAGAGATCGGCGAAGACTATGTGCTCGTGGATGTGCACGGCGTTTGCTACGTCGCCTATTGTTCGGCCCGGACGCTGTCGAAGCTCGGTTCGATTGGCGAGGCCTGTATTCTTTTCATCGAGACCTATGTTCGTGAAGACCAGATCCGGCTCTTCGGCTTCATGACGGCGTTGGAGCGCGAATGGTTCAACATCGTGCAGACGGTTCAGGGTGTCGGCGCGAAGGTGGCGCTGGCGCTGCTCTCGACGCTGACGCCGGCCGAGCTTGTCAATGCGATCGCGCTGCAGGATCGCACCGCCGTTTCGCGGGCGCCGGGTGTTGGTCCGAAAGTTGCCATGCGCATCGTGACGGAACTCAAGAACAAGGCACCGGCCTTTGCCGGCGACGCGGCCAATATCGCGCTCAAGCAGGAGCTGGGCGAAGGCGTTGCCGCAGCGCCCGTGGCTGATGCCGTTTCGGCGCTGACCAATCTCGGCTACTCCCGCGATCAAGCGGCCAACGCCGTTTCGGCGGCGATAAAGGCGGCCGGGGAGGGCGCCGATAGCGCCAAGCTGATCCGGCTCGGCCTCAAGGAACTCGCGCGGTGAGGCTTTGCACCTTTCGCAATCCTGACTATTGTCGCAAAGCTGAGAGATCGGGCCTCGGCACTCCTTCGTCAAAGAGTATTCTTGATGCGGCGGATGTGATAACGCCTTCGGCGCGGGAGCCGCAAAACGCATACCGGGAATGGAACCTCTGACATGAGTGAAGCCGCACGTCTGATATCGCCGGAAAAGCGGGGCGAAGACATCGATGCGACGCTCAGGCCGCAATCGCTGGACGAGTTTACCGGCCAGGCGGAAGCGCGTGCCAATCTGAAGGTCTTCATTGAAGCGGCCAAGGGGCGCGGTGAAGCGCTGGACCATGTGCTGTTTGTCGGTCCGCCCGGCCTCGGCAAGACGACGCTGGCGCAGATCATGGCGAAGGAACTCGGCGTCAATTTCCGCTCGACCTCCGGCCCGGTCATCGCCAAGGCGGGCGATCTTGCGGCACTGCTCACCAATCTCGAAGAGCGCGACGTGCTCTTCATCGACGAGATCCATCGTCTCAATCCGGCCGTCGAGGAAATCCTCTATCCGGCCATGGAGGATTTCCAGCTCGATCTCATCATCGGCGAAGGCCCGGCGGCGCGTTCGGTGAAGATCGATCTCGCCAAGTTCACGCTGGTTGCGGCCACGACCCGCCTCGGCCTGCTGACGACGCCGCTGCGCGATCGTTTCGGCATTCCGGTGCGTCTGAGTTTCTATACCGTCGAGGAACTGGAGTTGATCGTCCGGCGTGGTGCGAGGCTGATGGGTCTCGGCATGACCGACGAGGGCGCGCGGGAAATCGCGCGCCGCGCCCGCGGCACCCCCCGTATTGCCGGCCGGCTGCTGCGGCGTGTGCGCGATTTCGCTGAGGTCGCCAAGGTCGAAGCGGTGACGCGCGAGATTGCCGACGAGGCGCTGACGCGGCTTCTGGTCGACAATGTCGGCTTCGACCAGCTCGACAAGCGCTATCTGAACATGATCGCGGTCAATTTCGGCGGCGGCCCTGTCGGTATCGAGACCATCGCCGCTGGCCTTTCCGAGCCGCGCGACGCGATCGAGGATATTATCGAGCCCTATATGATCCAGCAGGGCTTCATTCAGCGTACGCCGCGCGGCCGTGTTTTGACCGCGATCGCCTGGAAACATCTCGGCATGCAGCCGCCCAAGGATCTGGAGGCCGCGCAGTTCGGGTTGTTCCGGGAGGACGATTGAATGCTTGGCCGTCGTGCCTTCCTGAAGCTTTTCGGCGGCAGCATATTCGGTTTGATGGCACTCGGGGGATATGCTCTCGGCTACGAGCCGGTCGTTCGGCTGAATGTTACCCGCTACGCGCTGACCCCGCCAGGATGGACGCCTGGGCTGAAGCTCAGGGTCGTCGCACTTGCCGATTTCCATGCCTGTGAGCCATGGATGAATGCCGAGCGCATCGCATCGATCTGTGCCCATGCCAACGAACTCGGCGGCGACATCATCATGCTACTCGGCGATTACACGTCCGGAACCGATCTCATTACCAGCCGTGTCGATCATCGCATCTGGGCGGCGGAATTGGCAAAGCTGAAGGCGCCGCTTGGAGTCCATGCCATCATCGGCAATCACGACTGGTGGCATGACGCGACCGCCCAGAGGACTGGCCGTGGGCCGACCTTCAGCCATAGGGCATTGGAAGCTGTCGGCATCGAAGTCTATTCCAACCGCGCGGCGCGCCTAGAGAAGAATGGACAAGGCTTCTGGCTTGCCGGCGTTGAGGATCAGCTGGCCTTGCGCCGCAGCATGCGGTGGAAGAGGCCGCTTACCATGGGCCTTGACGATCTCGGCGGCACGCTGGCGCAGGTGGGCGACGCCGCGCCAGTCATCCTCATGGCCCATGAGCCCGATATCTTTCCTGCCGTTCCCCAGCGCGTTTCGCTCACCTTGTCGGGGCATACGCATGGCGGACAGGTGAGGATTTTCGGCTGGTCGCCCTATTCGCCTTCGCGCTACGGCAACCGGTATGTCTACGGTCATATCGTTGAGGAGTCGCGCCATATCATTGTGTCGGGCGGCCTCGGCTGCTCTATCGCGCCAGTACGCTTCGGCGTTCCGCCGGAGATCCTGGTGATCGACCTGGGATAGAGGATCATGCCGAAGCGCAAACTCATCAGATTGAATGCCGGCCGAACACGCTTCCAGATGCGCGTCGCAGGCCTTGGCTTTCGCGACGGTCATGTCCTGGTGCATCGAGCCGTACATGAGCACTTCTGGACTTTTCCCGGCGGCCGCGCGGAGATCGGCGAGACCTCGGAAGAGACATTGCGGCGGGAGATGATGGAGGAGATCGGCGTTAACGTTACGGTCGGGCGCCTTCTGTGGTCGGTCGAGAATTTCTTCCATTACGAGCAGCTCGACTGGCACGAGCTCGGCCTCTACTATCTGATGGATATTCCTGCCGACTTTCCCTTCGACCCCGCGAAGATCGTGCATCGAATCCAGGATGGCGACGACGATCTGGAGTTCAAATGGGTGCGGGCGACGCGCGAGGCGCTGGTTGCGCTCGATATCCCGCCCTATTTCATCGCCGAGGAAATCGAGAATCTGCCGCTGACGTCTCGTCATCTCGTCTGGCGGGATGGGGATCTCGACAGGGCTTAGGGGGAGGCTTATGTCTGCTTTCGATCCGGTTCGCAGCTTTCGCAAGCTCGCCTATAACAATGCCTTGGCGAATGTCCGGCTCCATCGGGCTTGTGCGGCTCTGCTGCCCGGCGAATTCGAGGCAAAGCGTGTCAGCTTCTTTCCGTCGATCAAAGCAACCCTCAATCATATCCTGACGGTCGATTGGTTCTATGTCGATGCGCTGGAAGGCGGCACGCTGGGCCTCAAAGCTTTTGACATCGAGGAGCCTTATGACCGGCTGGGCGAGTTGAGCCAGGAGCAGGCCGACGTCGATCGCAGGCTCGTCGTTTTTTGTGAGGGGCTGACGCCGGAAACCGCGATGCGGATCATCGATATCCAACGCGATGGACGCATCCAGCAAGAGCGAGCGGACGATGTGCTGAACCATTTGTTTCAGCATCAAACGCATCATCGTGGGCAGGTGCATGCCATGCTGGCCGGCACCAGCGTTGCGCCGCCGCAGCTCGACGAATTCATTGTTTCCGATGATGCGCGGTTTAGGGGCGAGGAATTGGCAGCGCTTGGTTGGGATGAGACAAAGCTGATGCGCTGATATCCGCCTTTGGGTATCCCGATTTAGCCAGTGTCTCTATCGTTTGCTTGAGCAGGAGTTTTCCGCCAGCTTGCCAGCCAAGTGCACGGATTTTCGCCGTATCCATGACAGAGACCGCGCCGAGCTCCGCAGTCTGCGGCAGCGCGTGCGGACAGCCTATTGCGCTCTGGAGATGGCTAAGAATCTCGTGAGTGTCGGTCAGAATATCCGACAGGTTGAAGGCTTCACCGTCTATCCGGCCGGCTTCCGTTTCCAGCAGAAGACGAACCGCACGACCGAGGTCGCGGCCGTGAACTTCGGTTCCGGCGCGCGACGGAACTGGCTTGCCGCTTAGATAGTCGTCGAACAGGTCATCCCATTTATTGGGGCGAAGGTCGCCATAAACGCCGGTTGCCCTGAGGCTCGCGGTGGCAAAGCCAGGCGTGGACAGAGCGAACAGTGCGTGCTCGGCATCACGCTTGATTTCACCATAGAGCGTGTTCGGCTTCGGCGTACTCGCCTCGGTCAGTTCCTGTCCGACGATGCCATTGCCGTAGACTGCGCGCGAGGACAGAAAGATGCAGCGGCGGATGCCGGCCTTTCTGGCCGTCTCGAACAGCTTGACCGTCCCATCGAGATTGAGGCGGCGAAAGCTTTCCGGATCATCGCCTTCACCGTCGCGATATTTGCCAGCAACATGGTTGAAGGCCGCGTGCACGAAGAGATAGGCGTCATCGAAAGCGCAGCTTTGATTTTCCGTTGGATCGAGGCTCATGGGAACGAAGGAGACCGGATGCGAAAAGAAGCCAGGTGACGGAGGGCTCCGTCCGCCGATCACAACCTTGTATCCGGCCGACAGCAACTCCTCGGCGATATATCGGCCGACGAGACCCGCTCCGCCTGAAATCAGGACTTTCATGCCGCCGCTTTCGGATTTGCGAGCGTGGCAATATCGGGCATGTTCCGACCGGAATGGAAGCTATGCCATAGCTCGATCAATGGCTTCAGTTGTTCGGCCTTTGGGTGATTTTCCTCCCAGGGCTTCTCATACTGGTAATGCAGGATCGAGACGCTGTTCCAGTTCCAGAGCTCGGGCATGCTGAACCAGACATATTGCAGCATGTTCATGAAGATGGGCAGCCCGTGCCAATCCGGGAAAAAGGCCTCGAGAAAGGTCTGGTCGGTGCGCCGCCAGAAGACGTCGGGGCGATCGAGGTGCTCCAACATGTGCCGAAAGGTCGCAAGCGACGGCTTGGCGACGAAGACGCCGGAATTCAGCCGGTGGAAATCGGCAAGGCTCTCGTAGACGTTCGGTGCTGCCGAAAATTCCGGGTAATCGAAGAGCCGGTCGACGTTGCGCAGCACCAGCGCATCCGCGTCGATGAAGACGCAGGTGTCGTATTCGATCAGCTGCCAGAGCCTGAGCTTGCAGAAATTGTCGAGCGGCGTGTGGAATGAGGGCTTGCGGCCCTTGGTGAAGGGAGCTGCAGTGTGAAGATTGCCGCGCGCATGCCGCTCATTGAAGGCATCCGAAAGCGGAAGATGCTCGACTTCCACCAGCCGGCAGTCGAGCGCTGCCAATGGGGCAAGGTCGCTTTCGCCGACCCCTTCCGTATGCAGCACGACGATATCGGCTTTCGTGCCGCTGTGGACGATCGAACGCGCCAGCGCCAGTGCGCCCATGGCGTAATCGGCATTCGTGACGAGCGTCACGAATGCCTGCCCGGCACGCGGCCGCGTTTGTGCACGTAGACCCTGCAGCATTTCGCTTCCCGGCATCATGACACGGACTTCAGCCTCTTGCCCTCGGGATCATGATTGACCGTCGCGGCGAGATCCTTTGTCCAGGCCGAGACGGCCGGGACGCGCGACCGATCGACGCGATAGGCATATTTCCTGGCGACATCGACGATTTCGCCAAGCAGGCCGGCTTCGAGGGTGATCGGCGCAAGGCCGAGATCGAGGAACTTGTCGTTCTTGACGATCAGGTCGTTTTCGGGCGCTTCCTTGCGCGGATTGGGCAGGCGGACGACTTCCGCGCCACTCATCCTGGCGATCATGTCGGCGAGATCGCGCACGCGATGCGTTTCCGTCATCTGGTTGAAGATTTCGACGCGAGCGCCGCGGGCCGGCGGGTTCTTCAGTGCCAGCTCGATGCAGCGCACCGAATCCTGGATATGGATGAAGGCGCGGGTCTGGCCGCCGGTGCCGTGCACGGTCAGCGGATAGCCGATCGCCGCCTGGATGAGGAAGCGGTTGAGTACCGTGCCATAGTCGCCGTCATAATCGAAACGGTTGATCAGCTGCTCATGCCGGCGCGTCTGCTCGGTATGCGTGCCCCAGACGATGCCCTGATGCAGGTCGGTGATCCTCAGTCCGTCGTTCTTGGCATAGAATTGAAACAGCAACTGATCGAGGCATTTCGTCATGTGGTAGATGGAGCCGGGATTGGCGGGGTAAAGGATCTCCTGGCTGGCCGTGCGGCCATCGGTCGTCTCGATGCCGACGGGCAGATAGCCTTCGGGGATGGCAGCGCCGATTGTGGAATAGCCATAGACACCCATCGTGCCGAGATGCACGAGATGCGCGTCTAGATTGAGGTCTACCAGCGCGTTCAGGAGATTGTGCGTGGCGTTGACGTTGTTGTCGACCGTGTAGTTCTTGTGGCGGTCGCTCTTCATCGAATAGGGGGCGGCGCGCTGCTCGGCGAAATGGACGATGGCGTCAGGGCGATGCTCGGCCAGCCACTTTTTCAGGAGCTCATAGTCCTTGGCGAGATCGATCAGGTGGAAATGGATGCGGCGGCCGGTTTCGGCGTGCCATATGCGGGTGCGTTCCTGGATCGAATCCATCGGCGTCAGCGACTGGACACCCAGCTCGGTATCGATCCAGCGGCGGGAGAGATTGTCGAGGATGTGGATCTCATGACCGGCGTCGGAGAGGTGAAGCGAGGTTGGCCAACCAATGAATCCGTCACCGCCCATAACCGCAATTTTCATAGGATCTTCCTTCTATGCCGATCCGCTAGCCGGCACGATTCCGGATAGTCGGAGTTTATGACAATTGTTCAAAGCTTGCTTGATGGCAGAACTTCGGCCAAAGAGATGCCGGACATTCAAGGAGATGCGGCAACGATGAACAGCCCCTTTCTGATAGCTGGGGAACTGGAAGCCGGAAGCCACCGGCTGGTGCAGCGAGTCTACTATGAGGATACGGATTTTTCCGGGCTCGTCTATCACGCGCGCTATCTGCATTTCCTCGAGCGGGGACGCACCGACTATCTGCGTTGTCTCGGAGTGGAACAGCGCGAACTTCTGAATGCGGATGAAGAGGGGCTGGTTTTCGTCGTTCATCGTATGGAGATCGATTTCAAGGGGCCGGCTCGCATGGATGACCTGCTGACGATCCGCACAGTCACCGAAAAGGCCGGTGGCGCGAAGATGGTGCTGTCTCAGGAAATCCGGCGCGATGAGACGCTGCTCATTGCCGCGAAGGTCATCATTGCCGTGATCAATGCAAAGGGGCGTCCGCGCCGCCTGCCGGAGAAGCTTGCCGCGCAAATGCTTACGGCGTCGGAAAGTGCTGGGTAATTAGTAACCTGGCATGCTCATAGCATCAGGGCTGCCTCGCATAAGGATAGCATGATCGACAAGAGGCGGCTTGCAATAACTTGAGTTTTATGTGAAGGAATTCGCCGTGCAAGCTTTGTCTGCGTTTGTCGCCGGTTTTGTCCGGTCAGTTCTTCCCTGGAGCGAGAATAACCTTCGCCGCCGTTAAATTCTTTATGTTTCGACGCTAACATTCTTTTAACCATAATAGTGTCTTACTGATTATGTCGGAGTTTGTGCGGTGCACGCCTTCCTTTGACCAAATTTGACGGCAAGAAGGCAGTTGTAAGCTTGGAAGGCTTGACCAGGGCGTTCAGCGGCGGCTGCCAAACAATTCTTGTGAGATCACTTTTAGCCGCCCGGTCTAGCACCGGGCGTTTGGATTCGGGGATTTTGGATCAATGGAACAAGTAGCATTGGCAGCGGCCACCACACCGGACATCACCCTCTGGTCGCTCTTCATGCAGGCAGGCCTGGTGGTCAAGCTCGTCATGATCGGTCTGCTGGCAGCGTCCGTATGGACCTGGGCGATCGTCATCGACAAATATCTGAGCTACGCGCGAGCGCGGCGGCAGTTCGATCACTTCGAGCAGGTTTTCTGGTCCGGCCAGTCGCTCGAAGAGCTCTACCGCACGCTTTCGGAGCGTAACAATACAGGCCTTGGCGCCATTTTCGTCGCAGCGATGCGCGAATGGAAGAAATCGTTCGAGCGCGGCGCTCGCTCGCCGATCGGTCTGCAGATGCGTATCGACCGCGCGATGGACGTGACCCTCGCGCGTGAATTGGAACATCTGACGGCCCGTCTCGGATCGCTTGCCACTATCGGCTCCGCCGGTCCGTTCATTGGTCTCTTCGGTACGGTCGTCGGCATCATGACCTCGTTTCAGGCGATCGCCGGTTCGAAGTCGACCAACCTTGCGGTCGTCGCGCCGGGTATCGCCGAAGCGCTTCTGGCAACTGCGATCGGTCTGGTTGCCGCTATTCCGGCCGTTATCGCCTACAACAAGTTCTCGGCCGATGCCGGCAAGCTTTCGGGCCGCATGGAAGGCTTCGCGGATGAATTCTCCGCCATCCTTTCGCGCCAGATCGATGAAAAGCTGCAGCCGCGCCAGGCTGCGCAGTAAGTCGCGGACAGAACCGGAGTATTCACATGGGAATGTCTGTTGGAGGCAGTAGTGGCGGCGGTGGCCGTCGTGGCAGTCGTCGTGGCGGAGGCCGTGGTGGCCCGATTTCCGAGATTAACGTGACGCCGCTGGTCGACGTCATGCTCGTGCTCTTGATCATCTTCATGGTGGCGGCACCGATGATGACGTCGGGCGTGCCGATCGACCTGCCGCAGACGCAGGCCGGCGCACTGAACGCCCAGACTCAACCGATCACGATCTCGATCAAGGCCGATGGCCAGGTCTTCCTGCAGGAGACGCAGATTAACGTGACGGAGATCGCCGACAAGCTGAAGGCGATCGCGACGACCGGCTATAACGAGCGCATTTTCGTGCGCGGCGACGGCAAGGCGCCTTACGGCGTCATCGCCGACGTCATGTCTCGCATTCAAGAAGCCGGTTACAAGAACATCGGCCTGGTTACGCAGCAGCAGACAACGGATCACTGACGAACCGACATGAAGCGCAGTATTGCCACATCTGCTGTCATTCACATCCTGGTGCTGATCGGCGCCATGGTGTCGCTGAGTGCGCCGGCGCCGCTTGAGACGCCGGAAAGCACGGCGATGGATGTCGATATCGTGACGGCGGATCAGCTGCAGCAGGGCGAGAAGAAAGCGCCGGTGACGGACCACGTTTCGCGCAAGCAGACCACGAAGCAGGACCAGGTCGCCAACGCGCAGAACGTCGGCGAGAACAAGGTTGATATCAAGAACCCGGTCGTGCCGACGCAACGGCCGGAGAGTGAGACTGCCGCCCTGGCGCCGAAGAAGGTGGAAACGCCTGTTCCACAGGACGATCCGCGCCCGAACGACGTCAAGACGATCGAGCAGCAGGAAACGGAAGCCGCGCCGAAGGAAGTGGCGGCCATTCCCCAGCAGAAGCCGGATGTGACGCCGACCCCGAAACCGGATCCCACGCCGCCGACCCCGAAGGCCGATGCAACGCCCACTCCGCCCCCGCAGCAACAGCCGACCGAGCAGGCCGAGATCCCGGTGCCGAATAGTGTTCCTGTGCCGAACGTAAAGCCACAGCCGACGCCGCCGAAGACCGCCGAGCAGAAGCCGGAGGTCAAGCCGACGCCGAAGCCTGACGTGAAGGTCGCCGACGCAAAGCCGACGGACAAGACGACGACGCAAAGCACGAGCAAGAATACCTCGACCGACGATGGCAAGAAGGACGCTGACAAGAAACGCGAGTCTGCCAAGGGACCCAAGTCGAGTGCCAGCGATTTCAATGAGGATCAGATTTCGGCGATGTTGAACAACACCTCGTCGAAGGGCGGCGCTAAGCGGTCGTCGCAACAGGCTTCCGCTGGTGCGGATACGCAGGTTGCTTCACGTGGTGGGATGAAATCGCTCGGCGGTGGTAAGCTCAGCCAGAGCCAGAAGGACGGTTTGCGCGATCTGATCGGTAAGAACTGGAATGTTGTCCCCGGCATGGAAGGGGCAAGCGATGTCACGATCAAGGTTCATGTTCGTCTCGACAAGTCAGGCCAGATTGTCGGCACACCGGACGTTTCCGTCAGCGGCGGCCCGGCTACGACGCAACAAGCGCTAAGGGGCGCTGCCGAGCGTGCGGTGCTGAAAAGCCGCGCCGATCTGCAAAAGGAAGTGAATGCCGGAGGGCTGTTGCCGCCAGACAAGTATGACGGCGCAGATGGCTGGAATGAGCTGGTCCTCAACTTCGATCCGAGAGACTTGGGGCTGTGATGCGGGGAATGCAGCGTTCAATAAGCCACTGTCTCCATTTCGGCCTGAGCTTGCTTACGGCCTTGGGGGTGATGTTGACTGGCTTAGTGTCCGCACAGGCTGCAAGCGCGACGCAGCCGCAAGAAAATTCGGCCAGGAACAGTCTCCGCGAGGACGTTGCGAAGAATTGGAATATCGTGCCTGGCATGGTAGGGGCGAAGGATGTTCACGTCCGGGTGCATCTCAAGCTCAGCCGAAGCGGAGAGATCGTGGGCGAACCGAAGGTTACCGCCGCCGGTGGACCCAAGGCGACGCAACAAGCCATGGAGGCCGCCGCTGTGCGAGCCGTGCTCCGGGCCGCTCCGTTCAAAAACCTACCAATAGATCAATATGACGACTGGAAAGAAGTGACGCTTCGCTTCGATGCCAGCGATCCGGCGAATTAATGCTGAAAGGCTTGATACATATGATCAGAAAATCCTTCGTCCGCCTCCTGGTGGTGCTAGCAGGCCTGATGGCTGTGGCATCCACTCCGGCCTATGCCGTGGTCGAGCTCAATATCAATAAGGGCAACGTCCAGCCCATGCCGATCGCTATCACCGACCTTCTGTCGAATGATACGCTCGGCCCGCAGATCTCGAGCGTCATCGCCGCCGACCTGCAGCGCTCGGGATTGTTCGCTCCGATCAACAAGCAGGCCTTCATCGAGAAGATCACCAATCCGGATTCGACCCCGCGCTTCCAGGACTGGACCTCGATCAATGCGCAGGCTCTGGTGACTGGCCGCGTGACGCAGGAAGGCGGCCGCCTTCGCGCAGAATTCCGCCTCTGGGATACGTTCGGCAACAGCCAGATGATCGGTCAGCAGTTCTTTGCCCAGCCGGACAACTGGCGCCGTGTCGCGCACATTATCGCCGATGCGATCTATCAGAAGATCACTGGCGAAAAGGGCTATTTCGATACCCGCGTCGTTTTCGTCGCCGAAAGCGGCCCGAAGACGGCCCGCAAGACGCAGCTCGGCATCATGGACCAGGACGGCGCCAACGCGCGCATGCTGACCGACGGCAGCGACCTGGTATTGACGCCGCGCTTCTCGCCTAATCGCCAGGAAGTGACCTACATGTCCTTCGCCAACCAGCAGCCGCGCGTCTATCTGCTGCAGCTGCAGACGGGCCAGCGCGAACTGGTGGGCAACTTTCCGGGCATGACCTTCTCGCCGCGCTTCTCGCCGGACGGGCAGCGCGTCATCATGAGTCTTCAGCAGGAAGGCAATGCCAATATCTACACGATGGATCTGCGCTCGCGCACCACGACCCGCCTGACATCCACGGCCGCGATCGATACCTCGCCATCCTATTCGCCCGATGGCACGCAGGTTGCCTTCGAAAGCGACCGCGGTGGACAGCCGCAGATCTATGTCATGAATGCCGACGGCTCCAATCAGCGCCGCATCTCCTTCGGTAATGGCTCCTACTCCACGCCGGTCTGGTCGCCGCGCGGCGATCTGATCGCCTTCACCAAACGGGCTGGCGGCAACTTTTCCATCGGCGTCATGAAGCCGGACGGTTCCGGCGAGCGAATCCTGACCTCCGGCTCCTACAGCGAAGGACCGACGTGGGCGCCGAACGGCCGCGTCATCATGTTCTTCCGCGCGCCGTCAGGTGCAAGCGGACCGCAAATTTATTCGATCGATCTGACCGGTTATAACGAGCAGAAGATCCCGACCCCTGGCTTCGCTTCCGACCCGGCGTGGTCGCCGCTGCTCGAGTAGCGGAAAGGGCCGCCACGTTATCGCCGCAAAGTCCTGTGAGTGGACCGTTTGGCGACAATTTTAAGACATCATTAACCATACTTGTTGGAATCCGATTAACCGAACCCGGTTACAGTCTGGCAACCCTGATAGAGACTTAAGGAGAGACCGGCCATGAGCCGCACCGCAACCCAGGCCGTTGGCCATATGCAGAACCTCGCCCGCAACCCGATCATGATCGCGCTTTTCGTTGGCCTTTCTCTGGCCGGCTGCGCTTCCAAGAAGGGTCTGCCGAACGATGCCAACGGTCTTGGCCTGAACGGTGCCGGCAATGCCACTCCGGGCTCGCCGCAGGACTTCACGGTCAATGTCGGCGACCGCATCTTCTTCGTTGTCGACAGCTCCTCCATCAGCTCCGAAGCGGCTCAGACGCTCGACCGTCAGGCTCAGTGGCTCGCCCGTTATCCGAACTATTCCATCACGGTCGAAGGCCATGCCGACGAGACCGGCACCCGCGAGTACAACCTTGCTCTCGGCGCGCGCCGCGCTGCCGCCGCGAAAAGCTATCTCGCTTCGCGTGGTGTCCCGGCGAACCGCATGAAGACGATTTCTTATGGCAAGGAGCGCCCGGTCGCTACCTGCGACAACGAGTCCTGCTGGTCGCAGAACCGCCGCGCGGTCACCGTGCTCAACGGCGCCGGCTCCTGATCGTCAAAGACCAATCGAAATGCAAAAGGCGGCCTCGTGCCGCCTTTACTTTTTTGACCACACTTTGGCCGAACTCCGTTGCTTTTTGAGAGCAATTGTAAAAATCTCCTGTTCGAGCCCTCCGGCCCGAAGAATCAATAGGACAGGACGATCCATATGAGAAAACTTGTCGTGGCGAGCATGCTTTGTCTCGCTGCCATCGTGGGTAGCGAGCGCGATGCTTCTGCCTTGTCGTTGTTTGGAATGCATCTCGGAGGCCGCGATGCCTCCGCGCAGGCGGCTCCCGGCAACGCAAATCAAAGACAAGCGCAATACGGCCAGGCACCTGTCATCAACGTTCAAAACAGCGATGCGGAAATGCGCCTTCAGCAGCTCGAAGACCAGATGCGCCAGCTGAACGGCCGCGTCGAGGAGATGAGCTACCAGCTTCTCCAGATGCAGGAGCAGATCCGCAAGGCGCAGGAAGACAACGAATTCCGCTTCCAGCAGCTGGAAAAGCGCGGCGGCGGTGGCAGCGCGCCCGCATCGGGCGGCACGATGAAGAAGAGCGAGGCTGACGCGCCTGCGCAAGGCGGCGTCAAGCAAGATGATATTGCCGGCGTTATCAGCAACTCGCAGAATGGAAACACCACCGGTGCACGCGGCGCCGGCGCTGGCAAGCCGCCGAGCGAGCTTGGCTCCATCCAGTTCGACCAGGGCGGCGACCAGATCGGCTCCTCGATTACGGGGGCCAACAACGGTTCGGGTGCGCCGCCAAGTGCAGGCTCCGGCTCGCAGACGGCATCGCTCGGCAGCGAGAACGATCAATATAAGGCTGCCTACGGCCACGTCCTGTCCGGCGACTATAGCGTCGCCGAACAGGAATTCCGCCAATATCTCGACAGTTATCCCAGCAGCACGCGGGCCGCGGATGCGAATTTCTGGCTCGGCGAAGCGCTTTATTCGCAGGGCAAGTACAATGATGCTGCCAAGACTTTCCTGAATGCTCATCAGAAATATAGCACGTCGGAAAAGGCGCCCGAAATGCTCTTGAAGCTCGGCATGTCCCTGGCTGCTCTCGACAACAAGGATACCGCCTGCGCCACGCTTCGCGAGGTCACCAAGCGTTATCCGAAGGCCTCCAAGGCTGTGACCGGCAAGGTTGCCAGCGAACAGAAGCGGCTTGCCTGCTGACCGCCATGTCCATTGATGCTGTGACCGGCGATGCCACAGCCATTACGCCTGAAGCCGCAACCAGCGAATTTCTGCATTCTCTCTCGAAGCCTGCTCATATTCTCGTCGCCGTTTCGGGCGGCAGCGATTCCACCGGGCTTCTGATTGCCCTTGCCGAGCGGCTGAAATCCCATCCTCACGACGATATTACCCTTACCGCAGCAACGATCGACCATGGGCTGCGTGCCGCATCGGCGGACGAAGCGCGAGAAGTCGCGGCACTCTGCGCCTCGCGCGGTATTTCCCATTTTATCCGTCGCTGGGAGGGGGAAAAGCCCGGAACCGGCATCATGGCTGCAGCACGTGAAGCGCGTTATGCGCTGCTTGCGGAGCTCGCCTCCGAGATTTCGGCCGATGCGATCGTAACCGCCCACACCTGGGACGATCAGCGCGAGACGATTGCCATGCGCGGTGCGCGGCGGGGGCAGGGCGGTTATGGCACGGGCATCGCCGATGCGGTTCTATTCGATCGGCGTATCTGGATTGTCAGGCCGTTTCTCGCCTGCCGGCGGGCTGAAATCAGGGCCTATCTCGAGACGCGCGACGTATCCTGGCTCGACGATCCCAGCAACGAGGATGCGCGATACGAGCGCGTACGCACCCGCATGGAGCTTGCAAGGGAGCCGGTCGCCGAAATGCCGGCTGATGGTGGCGCCGATCGCGCCGCGCTTTCCGAGCGGGCTGCAGGGTGGCTGGACGAGCATGTCGCAATCCATGCGGGTGCGCTCTGCGCCGTTGCGCGGCCCGGTCTTTCCGCTGATGCAGCGGTCGTTACCTATGCCCTGTCTTATCTTGCCGCCATCTTGGGTGGCAGTTCCTATCCGCCGGGGCGTACGCAAATGGAGCGTGTTCTCGAATTTGTGAACGGTGCGAACCTCGGTCGGCGTACGGCGGGAGGCGTGATCTTCGATCTGCGTCGCGATGCGCTTTATCTTATGCGGGAGAGCCGCAATATCGCTCCGATTTCGGTCCTGCCTGGCGAAAAAGCCGATTGGGATGGCCGCTTTGAAATAGAGAATTTCGGCCCGACCGCGGTCCGCATCAGCGCTCCGGGAGCGGGAAATGCGACGATTTTTCCGGCAAATCTGCCGGGAGGCGTGGTGAAACGCGCTCAGGCGGCGATGCCGTCGATCGTGCCGGAAGGAGGGGACAAGGCGGCGAGCGTCGCGCTTCTACCCCGTCTCGCGCCCTTCGACCGCTTTTTGACACGATTTGATCTCACATTTGCCAATAGCCTCTCGGTCGCTTTCGGGCGCGAAGCCTATAGGCGGCTGCCGATTTCGGCCCTATAGACGGAAAAAACATGCGGCGATGCGGTTTGCCTTGGCAAGGGCTTGGCGCAACCCTATGTTAGGGATCAAGTAATACCGCCGCTTGACGGCGGGAGTTTCAGTGCTGGGGAGTTCGATGAACCCTAATTTTCGTAATTTCGCTCTGTGGGCAATCATAGCCTTGCTGTTGATTGCCCTGTTCAGCATGTTTCAGAACGCGCCGGCACAAACAGGCTCCAGGGAAATACCGTATTCGCAGTTCCTTCGGGAAGTTGATTCCGGCCGCGTTCGTGACGTTACCGTCACCGGCAACCGCGTCGTCGGCAGCTATGTCGAAAACGGCACGCCCTTCCAGACCTATGCTCCGGTCGTGGATGACAGCCTGCTTGAGCGCCTGCAAAGTAAGAACGTCAACATCGTCGGCCGTCCGGAATCGGATGGCTCCTCGAGCTTCCTGAGCTATCTAGGCACGCTGCTGCCGATGCTTCTGATCCTCGGCGTCTGGCTGTTCTTTATGCGTCAGATGCAGGGCGGCTCGCGCGGTGCCATGGGCTTCGGCAAATCGAAGGCGAAGCTTTTGACGGAGGCGCATGGTCGCGTCACTTTCGATGACGTCGCTGGTGTCGACGAAGCCAAGCAGGATCTGGAAGAAATCGTTGAATTCCTGCGCGATCCGCAGAAATTCCAGCGTCTCGGCGGTCGTATTCCGCGCGGCGTTCTTCTTGTCGGCCCTCCCGGTACTGGTAAGACGCTTCTGGCGCGCGCCATTGCCGGCGAAGCCAATGTGCCGTTCTTCACCATCTCCGGTTCCGACTTCGTCGAAATGTTCGTCGGCGTCGGTGCAAGCCGTGTCCGCGATATGTTCGAGCAGGCCAAGAAGAATGCACCTTGCATTATCTTCATCGACGAAATCGACGCCGTCGGCCGCCATCGTGGCGCCGGTCTCGGCGGCGGTAACGACGAGCGCGAGCAGACGCTCAACCAGCTGCTGGTCGAGATGGATGGCTTCGAGGCCAATGAAGGCATCATCCTGATCGCCGCGACCAACCGTCCCGACGTTCTCGACCCTGCGCTGTTGCGTCCGGGCCGCTTCGACCGTCAGGTCGTGGTGCCGAACCCGGATATCGTCGGCCGCGAGCGTATCCTCAAGGTTCATGCCCGCAACGTGCCGCTGGCGCCGAATGTCGATCTGAAGACGCTCGCTCGCGGTACGCCTGGCTTCTCCGGTGCCGATCTCATGAACCTCGTCAACGAAGCTGCCCTCATGGCCGCCCGCCGCAACAAGCGCCTAGTCACCATGCAGGAATTCGAAGACGCCAAGGACAAGATCATGATGGGCGCCGAGCGCCGCTCTTCGGCCATGACCGAAGCGGAAAAGAAGCTCACCGCCTATCACGAAGCCGGTCACGCCATCACGGCACTCAAGGTTGCCGTCGCCGACCCGCTGCACAAGGCGACGATCATTCCACGCGGCCGTGCGCTTGGCATGGTCATGCAGTTACCGGAAGGCGACCGTTACTCCATGAGCTATACGTGGATGGTGTCGCGGCTCTGCATCATGATGGGTGGCCGCGTTGCTGAAGAACTGACTTTCGGCAAGGAAAACATCACCTCCGGTGCATCCTCGGATATCGAGCAGGCGACCAAGCTTGCCCGTGCCATGGTCACGCAATGGGGTTTCTCCGATCAGCTTGGTCAGGTTGCCTATGGCGAGAACCAGCAGGAAGTGTTCCTCGGCCACTCGGTTTCGCAGTCGAAGAACGTGTCCGAAGCGACCGCGCAGACGATCGATAATGAGGTCCGCCGCCTGATCGATCAGGCTTATCAGCAGGCCAAGGATATCCTTACGGAGCATCACGACGGCTTCGTGGCGATCGCCGAGGGCTTGCTCGAATATGAGACGCTGAGTGGCGACGAAATCAAAGCTCTGCTTCGTGGCGAAAAACCGGCGCGCGATCTCGGTGACGATACGCCGCCGAGCCGTGGCTCGGCCGTGCCGAAGACCGGTGCGAAAAAGGACGGCTCGCTCGGTGCCAAGGGTGACGAGCCCGAAGGCGGTTTCGAACCTCAGCCGCGTTAAGGCGTGAGAGGTTCAAACCTCGAAATTGAAAGGCCAGCCCATGAAAATGCGGCTGGCCTTTTTGCTGAAAGGTCGAGGGAGAGGCGATGGGCCGACCTGCAGACCCTTTGGCTATTGCCATATCAGTCTGAAGTAACGGAGACGCGGGAGGCTGTGGATTGGACTATGTCCGTCACGATGTGATGCAGTTTTTTAGTGCTTATTAATGGTAACGCGGTGTAATAGGCGTTCTCGGTAATTTAAGTGCCGAATTTTACAATCTATGGCATGAGCCAGAAGCATCGATGTTTGCAGTGCCGCGGGTTTCCAAGCGGCGATATCGATGCCGCCGTATTCCTCGCGAGGACGCGGCAACGACAGGAGTGCATATGAAACGCCGTTATTTCGGAACTGACGGAATTCGCGGTCAATCCAACATCTATCCGATGACGCCAGATCTTGCCATGCGCGTGGGTATCGCTGCCGGCACGATCTTCCATCGAGGTAGCCATCGCCATCGGGTCGTCATCGGCAAGGATACGCGCCTTTCCGGCTATATGCTGGAAAATGCCATAGTGGCAGGCTTTACCGCAGCCGGCGTCGATGCCTTCGTTCTCGGACCTATCCCGACGCCGGCAGTCGCGATGCTGACGCGCTCGCTGCGCGCCGATATCGGCGTCATGATCTCGGCTTCGCACAATCCCTATCAGGATAATGGCATCAAGCTTTTCGGCCCTGATGGCTATAAGCTCTCCGACGATCTCGAAATGAGGATCGAGGACATGCTCGACAAGGACATGTCGGAGCATCTAGCCAAGTCGGAGAATATCGGTCGCGCCAAGCGTATCGACGGTGTCCATGACCGTTACATCGAGCATGCCAAGCGTACGCTGCCGCGCGATGTGACGCTGCAGGGGCTGCGGATCGCCATCGATTGCGCCAATGGTGCCGCATACAAGGTTGCCCCGGCCGCCCTTTGGGAGCTTGGCGCCGATGTCGTGACCATCGGTAACGAGCCGAATGGTACGAATATCAATCTGAATTGCGGCTCCACCAGCCCCGTCGCCCTGCAGAAGAAGGTGGACGAAGTGCGCGCCGATATCGGCATTGCGCTGGATGGCGATGCCGATCGCGTCATCATTGTCGATGAAACCGGCACCATCATCGATGGCGATCAACTGATGGCCGTCATTGCTGAAAGCTGGGCCGAGAGTCAGACGTTGCGCGGCAATGGCATTGTCGCAACCGTCATGTCCAATCTCGGACTGGAGCGGTTCCTTGACGATCGCGGCATGTCGCTTGCGCGCACAGCTGTCGGCGACCGCTATGTCGTCGAGCATATGCGCCAGCACGATTACAATGTCGGCGGCGAGCAGTCGGGTCATATCGTGCTCTCCGACTACGGCACCACGGGCGACGGTCTGGTGGCTGCGCTGCAGATCCTTGCCGCAGTGAAGCGCACGGGCAAGCCGGTCAGCGAAGTCTGTCGCCGTTTCGAGCCGGTGCCGCAGCTGCTGCGTAATGTCCGTATTTCCGGCGGTAAGCCGCTGGAGGATATTCATGTGCGCCAGGCGATCGCCGATGCAGAAAGCGAGCTGTCCCGCAACGGCCGACTGGTGATCCGCCCCTCCGGCACGGAACCCTTGATCCGCGTCATGGCGGAAGGGGATGATCGCGGCCAGATCGAGCGCATCGTCGGCGGATTGATCGACGTGATCTCGAGCGTGCGTTCGGCTGCCTGAGCAGGCAAAAGACGTAATTGCGAATAAAAACATAATGGCCGTCCCATCGGGCGGCCATTATGTTTTCAATTTCGGAATGACGGTAGTTCTACTGGAACATTTCTCCGGGATAAGCGCCCCAGAGCTTGTCCTGCCGGATATAACCCCTGGTGGAGTGGTCGCGGACGGAGACGCGGCACCACGTTCCGGTGCAGGATTGCAGTGAAACCAGCACGCGGGGCTGCAGCTCAGCGATCGTCGTGGCGGCGGGATTCGGATCGGCGCGCAGCGTGGCATTCTTCGCCAGCCAGGGGGCGATCAGAGCTGTTCGCGCTCCGGAAAGCAGGGCGCTGTGCATCCAGCCGGTAACGCCCGTATCGTCGCGGACCTGCCGCCAATGGCCGTATTCGTCGATGATCTCCAGGGGAAGGCCCGGCTTCATATAGATCCATTTCGTGGCATAGATCGTCGACGGGCCGACGCGCATGCGCGCCTTTTGGGCGCGAAGGGAAACATAGCGTGGGATCGGCAAGCCGGTTTCACGCCCCTTGTTCCACGCAGTGGCTGTGGCGGCTATTGGCTTTACCGGCATTGCTCCTGCCAGGACGGCGGAGCTCAGAAAGATGAGAGCAAGGCCCAGGCCGGCCGATATTATGCGATGGTAAGTCAATGACTCCCTCCTGAGTTATCTCTCCGGCGACAACACTGTAATGGTTCGATTCTTGCCAAACGGTTTAGGAACTGCCGCCTCTGGGTCCATCCGCAGATCCGGTGCCTGAGTTAAAAAGGAGGTGCGCGCCGCTTCTTATCTCGTTCTCTTCATTTAAGTATCAATTTTCTCTAATATATGAAACAAAGTATAATTCGTAAATAAACACGGTAAATATTCGTAGTTAATCAGGTTTTAACTCCTTTTCATCATTATTCCCGCCATGTCATTTCAATTGGCAAGCTTTTGCTGTGCCAAGGGCAAGAAATTTGGAGCCAAAGCCATGATGAAAACCCTGATTGGGGCACTTGCCACTTTGCTTGTCGGCACGTCGGCCTTTTCTGCTGATCTTTATACGCCCGAACCGGTTCAGCCGGCGCCGGAAGTAACGGTCGCTCAATCCAGCGGCTGGTATCTGCGCGGCGATGTCGGCTATGCCTTCACGAACCTGCGCGGTGCGAACTACTTCCAGGGCTCCAATTCCAGCCTGGTCGATTTCGATCGCGCCAAGCTGGACGGCAATGTCACGCTCGGTGGCGGTGTCGGTTACCAGATCAACAACTACCTTCGCACGGACTTGACGCTCGACTATCTCTTCAAGTCCGACTTTAAGGGCTCCACGAAGGGCGATTGCGGTGCCTGCGGCCCAGGCTTTACTCCGACTGCAGCAACCTCGCGCGATCTTGCCTCCCTGACGGCCTATAGCTTGCTTGCCAACGCTTATGTCGATCTCGGCACCTACGGCATCTTCACTCCCTATGTCGGTGGCGGTCTCGGCGGCACTTACGTCAAGTGGAGCAATCTGAAGAACACGTCCTGCTCCGACGCCAACCCGGATTCCTGCGACGGAACGGTCTCGCATAACGGCCGCGGCAGCTGGCGCTTTACCTATGCGCTGATGGCCGGTACCTCCATCGATCTGACCTGCAACCTCAAGGCGGATGTCGGTTATCGTTATCGCCACGTTCAGGGCGGCGACATGTTCGGTTACAACGAGAATGGCGGTCCCGGTTACGACAAGGGCCTGAACCTGCACGAAGCCCGCATCGGTGCCCGCTATACGTTCGGAGGCTGCCAGACGGCAAGCTACATGCCGCCGGCCGATATCCCGGTCCAGGCGCCGGTCTACAAGTAAGCCATATCCATTCAAGTTATTGAAAAGCCGTCCGGTTTCTCGCCGGGCGGCTTTTGTTTTTCCTCTATTCCGTTAAGCAATTCTTCGTCGCCTTAAAGCTTCATTAACCATGAATTCCTTATGGTTAATGAAATGAGAATGGCAGCTTTCCCGCTCAGACCCAGACATATGAGATATCAAGGGGAGCTAGCCGGTTCGACATTCGGGCGCGAGCCCGAGGATGGAAGGCGAGGGGTAATGATCCGTTTTGACGCTTTGGCGCTGGCCGCAGCGATGGCAGGCGCATCGACGGGTATTGCGTTTGCGGCCGATGCGACACCGCCGGAAATCAAGATGTCTGAGGTGAGCGTCAAGGATGCCAAGGGATGGTATGTGCGCGGCGATGTCGGTTATGCCGTCAATGCCAGCCGCGCCGACACGAAATTTCGCGCCTATGATCCTGCGGGTGGCGATTACAGTTCGAGCAGCTTTGATTCGACGCGATTCGGCGGGGATTTTTCCGGCGGTCTCGGTGTCGGCTATCAGTTCAACGATCTGTTCCGCGCGGATGTGACGGGCGATTTCTTCAGCGGTGATTTCAATGGCCGCATTTCGAGCGATTCGCCTTGTTCCGGCGCGGCTGGCGGCACGGGATGCTCCACGAGAGCTCGTTCTTCCTTCAGGGCCGGCAGCCTGATGGTTAATGGCTATGTCGATCTCGGGACGCTCGCCGGCTTCACGCCCTATGTCGGTGCCGGCCTCGGCGCCACGCGGGCTTCCTGGAGCAGCGTCAACGCCATCGGCTCCTGTGTCGATGGCACGTCGGGCTGCGGCGGCGCTGCCTCAGTCAGCGCACGCTATCCTGGTGACAGTGACTGGCGCCTGACCTACGCCTTGATGGCGGGTGTGGCTTATGAGGTTGCGCCAAATATCAAGGTCGATCTTGGCTACCGCTTCTCCCATATCGCGGGTGGTGACATGTTCGGTTATTCCGCCGCAGATTCGGCTGCAGGCGCCGGCGGCACGGCAGGCCGCGACGGCGCGTTGTCGCGCCATGAGATTCGCGTGGGCTTGCGGATCACTACTTGGTAAAACCCGAGGCTTACGGCGTCGTCAGTACGTAGGCGATACGCCGAAAGAAATCCACGGTTCGGAAGATGTGTGCGGGTATGCGCTGCCAGGCCGGTGCCTTGGCCGCGCGGTAGTCGCGACGCCAGCCGATCATCGTCGTTCGCTGCAGCCGGCTAAAACCGGCAATATTCGCGCGCGTACTGACGATGGAGATATTCATGTCCCAGCCACGCTCCACGGCCACATCCCAGGGCAGCGACATGACGGCCAGCGATTTCACGATCTTTTCGGCGCCTTTGCGCGTGACAAGATAGCAGGCCGTCGAGCCTTGTGGACCAAAGAGGCAGCGTCCGACGATATCTCCCTTGCTGCTCCGGCCCATGGCACGAAAGCCGTTCCAGCGGTGATTGACGAGCTTGATCAGGTCGGCATTCGGCGCAGCATTCTTCGCGGCCACTGTGCGTGCGAGGAAATCGATATCCAGCGCAACATCATCTTCGATGACCACGGCCATTTGGTCGCCGCTCGCCAAAAACTGTTGCAGCGCCAACAGGTGACTCCGGTAGCAGCCATACTCACCGGGCAGGATGGTGCGGCCATGCCGGCGCTGGAAGCGATCGTGATCTACATCGATCCATTCATCGCGCGGGATGAGGGCACCGTCGACGCCATGAATACGCTCGAATCGAAAACCGAACTCATCGCTCTGCCGCTGAATCTCCGCCAGTCGTTCGGCTGCCCGGTCGATATTGATAAGATAGACCGGCATGGTTTGTGACGGCGTAAAAGAAGTTTCGGCGAGCGCAGTTAGGGACATCGAGCACACTTGATAATTTCCATCGGCGCAAAACGGCGAGCGCCTAGCCATATATGATTGTGCATCAGCATAGAAACTAGCTCTTGTGGCACCAAATTTAGCTTATTTCCATTGCGCGTGACTTGCCTGGCATCAAAATCTCGCACGAAATCGTGAGGGAGCGCCATGAGCAATTTTTATTGTTGCGCTAACGGGCTGCTTCCAATATATCCGGCGGCGGGACACTCCTCCCCAACGAGGAGCTTTCTATCTGAGAGGATAGCATCATGACTAAGCTCGCCAAGCCGGACATCCGTCCGAATAATACCCATTTCTCTTCTGGTCCATGCTCGAAGCGCCCCGGTTGGACGCTTAACGCTCTTTCCGATGCGACTCTTGGCCGTTCGCACCGCGCGAAAGTCGGCAAGGCAAAGCTGAAGCAGGCCATTGATCTTACCCGCGAAATTCTGGAAGTGCCGGCGGATTATCGCATTGGCATCGTTCCGGCTTCCGACACCGGTGCCGTCGAAATGGCGCTCTGGTCGCTCCTCGGCGAACGCGGCGTCGACATGCTCGCCTGGGAAAGCTTCGGCGCGGGCTGGGTTACCGACGTCGTCAAGCAGCTGAAGCTCAAGGACGTCCGCAAGCTCGAAGCCGGCTACGGCGAGCTGCCCGATCTTTCCGCTGTCGATTTCGACCGCGACGTGGTCTTCACCTGGAACGGCACCACGTCGGGCGTCCGGGTTCCGAACGCCGATTTCATCCCGGCCGGCCGCAAGGGCTTGACGATCTGCGACGCCACTTCGGCCGCCTTCGCTCAGAACCTCGATTTTGCCAAGCTCGACGTCGTCACCTTCTCCTGGCAGAAGGTTCTGGGCGGCGAGGGCGCCCATGGCGTCATCATTCTGTCGCCGCGCGCCGTCGAACGCTTGACGACCTATCAGCCTGCCTGGCCGCTGCCGAAGATCTTCCGCATGACCAGCGGCGGCAAGCTGATCGAAGGCATCTTCACCGGCGAGACGATCAACACGCCTTCGATGCTCTGTGTCGAAGATTATATCGATGCTCTCCTCTGGGCGAAGGATCTCGGCGGCCTGAAGGCGCTGATCGGCCGTGCCGATGCCAATGCCAAGGTCATCCACGATTTCATTGCCGCCAACGACTGGATCGCCAATCTCGCCGTCAAGGCGGAGACGGCATCCAACACCTCCGTCTGCCTGAAGATCGTCGACAAGGACGTCGTCGCTCTCGATGCTGATGGTCAGGCGAATTTCGCCAAGGGCCTGGTTGCGCTCCTCGAAAAGGAAGGCGTCGCCTATGACGTCGGCCATTACCGCGACGCGCCGTCGGGCTTGCGCATCTGGGCTGGTGCGACGATCGAAGCTTCCGACATGCAGAAGCTGATGCCCTGGCTCGCCTGGGCTTTCGAAACGCAGAAGGCGACGCTCTCCCAGGCTGCTGCCTGAGGTTTGAAGCGTTTATGGCTCCGCCGGTAAGGCGGAGCCCAGCATCTCGAAATTCTCGTTGTTTTCATGCAATTCCATACGGAAAGCCGTTTTTGTACCTTTCCCGGATTGCGCGTCTTAGCTGACCCTTTTCAGGAGGCCTCCATGGCACCTCGCGTTCTCGTATCCGACGAACTGTCGGAAACCGCTGTCCAGATCTTCCGCGATCGCGGCGTCGAAGTCGATTTCCAGCCGCAACTTGGCAAGGACAAGGACAAGCTGTTCGAAATCATCGGCAATTACGATGGTCTTGCCATCCGTTCCGCCACCAAGGTGACGGAAAAGATCATCGAAGCGGCCAAGAACCTCAAGGTCGTCGGCCGCGCCGGTATCGGGGTCGACAATGTCGATATCCCCGCCGCTTCGCGCCGCGGTATCATCGTCATGAACACGCCGTTCGGCAATTCGATCACGACGGCCGAACACGCCATCGCGCTGATGTTTGCCGTTGCCCGTCAGCTTCCGGCGGCCGATGCCTCGACGCAGGCCGGCAAGTGGGAAAAGTCGAAGTTCATGGGTGTCGAAATCACCGGCAAGACGCTCGGCATCATCGGCGCCGGCAATATCGGC
This sequence comes from Martinezella sp. CNPSo 3957, assembly GCF_057784395.1. Taxonomy (NCBI): domain Bacteria; kingdom Pseudomonadati; phylum Pseudomonadota; class Alphaproteobacteria; order Hyphomicrobiales; family Rhizobiaceae; genus Martinezella; species Martinezella sp. CNPSo 3957. The sequence continues at coordinate 115,832 of NZ_JBXSOU010000009.1, forward strand.
TCCATCGTCATTGCCCGCGCCCTCGGCTTGAAGATGCATGTTCTTGCCTATGACCCATTCCTGTCCAAGGAGCGCGCCGAGGAAATGGGCGTCACCAAGGTCGAGCTCGACGAGCTCTTCGCCGGCGCCGACTTCATCACGCTGCATGTGCCGCTGACCGACAAGACCCGCAACATCATCGACGCCTCTGCGATCGCCAAGATGAAGCAGGGCGTGCGTATCATCAACTGCGCCCGCGGCGGCCTCGTCGATGAAGCGGCCCTTGCCGCCGCCATCAAATCAGGCCATGTCGCCGGCGCTGCCTTCGACGTCTTCGAAGTCGAGCCGGCCAAGGAAAGCCCGCTCTTCGGCCTGCCGAATGTCGTCTGCACGCCGCATCTCGGTGCCTCCACGACGGAAGCGCAGGAAAACGTTGCTCTTCAGGTCGCCGAGCAGATGGCTGATTACCTCGTCAAGGGCGCTGTCTCGAACGCCATCAACATGCCTTCGATCACGGCTGAAGAAGCGCCGATCCTGAAGCCGTTCATCAAGCTTGCCGATGTTCTCGGCGCCTTCGTCGGTCAGGTCACGGACGATCCGATCAAAGAAATCGAGATCCTCTATGACGGCGTCACCGCCAACATGAACACCAAGGCGCTGACGAGCGCGTTGCTTGCCGGCCTGATCCGCAATCAGGTTGCCGACGTCAACATGGTTTCGGCGCCGATCATGATCAAGGAAAAGGGTATCGTGCTGGCCGAAGTGAAGCGCGACAAGACCGGCGTCTATGACGGTTACATCAAGCTGACGGTCACGACAGACAGCATGAGCCGCTCCGTCGCCGGTACCGTCTTCTCGGACGGCAAGCCGCGATTCATCCAGATCAAGGGCATCAACCTCGATGCGGATGTCGGCAACCACATGGTCTATATCGCCAATACCGACGTTCCCGGCATGATCGGCTTCATCGGCACGACGCTCGGCTCTGCCGGCGTCAATATCGCCAACTTCCAGCTCGGCCGTGACAAGCAGGGTGGTGATGCCATCGCGCTTCTCTATGTCGACGGTCCGATCAGTGATGAGGTGCTCGGCAAGCTGACGGCGCATCAGGCGATCCGTCAGGCAAAGCCGCTGGTGTTCAACGTCGATTGAGCCTGCCCGCCCTGAAGAAGGGCGGCAGCTATAGAATTCGCTCCTCCCAAGAGCCCATGCGAAAGCCCGGCGCGACATAAGTTGCGCCGGGTTTTCTTCATGGTTGTGAGGGTTGTGGATAAGCCCGCTCCACAGGCTATCGGGGGCGATGAAACGCGCCTATCTCTATGTCATGGAGGCTTTGCGGAAGAACATCCTCGGGGAAGGAATGGGCACGCCGATCGAATGGCTGGCGAAACCCGTTTCCGTGGCGATCGTGCTCTTTGCGCGAGCCATTACCGCCGTTCGGGCGATCTGGCCCGAAAGCGGCATGCAAACCCGCCGCTGCGTCTATTTCGCCAATCACTCCAGCCATGGCGATTTCATCCTGATCTGGACTGTCCTGCCGCCACGATTGCGCCGCCGCGTACGCCCGGTGGCGGGCGCCGATTATTGGCTGAAATCGCCGCTGAACAGCTTCATCGGCCGGGACGTCTTCAACGCCGTGCTGATCGAACGGGATCGTGAAGCACGTAAGGAAGATCCGGTCACGCAGATGACGCAGGCGCTCGATGCCGGCTCCTCGCTGATCCTGTTTCCAGAGGGTACCCGTAATCTCACCGAGCAGCCGTTGCAGCCCTTCAAGAGCGGGCTTTTCCATCTTGCGCAGGCTCGCCCTGATATCGATCTCGTGCCCGTCTGGATCGACAACCTCAACCGCGTCATGCCCAAGGGCGAGTTCGTACCCATTCCGCTGATCTGCACGGTCACCTTCGGCGAGGCGCTGCATATCGGCGAGACCGAAGAGAAGGCGGAGTTTCTGGCGCGGGCCGAAGCGGCGCTGCTGGCGCTGGCGCCCAAGCGGGCGGGAGACTGAGCATGGAAGCGGCAAGCGCCGATCTGATCCACCTCGTTCTTGGCATTTTCGGCGTCCTGATCGTCGCCTCCGTCATCGGCTACGTGCTGGAGCGGCGGCTGTCGCCTGACGGATCGAATGCTGCGATCGAAAATCTGAATGCGCGCATCAAGGCTTGGTGGGTGATGGTGGTGCTGATCGGCATCGCCTTCATTGCCGGGCGCGCCGGCGTCATCCTGCTCTTCGCCTTCTGCTCCTTTGCGGCGCTGCGCGAATTCATGACTCTGATCAACACGAAGCGGGCGGATCACTGGGCACTTGCCGCCGCCTTCTTCGTGGCCTTGCCGGTGCAATATTACCTGCTCTGGGCCGAGCAATATGGCATCTATTCGATCTTCATCCCCGTTTACGCCTTCCTCTTCATGCCGATCATCGCGGTGCTGCGCGGCGACACGGAGCGGTTTCTGGTGCGGATCGCCGAGGTGCAATGGGCGCTGATGATCTGCGTCTTCTGCGCCTCGCATGTGCCGGCGCTGCTGACGCTGCACATTCCGGGTTATGAAGGCCGCAATGTGCTGCTGATCGCTTTTCTGGTGATCGTCGTGCAGCTCAGCGACGTCCTGCAATATGTCTGGGGCAAGTTGTTCGGGAAAACGAAGATCGCGCCGCGTCTGTCGCCATCGAAGACGGTGGAGGGTTTCGTCGGCGGCGTCATCAGCGCTTCGCTGATCGGGGCGGCGCTCTGGTGGGTGACGCCGTTCACACCGCCGCAGGCCGGTCTGCTCGCCTTCGTCATCACCATCATGGGTTTCTTCGGCGGGCTTGTCATGTCGGCGATCAAGCGGGATCGCGGCGTCAAGGATTGGGGCCATCTCATCGAGGGGCATGGCGGGCTGATCGACCGGCTGGATTCGGTCGTCTTCTCCGCGCCGATCTTCTTCCATCTCGTGCGCTACTGGTGGTCGCTGTCATGAACGGAAAGCTGAAAGCGCTTGCCGGCAGCAGCATCGTGCATGTGCTTTTCGCCTTCCTCGCCATGGGCGGCTGGGCTTTCTTCGCCAACCGCATGCACCCGATGCCGAGGCCACTGATCGCGGGCTTTGTGCAGGGCGTGCTTTCGGGTTGTCTGACACTGTTCCTGAAATCCGTGGTCGAAGTTTTGTCGCGGCGGTTCGGCGGCTCTACGCGCCTTTGGGCGCCGCCGCTGATGGCCTGCCTGGGCTCGGCGACCATCCTGATCGTCATCCACGCGCTGAGCGGCACGCCGGAGATCCTGAAAACCATTGCGGTGCCGCTGCTGGTCTCTTCCAGTTATGCGGCGATCTACAATTATTCGATATCGGGCGGAAGGCCGCGAAATCATGAGGGATAAGGGCATATGACCGGCGAGGGAACAGGCGACAGGCGGCCGCTGGCGAGCCGCAACACGCGGTGGGCACAGGCACTGGCGCGGCGCATGACCGCGCTTTCAGTGACGCCGAACCAGATCTCGCAGGCAAGCATGGTCATGGCAGCACTGGCGGGGGCATCATTCTGGCTCTCCGGGGCCACCGGTAGTGCCGGGATGCGAATGGTCTTGCTGATCTTTGGCGCCTTGTTCTGTCAGCTACGTCTGCTCTGCAATCTGCTTGACGGTATGGTGGCGGTCGAGGGCGGGAAAGGCGAGGCCGATGGACCGTTCTGGAACGAATTTCCGGATCGCATTGCTGATATCCTCATCTTTGCCGGTATCGGCTATGGCATTGCGATGCCGGGCCTTGGTTGGGCCGCCGCCGCCTTTGCTGTGTTGACGGCCTATGTCCGCGAGCTTGGCCGTGCCACGGGCAATCCCAGCGATTTCGGCGGTCCGATGGCCAAGCAGCATCGCATGGCGGTCGCGACGGCAGGGGCTTTGCTTTCGATTATAGAGGCGTTATGGAGCGGCGGCAGCTGGGTCTTGACCATCGCGCTTTGGGTCGTTGCCGTCGGATCGGCGGTGACAGTCCTGCGGCGCAGCCGCAATCTGATCCTGCATTTGAAGGCAAAGGGATGATTCGCGATTTCGCCCACCCCTTGCATGGGTTGGCAATCCTTTCTATATCCGTCCACAATTGAGGCCGGCTGCAAAGAGCGGCTAAACGCCCTGTGTAATGAAAATTCGCCGCTTTTGCATGGCATCCGGCGGCAACAAGCATGATCCCGAAAAGTGTGCAGCGGTTTTTGGATCAGATCATGCGAAATGAAATCGTGAGAGCGTGACGACGTTTCGAAGAAACGTCTCCCGCTCGGCAGCATCGAAGATCGTTCAAGACTGGCGGCAACGACCGTGAATACACTGGATTTTGACAAGAGGCCGGAAGATACCCGTGTCGTCGTCGCCATGTCGGGCGGTGTCGACAGCTCCGTCGTCGCCGGCATTTTGAAGCGGCAGGGCTATGATGTGCTCGGGATCACGCTGCAGCTCTATGACCATGGCGCGGCCGTGCATCGCGCCGGCTCCTGCTGCGCCGGCCAGGATATCGACGATGCACGCCGTGTCTGCGAAACGCTCGGCATCCCGCATTATGTGCTCGACTATGAAAAGCGCTTCCGCGAGACGGTGATCAATCCCTTCGCCGAGAGCTATGTCGCCGGCGAAACGCCGATCCCCTGTGTTGCCTGCAACCAGACAGTCAAGTTCGCCGATCTTCTGCTGACTGCCAAAGAACTCGGCGCCGATGCGCTGGCGACCGGCCATTATATCCGCTCGCGCCCGAATCCATCTGTGGAGCACCCAAATCGCCGCGCCCTCTATCGCCCGGCCGATGCCGATCGCGACCAGAGCTATTTCCTCTTTGCCACGACGCAGGAGCAGATCGACTATCTGCGTTTTCCACTCGGCGGCATGCCCAAGGCCGAGACGCGCGCGCTTGCCGAAGAGATGGGCCTCGTCGTCGCCAAGAAGGCCGACAGCCAGGACATTTGTTTCGTGCCGCAGGGCAAATATTCCGACGTGATTGCCAAGCTGAAGCCGAATGCGGCGCTTGCCGGCGAGATCGTGCACCTCGACGGCCGCGTGCTCGGCCAGCACGAGGGTATCCTGCATTACACGATCGGCCAGCGCCGGGGTATCGGTGTTGCCACAGGCGAGCCGCTTTACGTCGTCTATCTCGACGCCCGCTCGCGCCGTGTCATCGTCGGCCCGAAGGAAGCGCTGGAAACGCACCGCGTCTATCTGCGCGACGTGAACTGGCTGGGCGACGAGTCGCTCCTGCAGGCCGCTTCCGGTGAAGGCTTTGCCTGTTTCGCCAAGGTGCGGTCCACCCGCGCACCGTCCCCGGCTGTGCTGCATGCCGATGCCAGCGGCATCTATGTCGACCTCACCGTCGGCGAGGCCGGTGTGGCTCCCGGGCAGGCCTGCGCGCTCTATTCGGCACCCGGTGATGACGCCCGCGTCTACGGCGGCGGCTTCATCGAACGTTCGGAACGTGAGCCGATGGCGGAGGCGTCTTTGAAGGCGCTGCTGGCAGGCCCGGTGGCTGCCTGAGGGCAGGCGGCGTCGGCGTCAAGAGAAAGCACTGATTTTTCCAAATCATCCGCTTGACACCAAGCCGAACCGCACCTTATAAGCCGCTCAACCGACGAGCTAGCGCTTTCGAGCGACAGTTCGTTTGACCTTTGCATTTGATGTTCAACATCAAATGCGGCGTGGCGGAGTAGCTCAGTAGGTCAGAGCAGAGGAATCATAATCCTTGTGTCGGGGGTTCAAATCCCTCCTCCGCTACCAAAACTTCCAAAGTGTTGAAAGTTCTCGTAATCGCAAGCTCTTAGCGACCTGCGTAAGCGTGCTTGTTCCTATGGACGTGCAAGCTGAACCACTTCGGCACTTGAGAGGACCTGATTCAGGAGCCAGCTGCTCCAATCCCTTTGGGGCCGTCGAGCCGGGTTACGTCGTCATCCAAGGTTCGCACCGCTGTTGCCAGGGTCGCCAGTGCCGACATCATGAGGGCATGGTCCTGGCCTTCTTGGGATTGCGATTGGGACAGAGCAAGAGCGCGATCATGCAGCTGTTGGCCGATTGTGTCGAGCCGATCAATGGTTTCCTGGTTCATAGCCATCTCCTTCACAGGCCAATTCGGCAGAGGTGCCATATGCCAATGCATGGTGCGGCTTATTTGTTCCGGGCGAACCTTATCGACGCGCGGTAACTGCGGCTGGTATACCGCCCAGCTTTGACTGGGAGCCATTTCGGATATTCATCCGGACGCCCATAGGTGTTGTGGGCGAGAGTGCCCTCACACAAACTCGACACCTATGCTGTTGATTTTGCGCCAGCGCACTGCGCAAGCCAACAATCTTTCGTCCGAAAGTTGCAGATTGAAGGCGTTGGGTGCGGCGAGAGGATTTTCGATTTGGATCATGGCGCCGGTATCGGACAGGTTTCGGACGAGGCAATCGAAGACCGAGTGGCCGTCGTTAAATATGATCTTGGCGCCGAGAAACGTACGTTTTCGGGTCGCTACCCGGCCTTCGGGTGAGAATGCCGTCATGGGATTGGCTCCTTGACTTTTGTTTTTGCTAAAATGGCATGTTCTAATATCGAAGATATTAATGAGAATCCGCAAATTGAACGGTTTCTACTTATTGGCGGAGAGGCAACCTAAGCATCGGATGAATGCCGGCCGGTCGGAGCTTGACGCAGCCGGAATGCACTGGCACTTCCCCACTCCCGAGAGGCCATCCTCCGGCACGCTTTCCGTTGAAAATATCTCGGCAGAGCCGGATGGACGACGTCGCCAGCGAACAACCCGCCGTCATTTGCGTTGTATTTTCAAATGGCCCATGGAAATCCACGCGACATATCTTGCAAGACGAAACCTGCTCTGGCACCGTGCTGCCGTAGGGGATCGGGATTTTCAATGAGACTGTTTTTGGCGGCGGCCACCATGCTGGTGGGCGCCAGTTCCGCGGTGGCGGCAGACGACGCCGTGAACAATGCGTTCCGGGTCTGCAAGATGATCGACAATACCGGCTTGTTTACAGCGCCGTGCCAGGTGTCCAGCCGCAGGTACGCCGTCATGGCGACAATAGATCTGCCGAGCGCCGATGCCAGAAAGGCCTGCGCGCAGATTACCGGCGTGGCTTCGTCAAAGGGGTTCCATTTCCCTGGAGGAGAATGGACTGTGCAAATCAAGTCACCGACAAGCGGCGACAAATCCATCGCATTTTGCAAGCTGCCGAAATAGAGCAATTTCAGGAAAACTGCGTAGCGGCTTTCCGTCCGGAACTGCAAAAAAGAGATGGAGCGTTCTTGCGATTCAAGGAGAACTCGAGGGCTCTAACGTGGTCAGGCCGAGGCGTTCAGCTCTTCTTCGGCAAAGGTAAGCTGCAGTTCCATCTGCACCGCATGCATGAAGAGGCCTGCTTGCCGCGAGATTTCGCCGTCTTCCATTCCCTGTTCGCGCAAGGCGTTGGCAAAGATTGCCATTTCCGAACGCCAGAAGCGGTTTGCCGCTTCGCCATTGAGCTGCTGAAGGGCTGCGGCACACCGCCTGACATCACTGGTACGCCTGTCGGCCGGGAATGGTAGAAGCGACATATTCTCTCCGTCATTGGCAGGGCGAATCGCCTGCCTCTGTTGGCAAGATCGCCGGCACTCGTTCACAAAAAGTGAATAATGTCAGAGAGATCCCGCATGCCGCGGGAAGGGCGGGATGATTTCACTGCATGACGGATATGCCAGCCTCCCGTGCAGCCTTGATCAAGGCCTCCCTTACGGCTTCGGCGGAGACGGCACCAAGCATCGCTTCGAGGCAGATCCGCACTGCCGCGACATATTCCTCGCCATTTTCCACCGGCCAATACTCCAGCAGCAACTCCGCCGCCTGATGCACTGAATTGACACGGCGGGTTCCGCCGTTCTCTCCCATGACAAGCGTGATAGCCGGAAATGGGCGTAAAGTGTTTCGTTTCAAAACGTATTACCTCCGAAACATTCATGCTTCGGTAAGACTGCAAGAAGCGTTCCGGACCGTAAGTCTTGCCCGATGCCATCGTAGCTGAGGTCGTTTCTTGCCGACAGACGGCCACATTGCGCTCCTGTACTGCGGCCGAGATCGCTTCCGTGTCGCATCTGAATGACGGCGCCATTCTCGTAAAGCAAGACAAGGCCGGGACCGCTTCCCGGATATGCAGCCGCCCCGCTCTCCAATGCCTTCGCCTTTGGGTTGCCATCAAAGCCCCGCGAAAACCGCGAGGATCTGACAGCGGTTTGAGAATGGTTTGAGCCTCGCGAGAGCTCTAATCCAATACGTTCGCTTCCACGCAGGCTGCGATGAACATCTTCCTGGCTTTGTCGCTCAACAGGGGATCGATATCGGCTTGGAGGCAGAGGCTTCGGGCGGAATCATATTTTTCGCCTCTGATGGTAGGCCAACGGAAAAGAAGGTGATTATGGGCTTCCCTGGGGCTTCGGACGGCCTCCGGCATTCCATAGCCGATGCGCAAATAGACTGGCTCGTGCCAGCGGCCATCGCCGGCACTAAAAATACTGGTCATTTCGATGATGCTCCGACATTGCCTCCCCAAACTCCTGCAAGAGCAAAAAGTTTCGCAATATCCGGAAAATTGATCTTCAGATTGTAAGCGGGAAAGCGGCCCCAGCATGCGGCGATCGTGGGAAAAAACGAGCATCCGGGACAGTCCCTCGATTGCTCACATCCAGTCCCGCCGGCTGACTTGGTGAACTATTCCACGACGAGATATGCAGCGTGTCCGCGCACGAAGAATGAGAACGGCACTATGCTTTTATTGAACGACCGGCATTTCCAGAGGGACGCCAGCCTCGGATGCCGCGGCGACAAAGCTGTTGCGGGCCTCCACTGGTTGTCCCTGACCTCTTTCGACGTCGGCACAGACTTGCAATGCCATCATGAACGCCTTGCCCTCCGCGACGGGCCATGCGTTCAGCAGCATATCCAGTGCTTCTTTCGTGTTCGCGACCGTATAGACTTTTCCGGTACGCTTGCAGATGACCATGATGGGATTATTCCAGTCTTTATTATTCATGGCACGGGGCTCCGATCCGACGCGGCCGCAATTAACGCTACGGTGCGTGAAATCTCAAGTTAATTTCAAGACCATATCTGGAGCAGTCCGGAATTGTTTCAATCGTCGGGAAATCAATTCGAGTGCCGACGTGATCAACTTTCGAACCGCAACTTTCGATAGGGTGTTTTTCACAGAAAATCATCGTACGGAGATTACATGCACGGGGCAATGCGGTCATAAAAGACTTGTCGCGCGGCATGACCGGGAGAGGATGATGGGAAGCTTTGCGGAGATCAGGGAGCGCGCCGAGAAGCGCAAGGGCGGCGCCGATGGACTGAGGGCGCTGATGCCCAGAATGCCGAACCATGACGTGCTGCGGACGCAGCCCGACGATCGGATATTGTCGGAAATGACGCGCTACATCTTCTATGCGGGTTTCGTGCGCAACGTCATCGATTCGAAATGGACGGGCTTCGAAGCCGCTTTCTCCGGCTTTGATCCCGCCTTCCTCAATCTCGCACCGGACGACTACTGGCATGATCTGACCTCCGATGTCCGGGTCATCCGCAATGGCGCCAAAATCATGTCGGTCAGGGCCAATGCGCAGTTCGTCCGCCGGCTTGCCGACGAGCATGGCAGCGCCGGCCGCTTCTTTGCCGATTGGCCGCTGGAGGATCAGATCGGCCTGCTGGCTCTTCTGGACAAGCAGGGCAACCGGCTCGGCGGTATGACCGGACAATATCTGCTGCGCGCAATCGGTCGCGACAGCTTCGTCATGAGCCATGACGTTCTCGTCTGTCTGCGGCTTGCGGGCGTGCCCATTTCGGAAAGCAAGCCCACCAAGAAGGATTTGCGGCTGATCCAGGATCAGTTCAATGCCTGGCACGTGGAGACGGGGCTACCGCTCACCTATCTCTCGCGCATTTGCGCCTTCTCTGTCGGTATGCCAGGGGAGGAGGACGAGGCCTGATTGATCTCATCCATCGAATGATATTGGATCGCCTCGGGATACAGGAGGAGCAGAATGACGACCGACAGCAGACCCTTGGCCATCAGCGCGCCGGAGCCGCGCTCGCTCGAGCTCATCTTCACCAAGGATGCCCTGACGCTCCTTCATTCGAAATATCGCATCGTAGAAGCGGATCCTGACGATGTCGCGGGATTAGGGGATGATGTGCTCGGCGAGGCGCGCTATATCATTGGCCAGCCGCCCTTGTCGAAGGAGACGCTCGACCGCATGCCGCAGCTGCGCTGCATTCTGAATGTCGAGAGCAACCTCATCAACAATATGCCCTATGAGGTGCTCTTTGAACGCGGCATCCACGTCGTCACCACAGGTCTCGTCTTCGCCGAACCGGTTGCCGAAATCGGTCTTGGGTTTGCGCTAAGCCTGGCGCGCGGCATCGCCGATGCCGATCTTGATTTCCGGGAGGGCAGGGAGCTTTGGGGCGGCGATGGCAATGCCAGCGCCCGGCTGCTTTCGGGCAGCGATATCGGTATTGTCGGCTTCGGCGATCTCGGCAAGGCGCTGAACCGGGTTCTGTCCGGCTTCCGTGCCAATATCAGGGTGTTCGATCCATGGATGCCGCCATCGATCCTGAGAGAGCATGGCGTGCAGCCCACCGGGCTGGACGAGGTGCTGTCCGCCAGCGATTTCGTCTTCGTTGTTGCCTCCGTCACAAGCGAGAACAAGGGCTTTCTCGGCGCTGAGGCTTTTGCGAGGATGCGCAAGGGTGCAGCCTTCATTCTGCTTAGCCGGGCCGATGTCGTCGATTTCGATGCGCTCATGGCGGCGGTAGCCTCCGGCCATATCGTGGCGGCGAGCGACGTCTATCCTGAGGAGCCGCTCGGCCTTGATCACCCCGTGCGCAAGCTCAAGGGCTTTCTGCGCTCGGCCCATCGTGCCGGCGCGCTCGACGGCGCCTTCAAGAAAATGGGCGACATGGTGCTGGAGGATATGGATCTGATGGATCGCGGCCTGCCGCCGATGCGCTGCAAGCGTGCTGAGCGGGAGACGGTGTCGCGCATGCGTTCGAAGCCGGTGACGCGCAACTGACGGTGGTCGCACGAGGCACGAAACCGCAGGTGCATTTCCGAGTCGACTCATCTATCTCTCCCTCATAGCGTGCAGATGGGGATATCGATGGCAAACCGGGAAATTGACATAGCATCCGTGGCGAACAAGGGTCGCGTTACGGCATTCATCGGCATCATCGCCGTGATAGCCGTGCTGATGCTCGTCTTCAGTTCGTGGTACACGATTGATCAGGGCGAGCGCGGCGTCATCCTGCGCACGGGCGCAATGGTCGGCACGGCGGAACCGGGCTTGCATTTCAAGTTGCCCTGGATCGAGACCGTCGTCAAAATCCCCGTGACTCAGCAGGTCACCTATTGGACCTGCCAGAACGGCTCGAACTGTCAGGCCAACGAGCATCAACAGATGCAGGCCTATTCGCAGGATCAGCAGCCAGCAGACATGCGCGTCACCATCTCCTGGCATGTGCCGGCAGATGCCGTGGAACATGTCTATTCGGAGTTCGGTTCGCTCGGCAATCTGGAATCGCGCCTGATCGCACGGCGAGCTCCCCAGGATGTCAAGACCGTATTCGGCAAATTCACCGCCGCCTCCGTCATCCAGAACCGGGCGCAATTCAACACCGACGTCCAGGCGGCGATCGAGGCGGGCATTCAGGGTCCGGTGCAGATCGACAGCGTGCAGGTCGAGAATATCGATTTTTCGGATGCATATGAAAACAGCATCGAGCAGCGCATGCTGGCGGAAGTCGAGGTGCAGAAGCTGCGGCAGAATGCGGAGCGCGAGAAGGTGCAAGCGCAGATCACGGTTACGCAGGCCCAGGCCGCAGCGGACGCCCGTCGCGCCGATGCGCAGGCGCAGGCCGATGCCGTGAAGCTGCAGGCAGAAGCCGAGGCCGAAGCGATCCAGCTCCGCGGAGACGCCGAAGCGAAGGCAATCAAAGCCCGGGGCGATGCATTGCGCGACAATCCGAACCTGATTTTCCTCACCCAGGCGGAAAAGTGGAATGGTCAATTGCCAACTACCATGCTGCCGAACGCTTCGGTGCCGATGCTTAATCTCGATCAGCGCCAGAGCCCCGCCACGTCGGCGGAGCATGAATAGCATCGATTGCGCGGGATCAGGGAGCCGAGCTAGAGCAGTTCCAGCAAAAGTGCGAAGCGGTTTTGCGTCCGGAACTGCGTAAAAACAAGAAGATAGAGCGTTTTCGCGATTCGAAGAAAAGCGGAAATGCTCTAGCGGCGGTCGAGCCGGTTGGCTAGGCGATCGCCCAGCCATTGCATGCCGCAGACCAGAACGATCAGTACGATGACCACGGCGATCATGACGCCGGTTTCGAAGCGCTGGTAGCCGTAGCGGATCGCAAGGTCGCCGAGGCCGCCGCCGCCGATAGTGCCCGCCATCGCGGAAGCCCCGATCAGAGTCACCAGCGTCACCGTGAAGCCGGCGACGATACCGGGCATGGCTTCTGGCACCAGCACTTCGCGGATGATCGTCCAGCGATTGCCGCCCATGGCGCGCACCGCATCGATCAAGCCGCGATCGACTTCACGCAGCGAGACCTCGGCGATACGGGCATAATAAGGGATCGCGGCGATGGTCAGCGGCACGATCGCCGCCGTCGTGCCGAGCGCCGTGCCGACGATCAGCCGGGTCAGCGGGATGAGGGCAATCAGCAGGATGACGAAAGGCACGGCGCGGAAGCCATTGACGAGCGCGGCAAGGACGTTGTTGATCGCAGGCTGCTCGGCAATGCCGCCGCGACCGGTGACGACGAGGGCGAGGCCGAGCGGCAGGCCGATGACCAGGGAGAGGAGGCCGGACGCAGCCGTCATCCAAATCGTCTCCCAGAAGGAGCGCCAAAGCAGGCCGAGGATCACATCAGTTGTCATAGCCTAAAACCTCCACCCGGGCGGAGCGGGCTTTCAGAAAATCGCTGACCTGCGCCGGCAGATCCGGATTGCGCGTCGGGACGGCGACGAAGAAACGGGCAACGGGTTGGTTCTGGATGTGGTCGATGCCACCGTGAACCAGGCGAAAAGAGCGCGGCAGGGCAGCCGAGAGTTCTGCAAACAGTGCCCCTTGCGCGGCCGGACCGGCAAGATCGACGCTGAGGATCGCTTCGACGCCTGACGTCGGCGACAGGCGGGCGGCGATGTGCTCGGGAAGCTGCGGGCGGATGCCGCCGAGCAGGCTTGCCGTGATCTCCGTTTCGGGGTTGGCGAAGACTGTCCACACGGAGCCTTCCTCGACGATCCGTCCGGCATCGATGACCGCGACGCGGTCTGCGATCGAGCGCACCACTTCCATCTCGTGGGTGATGAGCAGGATCGTCAGGCCGAGCTTGCGATTGATATCCTTCAGCAGTGCGAGGATCGACCGCGTCGTTTCCGGATCGAGCGCCGATGTTGCTTCGTCCGAAAGCAGCAGCGCCGGGCGGGCAGCTAGTGCGCGGGCAATACCGACGCGCTGTTTCTGGCCGCCGGAGAGGGCGGCGGGATAGGCTTTTGCCTTATCGGCAAGGCCGACAAGATCAAGCAGCTCGCGCGCCCGCTGCAGCCGTTCGGCCTTGGCCACCCCCTCGATCTTCAGCGGCAGAGCGATATTCTCTTCGACGGTCTTTGCGGACAACAGATTAAAATGTTGGAAGACCATGCCGATGCGGCGGCGCAGCGGCTGCAGTTCCTTTTCCGAGAGGCGTGCGATGTCGCGGCCTTCGATATGGATCTCGCCGCTATCGGCGCGCTCCAGCCCGTTCAGGCAACGGATCAGCGTCGATTTGCCGGCGCCGCTGCGGCCGATGATGCCGACGATCTCGCCACGGCGCGCGGTCAGCGAAATTCCATCAAGCGCAGGCGTCGTGCCGAACCGGCGGCGGACATCGACCAGGCGGACGATTTCGTCGCCCACCGCTCGTTCGAGCGGCGCCTGTCCGTCGATTGATGTGGCTGGGATGAAGGAATTCATGTCTGCTTCCCAATCTTCTTTTTGCGTTCGGCGCGGGTTGAGCGTGGCTTTAAACATCAAAGGCGGCCCGGGCAAGATACCCCGGCCGCCTCGCCGCTCAGCGCGGTCCTGACATCAATAGGCGCTGATGCCCGTTCCCTTGTAAACCTTGTCGAACTCTGCCTTGACGGCGTCATTCTGGTAGGCGGCCACCAGGGTCTTCACCCAGGCCTCGTTCTCGCTGCCCTGCTTGACGGCGATGAAGTTGCGATAAGGATTGCCGTCGATCGGCTCCTGTGCAATGCGTTGCTTCGGCGTCAGGCCGCTTTTCAATGCCCAATCGGTGTTGACGACTGCGGCATCGAGGTCGTCGATCGAGCGGCCGACGATGCCGGCGTCCAGTTCCTTGATCTCGACGTTCTTGGGGTTTTCAACGATGTCGGCGGTCGTGGCGAGAATGCCGGTGCCATCCTTGAGCTTGATCACGCCTTCGTTCTGCAGCACGCGCAGTGCACGGCCCTCGTTGGACGGATCGTTCGGTACGCCGATGACCGCACCCTTCGGAAGCTCTGCCACGGTCTTGTATTTCTTGGTGTAGAGGCCGATCGGCCAGACGCCGGTATAGCCGACGCTGACGATGTGGTAGCCGTGCTGCTTGATCTGGTTGTCGAGGTAAGGCTTGTGCTGGAAAGCGTTGGCATCGATTTCGCCGCGCTCGAGGGCCTCGTTCGGCTGGGTGTAGTCGTTGAAGACGACCGTCTCGACCTTCAATCCTTTCTTGGCGGCTTCAGCAGTCACGACACGCCAGACATCTTCGTCTTCACCGCTGATGATGCCGACCTTGACCGTCTTGTCTGCCGCGAAAGATGGCGTGGAAGTCGCCGTCCAGCCGAAAACGGCGACAGCGGAGGCGAGGATGGCAGCAAGGCCGGCGCGGCGGGAAAGGCGCAGCGCGTCGAAACCTCTAGAAAGCTTTTCAGTCATGGGAAATCCTGTTCCTGATGATCGAGATCAATATCTCGTTGACGGCTTAATCATCTCAGGCGCGTGTTCGCATCGCCAAGCAGGATCATGCGTTGTGCGCCGCACTTCTGAAAAACTCTTTTCAGTGCGGCGCAAAGCGCAAACTAATTTTCTATAAATATTGTAGATTATTTATGCGGCAAATGAGATTTTGCCTGAAAAATATGCAGATTAACGATGGATCGGGTCCTTCCAGAGGACTTCTTCCGGTTTTTCCACCGGTTCGATATCCAGATTGACGACGACCGGTTCCTGCCCGGAGCGAACGAGAACACATTCCAGCGTTTCATCGCGGCTGGCATTGATTTCCTGATGCGGCACGTAAGGCGGCACAAAGATGAAGTCTCCGGGGCCGGCTTCGGCGACGAATTCGAGGTTGTCACCCCAGCGCATCCGGGCCTTGCCCTTGACGACGTAGATGATGCTTTCGAGATCGCCGTGATGGTGAGCGCCGGTCTTGGCATTGGCATGGATCGTCACGGTTCCTGCCCAGATCTTTTCAGCGCCGGCGCGCGCATGATTGATCGCGGTCGCGCGGTTCATGCCGGGCGTTTGTGCGGTATTCGGATCCAGCGCATTGCCGGGAATGATCTTGATGCCGTGTTCGCGCCAATCGATGGGCTGAGGGTCGTGATCGTGCCCGTCGCGATGCTGATGTTCATGATCGCCGCACATGGGGTCCCCTTTGCTCTTGGGAGAGAGATTCGCGCGCCTTTCGTCGGCGCGCAGCAATTTCATACTACGCGAAGTCATTCAAAAATAAAGAGAATTGCAGAAAATTCTTAAAGAGGCTTTTCAAGTCGAGATTAATCTATAGACTTGATCAAGTTAAATGACCGGTGGGAACATTTCGTGTGTCCCGCGTTGCGCCGGTCACGAGATGGTTTGCCGCGCCACGCCCCGTTCTTCCGGCGCGCCAAGCCGACGAAGCAGCGCTTGGGTCTCGGAGGAGAGACCATCCATTTTCATACATGCGCCGGACTTCCAATTGAAAGGAGACAGACATGTCGAATGCCTTGCCGCCCCTTCATGAGGGTCATGCACCCATCACCCTGCAGCAGCTCTTTCGCGAAGCGCTCTATGCCTTCGAGGAATGGGACAGCGAAGTAACCGAACCGATCGTGACGTTCGAAGGACGCATCCATCCCATCAGCGTCGTGTTCGAAGCCATGCGCGAGTGCACAGATATCGTGCCCAACAATATCGTTTCGGCTGTGACCGAGCGGCTGACCAAGCCCTGGGAGGGCGAAGGTCCGCTTGACACGATGACCTTTTCAACGGCTGCCCGCGTGATGGGCGTTCTGGTTCGTAAAAGGCTGCTCGCCGTGAACAACGGCCTCAACGTTGCCGCCCTCGCTGCAGACGCTCAGACGACGGAAAAATCTGACCGCTGAAAAGCGAAAGACCGTTTAAGGAAGGCCCGCCGGCACGCCCGCGGGCCTTCTGCATTTTCAGCGGCCGCCGACATCGAATTCCGGATCGACAGGGATCTGCATCGCCGTGACCAGATGGTTCGTTTGTCCGGCAAGGCCGATGACCGCCAGTAGTTCGGCGTGCTGGGCATCGGTCATCCCTTTCGCCTTCGCGGCGGCGGTGTGGGAATGGATGCAATAGCTGCAGCCATTGGCGGTGGAGACGGCAATGTAGATCATCTCGCGCACCAGCGGATCGAGCGTGCCCTCCGTCATCATCACCGCTTTCAGCCCTTCCCAGGTGCGCTTCAGCAGTGCCGGGTCGTTCGCCAGACCGCGCCAGAAATTATTGACGAAATCGGATTTTCTCACCGCGCGAATATCGTCGAACACCGCCTTCACGGCCGGGATCGCCTCTGCCTCCGCATCATCGAGCAATTTAACCGTTGCCATTCCCTACATCTCCTTCAGCAAATCCATTTGGATCAGACAATAGCGCATTTTGTGGCGCTGGCGGGAGCATGGAGCGCGAATTCATGCTGTCTTTTCGATTGCAAAAATCATGCATATGTGAAAAAACTATTCACATAAGAAAAGTAAGGCTCTCTGCAGAAACGACGACAGGTTTAGGAGGAGAGGCGCTTTGAGGACGCATCCGCCTATCCGCATCGGCAGGCGATTGCTGAAAATCGAATGTGCAGCTCGCATATTGGCGAGCATAATGCGGCGCTCTGGGAGGAGTTCGACCTTGGCTGAAGGGGTCGAGAGGTCGCGATGGATTTAGAAGGAGTTTTCCAATGACGCGCATCACCAATCTTCGCGTTTTCGATTTGCGCTTCCCGACGTCGCAGAGCCTCGATGGTTCGGATGCGATGAATCCGGATCCGGATTATTCGGCAGCCTATGTCATCCTCGACACCGATAAGCCGGGCCTTGCCGGCCACGGCCTGACCTTCACCATCGGCCGTGGCAATGACATCTGCTGCATGGCGATCGAGGCGATGCGGCATTTGGTGGTCGGCACGGAGCTTGCGACGGTTCTGGAAAACCCCGGCAAATACTGGCGTCATCTGACCAGCGACAGCCAGCTGCGCTGGATCGGCCCGGAGAAGGGCGCGATGCATCTGGCAACCGGCGCTGTCGTCAACGCCGTCTGGGATCTGCTCGCGAAGGAAGCCGGCAAGCCGGTTTGGCGGCTGGTGGCTGAGATGGATGCCGAGCAGATCGCCGATATCGTCGACTATCGTTACCTGACCGATGTGCTGACCCGCGATGAGGCCGTCGCCATCCTGAAGAAGGCGGAGGCCGGCAAGGTCGCCCGCATCGCCACGCTCGAGCGCGAGGGCTATGCCTGCTACACGACATCGGCCGGCTGGCTCGGCTATGACGACGCCAAGCTGCGCCGCCTGTGCCAGGAGGCGATCGACGCCGGCTTCAACCATGTGAAGATGAAGGTCGGCCGCGATCTCGAGGACGATATCCGCCGCCTGACCATTGCCCGCGAGGTGATCGGCCCCGATCGTTACCTCATGATCGACGCCAATCAGGTCTGGGAGGTCAATCAGGCGATCGACTGGGTGAAAAAGCTCGCCTTCGCCAAGCCCTTCTTCATCGAAGAACCCACAAGCCCTGACGATGTTGCCGGACACCGCAAGATCCGCCAGGCCATCGGCCCGGTGAAGGTCGCCACCGGCGAGATGTGCCAGAACCGCATCATGTTCAAGCAGTTCATCGCCGAGGGCGCGATCGACATCGTGCAGATCGATTCCTGCCGCATGGGTGGCCTCAACGAAGTGCTGGCGGTTTTGCTGATCGCCGCCAAATATGGGTTGCCGGTCTGGCCGCATGCCGGCGGTGTCGGCCTTTGCGAATATGTGCAGCATCTGTCGATGATCGACTATATCGCCGTATCCGGCACCAAGGATGGTCGCGTGATCGAGTATGTCGATCACCTGCACGAGCATTTCATCGACCCCTGCATCATTCGCGATGCCGCCTATATGCCGCCGAGCCTGCCGGGCTTCTCGATCGAGATGAAGCCGGAATCGATCGCGGAATATACGTTCAAGGGTTGATCACCTGCCACAATTTCCTTCTCCCCGAGGGGAGAAGGGGGATGTGTCGGGTCCTACCCGTCCCGCTTAAGCCACTCTTCAATGACCGGTGCATCGGCATCGTCAAACTCGTGGCCGCCCGGCACTGTTGCCAGTTCGACCTTTGCGCCGCCTTCGCGCAAGCGGTCCGTCAGCGGTTGGGCATATGGCCCGTAAAGATCCTTCTCGCCGGCGACCACCAGCACATCGGCATCCGACATATCAGCCGCCGGAGGATTTTCGAGTACGGCCATGGAGCGCAGCAGCACAGCCCGGCGGATGAGATGCGGGTGCAGCGACAGCATGGCGTTCAGCAAGTTGGCGCCGTTCGAATAGCCGATATAGACGATGCGATCGGGATCCAGCCCGTAGGCATGGATCGCGCCATCGATGAAGGCGGCGAAGGCTTCTGCCTCGCTGGCGATATCCGCCTGATCGAAGCTCATCGGCCCATTGCGGCGGAACCAGCGCGGCGCACCTTCTTCCAGCGCACGGCCACGCACGCTGAGCAAGGTCGCATTGGGATCGATCTCGTGACCAAGCGGCAGCATTGTCGTTTCGTTGGCGCCGGAACCGTGCAGCAGAATGAAGACATTGCCGTTCGGCTCATCGGGCGTGAAGAAGCGATGGATGAAGGGCAGGTCGCGATAGATGACGCGCGGTTCGCCGGGCATGGAGAACTGCGGCAGGATCACGTTCAGCTCGGCCAAAAGCTTCGGACTGTCGCCGGGAGCGAAGAGGCGCGTGCCAAGTGTTGCTTCATCCTCGTCGATCAACATGCCAGGCGCATCCGTAGCGAGTTCGAACAGGATCTGGCCAGGTTCGCGGACATAGAGCGAGCGGAAATATTTGCGGTCATGCATCGTCGTCGGCCCGGAATCGATCGCCTGCAGGGCGGTGTGGACCGACTGCAATTCCGCATCGTCGGCGGCGCGAAAGGCGACATGATCGACCGTACCCGTACCCGGGGCGCTCGCCCAGAAGCCGCGGGCATCGCGGATGTCGAGGATATCGCCAGGCTCAGAGACGAGTCGGCTGATCGCCCCGCTGGTAGTAAGCGGGCGGTAGTCGAAATGGTCGACCAAAATGGCCTGCGTCTCCTCGGGCGTTTCGCTGAATAGCGTCGCGCCGCGGATACGGCGGATCGCGTGCTCCTGCGGAATGGCATCGCTCACCCACGGCGCCGTTGCCTGGAGGGCATTGGTCCCGACAAGCTTGACGATGACGCCATCCGGATCCTTCAGCCGAAGCACAGGCTCACCGAATTCGTCGGAGGGGCCTTCGGGCTTGAGGCCGGCACTCAATGCGCGCGTCAGCCAGAAACCAATGCTTGCCGGATCGATGGCGAGAGAGATTTC
This sequence comes from Martinezella sp. CNPSo 3957, assembly GCF_057784395.1. Taxonomy (NCBI): domain Bacteria; kingdom Pseudomonadati; phylum Pseudomonadota; class Alphaproteobacteria; order Hyphomicrobiales; family Rhizobiaceae; genus Martinezella; species Martinezella sp. CNPSo 3957. The sequence goes on from NZ_JBXSOU010000009.1 coordinate 135,673, forward strand.
GCCGATCTGGCCGACGCCGGCGCGGCCGGGCGAACCGCCTTCCCAGACAAGGAAAGTAATCAGCGAGCCGGGCGAGCCCTTAGCGTCGCCATAGAGGAGATGAAGCTGGGTAACGTCTTCAAATCCGCCGGTGCGCTTGACGAGGCGCAGGCCGAGGAAGCCGACGTAGAAATCGACATTCGCCTGGACCTTGCGGGTGATCAGCGTGATGTGATGGATGCCGGCGACCATGGGATGCTCCAGACTGTTACTTCGTTCTGGTCGCTATTTAGGTCGAGGTCATTGTTCAATGCAATGCGCCGCCCGTGAAGGCACTGTTCACAAAAGTCGCTATTGCCGGAGTGGGCGGGAGGCAAGCATCAGTGCTCGCCGAGGCTGTCTTCCGGCGATCTGCGGCGGTGGCCGCTGATCTCGGAGCCGGCAGTGCGCGAGAAGCTGGCGTTCCAGATGACCGCGAGAAGCGCAATGGCCGTCACAACGATGAAGGCGACGGAAAAGTCGACCATCTCGGGCTTGCCATGGCCGAGGAACTGCGTCGAGCCATGTAGGGCAAGGGCTGCGACGCAGATGCCGAGGGACAGCATCAGCTGTTGGAAGGTCGAGTAAAAGCTGGTCGCAATACTCATGCGGTCGCGCTCGATCTCGTCATAGGCAATCGTGTTGTAGGCCGTGAACTGGAACGACATGAAGAAGCCGCAGAAGAACAGGATCACGAAGATGACGGGCAGCGGCCAATCCGGCTTGAAAAGCGCGCACATGCCATAGCCGAGCGTGCCGATCAGGCCGAAGATGATGAGGGCGGTGCGGAAGCCGAGTGTCCGGAGAATGCGGACCTGCAGCGGCTTCATGGCCATCGAGCCGAGTGCCGTCGCAATGGCGATCTGGCCGGCGGCAGCGGCCGAAAGACCAAAACCGAGCTGCAGCATCAGCGGGATCAGGAAGGGATGGGCGCCCTGGCTGATGCGCGTCAGCGAACCGGCGATGACCGAAGTGCGGAACGTCGGCACCCTCATCAAAGAGAAATCCATGATCGGCGAGGGGTGCTGGCGCGCATGGCGCAGATAGGCGATGCCGAAGAGCAGACCGACGGAGATGAGGAAAACCGCGAGATAGCCTTCGCCCTCGCGGCTCGACATTTCGAAGCCGAAGAGCAGCGATCCCAACGAAATGCCCGAGAGGATAAAGCCTGAGAGATCGAAACGGCCGGTGCGCGGGCCTTTCACTTCCTCGATGAACATGGTCACCAGGATGAAGCCGATGATGCCGATCGGCACGTTGATGTAGAAGATCCAGCGCCAGTCGAGGTAGGTCACGAACAAGCCGCCGACCGGTGGGCCGAGAATGGGGCCGACCAGCGCCGGGATCAACAGCCAGGACATGGCATTGACCATGTCCTTGCGGGCGACGCTGCGCATCAGCACGAGGCGACCAACGGGCAGCATCATAGCGCCGCCGAGACCCTGAAGGAGACGCGCGATCACGAGGAAGAACAGGTTCGGCGCCTGCGCGCAGAGAAGCGAGCCGACAACGAAGACCGCGATGGCGGATCGGAAGACGGTGCGCGACCCGAAGCGATCGGCGATGGCGCCGCTGGCGGGAATGAAGATTGCGAGGCTGAGAAGGTATGAAGTCAGCGAGATACTCATGGCCGGTGCGCTGACGCCGAAGTCTCTCGCCATGGTCGGAAGGGCTGTTGCGAGCACGGTCGCGTCGAGCTGTTCCATGAACATCGCGCTTGCTACGATAAGCGCTACTACACGAAAATTCGGTGCGGCCCGCCGGGTCGGGGCGGCCTGGAATATCTGATCCGACATTGTCGGGGATCGCTCTCGATGGTGCGGTGGGGTCGTAAGACAGAACCGCAAGTCTGGTCATGGCGCGAAGGCCTATTTGAACGGCGGTTTGTATACTCCTGCTTGCACGCGATTGCTATATCAGAAATCGCAAATCCCATTCATGGGATGAAAAAAATGACGCACATGCAGGGGCAAACGGCATCAAATAAACGTGAGGTGAATGAATGGGCGCGATATCGCGCCGAAATGCTCACGCTTGGTTTTTTCGCGTAAGATAATGTGCTCGTTTGAGCCGGATGCCAAAGGCGAAAAGACCGGTGCCAATTGGGGGTGGCACCGGTCCGAGTCGTCGTTTTCAGCAGGCACCGAGGCGATCAGTAGCCTTCGGCAAGCCCTGAGCCGGCACGGCTGTCCACGGCGCCGTTATAGCGGGCGCCACCGCCCTTGGCGATGTCGCTGAGGCTCTTGCCCCCGACAAGGATGCCGGCCGCCTGGCCCCAGATCGGCCAGCTGTTGTCCACCTGAACCGTGTAGCCCATGCCGGTCAGAAGCTTGATCGTATCGGGCGAGAGCGCGCGCGGCTCCATGTAGACCTTATCCGGCAGCCATTGGTGATGGATGCGCGGCGCGTCGATCGCCTCCTGAATGTTCATGCCGAAATCGATGACGTTGATGATCGCTTCCAGCGTGATGGTGATGATGCGCGAGCCGCCGGGGCTGCCGATTACCATGAAGGGCTTGCCATCCTTGGTGACGATCGTCGGGCTCATGGAGGAGAGCGGCGTCTTCTTCGGCTGGATGGCGTTGGCCTCGCCCTGCACCAGGCCGTAAAGGTTGGGCACGCCGGGCTTAGAGGTGAAATCATCCATCTCGTTGTTCAAGAGGATGCCAGTGCCAGGCGCAACGACGCCGGCACCGAAGGAGCCGTTCAGCGTATAGGTGACGGCGACGGCATTGCCGTCATTGTCGATGATCGAATAATGCGTCGTCTCGTGGCTTTCGCCGAGGCCCTTCGGCATCAGCTCCTTGGAAACGCCAGCCTTGTAGGGCGAGATGCCATCGCGGATCTTCTGGGCATAGGCCTTGTCCAGTAGCTTGCTGACGGGGTTGTCGACAAAGTCCGGGTCGCCGAGCGCCGAATTGCGGTCGACATAGGCGTAGCGCATGGCTTCGACCATGTAGTGGACGGTGTCGGCCGAGGCGTAGCGGGTATAGGAGAGCGGATAGCCTTCCAGCACATTGAGGATTTCGCAGATGATGGCGCCGCCGGAGGAGGGCGGCGGCGAGGAGATGATCTCATAGCCGCGATAATTGCACTTCACGGGCTCGAGCTCGCGGACTTTGTATTGTTCGAAATCCTGGTTTGCGAGAATGCCGCCCTTGTCCTGGCTTGCCTTGACGATAGCGTTGGCGACCGGCCCCTTGTAGAAGCCATCTGGCCCCTGATCGGAAATGCCGGATAGGGCGTTGGCGAGATCCGGCTGCACCAGCTTGTCGCCCGTGGCAAAGGGCTTGCCGTCTGACTTGGTGAAGATTGCGGCGGTGGCCGGATCGCGAGAAAGCCACTTCTTGCCCTCGTTCAGTTCGGCGGCATCGGCCTGGTTCAGCGTGAAGCCTTCCTTGGCGTAGCGTATGGCCGGCGCGATTAGATCTTGGCGGGATTTCGTGCCGTATTTCTCGCGGGCCGTCTCGAAGCCCATGACTGAGCCCGGAACGCCGACGGCGAGATAGCCGTCCGTGCTGGCGCCTTTGACGATATTGCCCTTGTCGTCGAGATACATGCCTTTGGTCGCCGCCAGGGGCGCGCGCTCGCGGAAGTCGAGGAAGGTCGTCTTGCCGTCGCGCATGCGGATGGTCATGAAGCCGCCGCCGCCGATATTGCCGGCGGTCGGGTAGACCACGGCCAGCGCATAGCCGACTGCAACGGCGGCATCGACGGCATTGCCGCCATTCTTCAGCACTTCGACGCCGACATCGGTGGCGAGATGTTGAGCGGTGACCACCATGCCATGTTCCGCCTCGACCGGTGGCGGCGCGGCAGCTCTGGCGGTGACGGAAAAGAGAGCAAATGTGACCAGGGTTACCGACGAAATCGCCCGCTGGCGGAAGTGGCGCATGATGAATATGCCTCCCATTGTTATCTTGATGGAAAATCGCCAACGAATGACATGGCGTCGTGCGCGAAAATGGCGATATCCGCCGTCACAATTTTTTAATGGAGCGATCCCGCCGCGGCCGAAAGCCGGCGCACTATGTCTTCCATGCACTACTACGGATAATTTCGGTCCGCTTGCCGCGCGGAAAATCGCTTCGCACTTGCAATATTTCTTTTATTAGTTGAATCTATTTTAGATTGTTGCTTGTCGAGGCGAGTATTGCGTGGAGGGTGATCATGGCCGTGACGAAGCTCGAGCAATGGAAGAGCGAGCGCAGGATCAAGACCAGGCCATTCATCGTTGGCGAAAGGACGCATGTCGTGGAAATCGAATGCGACCATTGCAGCCGACGTTTTCTTCGATGGGCATCGACGGCAGCCGCCTATTGGCGCTGTGACGATTGCACCGCAATTATTTAAGCTACCCGTTCCGGGGGTTACGCGATCAGGATAGCGCGGAAGTCGTTGACGTTCGTTCCCGTGGGGCCGGGGACGAAGAGATCTCCGATCGCGTTGAAGGCCGTCCACGCATCGTTGTTTGCCAGCATCTCAGCCGGAACCATTCCAGCCTTGCGCAGCCGTGCCACGGTGCTCGCATCTGCAAAGGCGCCGGCATTGTCCTCGCTGCCGTCGATGCCATCGGTATCAGCGGCCATAGCGTGAATGCCGGCATGGCCGTCGATATCGATGGCCAGCGATAGCAGGAACTCCGAGTTTCGCCCGCCCTTGCCCTTGCCTTTCAAGGTCACCGTGGTTTCGCCGCCTGACAGTAGTACGATCGGCTTGATGAAGGGCCGGTTGCGATGAAGCACCTCGCGGGCAATCGCGGCGTGGACATGCGCAGCTTCGCGGGCCTCGCCCTCGATGGCATCGGAGAGGATGGCCGCTTCGATGCCGGTGGAACGCGCTACCTCGGCGGCAGCTTCCAGGGAGACACCGGCAGAGGCGATGACATGCACTTCATTGCCGGCAAAACGAGGATCGTCCGGGCGGGGCGCATCCGCCTCAAATTTCTCGATATGGGCGAGAACGGCCGGTGGTAGTTCGATGCGATAGAGGCGGATGAGATCGAGCGCTTCGGCGCGCGTCCCGAGGCCGGGTACGGTCGGGCCGGAGGCCACAAGTGCAGGGTCGTCGCCGGGAATGTCCGAGACGACGAGCGAGACGACCTTGGCCGGATGGGCTGCAGCAGCCAGCCGGCCACCCTTGATGGTCGACAAATACTTGCGAATGACATTCATCGCCGAGATCGGCGCGCCGGAGGCGAGCAGCGCTTTGTTGACCGCGATTTCGTCCGCAAGGCTCAGGCCATCCGCTGGCGAGGGAAGCAGCGCCGAGCCGCCGCCTGATATCAGTGCGATCACCAGATCGTCCTCCGTCAGGCCCTCGACAAGTTTCAGAAGCCGACGGGAAGCGACGAGGCCTGCTTCGTCCGGCACGGGATGGGCGGCTTCGATGATCTCGATCCGGCGGCAGGGGGCGGAAAATCCGTATCGCGTCACGACAAGGCCTTCCAGTGGGCCATCCCAGCATTGCTCCAGCGCGGCCGCCATCTGGGCAGATCCTTTGCCGGCGCCGACGACGATCGTGCGACCCTTCGGTTTGGCAGGCAGATGCGCGCGAATGCCGGTTAACGGATCGGCTGCGCGAACCGCGGCATCGAACAGCGAGGTCAGGAAGGCGCGGGGATCGGTAACGGTCATATCGAATTGCCTGTCTGCTAGAGCGTTTGTACGCAATTCCGGACGGAAAACCGCCACGCACTTTTCCTGAAATTGCTTCTCAGAGCCTGTAACCATTTGGTGGCTTAACTGGCTGGAAGACGCAAGGGCCACGAACTGCAATTGTGTCCTGCGCGATGAATCCCTATGTAGAAGGAAAGGGTTTCCCGCTTTTATTTCAAGGATTTTCGACATGGCCGAACTGAAAGTGAAGACGAGGCAGACGGGCGCGACCGCTACGGTCGGCCGCACCGGCTTTCCGCATGTGACGTCGGTGACCGGCGGTGAGATCGACATCGTCACTTCGCCGTCGCAGGCGGGTTTCAATCCGCTTGATCTGCTCTATTCGTCGCTCTCGGCCTGCCTGGTCTTGAGCGCCCGCATGGCGGCCAGCAGCCTCGGCGTGCTCGACAAGCTCACGGAAGTGACTGCTGTCGTGACAGGGGAAAAGGCAACCGAAGGCCTTTCGCGCGTGGAGAAATTCAACATCGCTTTCACCATCAAGGGCAATTTCGGCGACGAGATCCGGAATGCCATCGCGCATGCCGCCGAGGATGAGATCTGCACCGTGAGCAACACGATCCGCGGCAATCCGCAGTTCGAGACGACGATTTCGGGGTGAGATTTGGTCTATCCCGCCCCTTGCGGGCGGGAACGCAAAATCAGCATTTAGCCGCAAGGTTAAGTGCTAGATTTTGCAAGGGCGGGGGTAGGCAGGGACGCACCGGCTTTCCCAATGCTATAGCGGCAAGTAACGGACCCCCGCTCTTGCAATTTCAATGGCTTAGAAATTGCGCTACAATTCTGAATATGTATGATCTTCGGTGTCGCAATTCCTAAACCAATGAAATTGCTTTCTCGCCCGCCAAGGGCGAGATGGCCCGGTATCTGCTATTGCTCCTCATTTCAGCGGAAACTCAAATCCCTCAAGATAAGGCCCAAGCTCCGGATCGATATCAACCTTCACGGCATTGCTGTAGATCGCCGTTGCGATCATGATGCCGGCGAAAGCGACGAGGTTAGCAAGCGTCGGCTCATCGTAGCGGGCCTTCAATCGATCCCAAATCCCCTCCGGAATGGCGTTGGAATCCCTGACGATCGCCTTGCCGAATTCGATCAAGAGAGCCTCGTCTTCAGTCGGCACAATCGTTTCCGGCGTCAGGCCGGCATTGATCAGCGCACGCCGGAAGAAGCCGACCGGGATGATCGAGCGGCATTCGATTGCGATAGCTTGGCAAAGCAGCCAGACGGCGCGATCGTCAAGCGCCGGGCGCAGTTCTTCGCGCAGGGGAAACCATTCCGCATAGATGCGATGCGCCACCGGCGAGTGCAGCAATGTCCGCTTCATATTCGTCATGCGGCCGCGCAATTGTATTTCGCGATCGTGTTCGGCTCGCACGGCCTCGGAAGCAGTCTCGTAATCGATCGGCGTGATATGGCTCATGTCATCTCTCTTACTGCGCTGCCGCAGCCGGCTTCGTGAAGAAGCGGTTTTCCGGGCGCGGCAGGCCGAGGTGTTTGCGCAATGTCGTGCCTTCGTAATCGCGGCGGAAGATGCCGCGGCGCTGGAGTTCGGGAACGACGCGGGTGGTCACGTCAAGCAGGCCTTGCGGCAGGAAGGGGAAGACGACGTTGAAACCGTCGGAGCCTTCCTCATGCAGCCATTGCTCCATCTCGTCAGCGATGCTCTCAGGCGTGCCGACAAAGGCGAGGCCGGCATAGCCGCCGAGGCGCTGGGCAAGCTGGCGCACGGTCAGCTTCTCCGATTCGGCAAGCGCGATGACGCGTTCGCGGCCGCTCTTGCTGGCATTGGTCTCCGGAATCTCCGGCAGCGGGCCATCGGGATCAAACTTGGAAGCGTCATGCCCTAACGCGATCGAGAGCGATGCAATAGCGCTGTCATAATGAACGAGGCTATCGAGCTTTGCCCGCTTGGCCTTTGCTTCCTCAATCGTGTCGCCGACGACGATGAAGGCGGCGGGCAGGATCTTCAGATGATCCGGATTGCGACCGATCGCCTTCATCCGCCCCTTGATATCGGCAAAGATCGACTTGCCGTCTGCGAGGTTGCGCGGAGCTGCGAAGACGGCCTCGGCCGTTTCTGCGGCAAGCTGGCGGCCGGCATCCGATTGCCCGGCTTGGACGATGACGGGCCAGCCTTGCGGCGGTCGCGCGATGTTAAGGGGTCCGCGGACGCTCAGTTCCTCGCCCTTGTGCCCGAGAACATGCATCCGCTCGGGATCGAAGAAGATGCCGCTTTCGGGATCGCGGAGAAAGGCATCGTCGGCGAAGCTGTCCCAGAGGCCAGTGACGACATCATAGAATTCGCGGGCGCGATGATAGCGCTCGCCATGTTCCATATGTTCTTCGAGGCCGAAATTAAGCGCGGCATCGGGATTGGACGTAGTGACGATGTTCCAGCCGGCACGACCGCCGCTGATGTGATCGAGGGAGGCGAAGCGGCGGACGATGTGATAGGGCAGATCAAAGGTGGTGGAGGCAGTGGCGACGAGGCCGATCCTGTCAGTCACGGCGGCGAGCGCCGAAAGTAGGGTGAAGGGCTCGAAGGAGGTCACAGTGTGGCTGCGCTTCAAAGCTTCGATCGGCATGTTGAGAACCGCCAGGTGATCGGCCATGAAGAAGGCGTCGAACTTCGCCTTTTCCAGTTCCTGCGCGAAGCTCTTGATATGCTGGAAATTGAAGTTGGCGTCCGGATAGGCGCCGGGATAACGCCAGGCGCCGGTATGCAGGCTGACGGGACGCATGAAGGCCCCGAGCTTCAATTGCTTCTGTTCGGTCATGGGCTCTCTCTCGAAAATCGCCAGGCTGTCGTGAAGTAGCAACGGCATTGCCCGTAAGGTAATGCACTACGACGTAGGCGTGCCGGTCGCGCATTCAAAGAGCCGATTTCATTTATTTGATCGCTTTCGCGGAATATTCATCCGGCCGGGCTTTCAGCCACGTTCTATCCGGCAAAAACCTTCACAAGCCAATCTATGAAGACGCGGACCCGCGGCGAAAGCTGGCGGCTGCGCGGATAGAGCATCGAGACGGGTGTTCGGGTCGGTGGATAATCCTCAAGGACATGCAGCAGCTCGCCCGATCGTAAGGCTTCCTCTGCGTGGTAGCGCGGGACCTGGATCAGGCCGAGGCCGAGTTTGGCCGCCGCGAAGTAACTCTCAGCCGCATTGACCGAGATGGTGGCCGGCAGGGTAATTTCGCGCACGGCGCCATCGATCTGGAATTCCAGCGGCAGCAATCCGCCCGTTGCGGAAGAGCGGAAGCCGATCATCCGATGCCCGTCGAGCTTCTCCGGATGGGCGGGCATGCCGAACCGTTCGACATAGGCGGGCGCCGCAAGCGTCACCTCTTCCAGCATCGCGACGCGGCGGCCAATCATGTCGCTATCCTGCAGCGTGCCGACGCGCAGCACGCAGTCGATCCCTTCTCGGATCAGATCGACGAACCGGTCGCCCTCGGTGATCTGCAGTTCGATATCGGGATAGGTTTCGAGGAAGGAAGGAAGATTCGGCAGGACGAAGTGCCGCGCAAGCGTGCCGTGCACATCAACTCGTAGCACGCCCTTTGGCTTTGCCCCGGCAAAGGCGCCTTCGGCATCCTCAATATCGGAGAGGATGCGCAGGCAGCGCTGGTAATAGGCTTCGCCGTCGAGTGTCGGGCTCACATGCCGCGTCGTGCGCTGCAGCAGGCGCACGCCAAGGCGGGTCTCGAGCTGCTTAATTGCGTCCGTCACCGTCGAGCGGGGCAGGCCGGTGTCTTCGGACGCGAGCGTGAAGCTGCGCCGTTCCACGACCCGACAAAACACCCGCATGGCATCGAATCTGTCCATATTATTTGTTCGCTGATTTCGGATAGTGATGCCAATTAATGGTCGATTATCCGCCTCATGAAAAGAGGCATCTTCTCCTCATCGAAAGGCGCTACGGCGCAAAGCAACGAAGGATGAGGAAAATGAGCAGCAATTCCAACAAAGTAGCAATCGTTACCGGCGCATCCCGCGGCATCGGCGCCGCGATCGCCGAGCGTCTGGCCGAAGACGGCCTCACTGTTGTCATCAACTATTCCGGTAGCGAAGCAGCCGCCGAGGAACTCGCTCGCAAGATCGAGGAAAAGGGCGGCAAGGCGCTGACCGCGAAAGCCGATGTCTCTGATGTGGATGCCGTGCGCCGCATGTTCGATGCGGCAGAAACTGCCTTCGGCGGTGTCGATGTCCTCGTCAACAATGCCGGCATCATGCAGCTGGCGAAGATTGCCGATGCCGACGACGCGCATTTCGACCGCCATATCGCCATCAACCTCAAGGGCACGTTCAATACGCTGCGCGAAGCCGGCAGGCGCCTGCGTGATGGCGGGCGTATCGTCAATTTCTCGACCAGCATTGTCGGTCTGAAGCTCGAAACCTACGGCGTCTATGCCGCAACGAAGGCGGCGGTCGAGCTTCTGACGGGCATCATGGCGAAGGAGCTGCGCGGCCGCTCGATAACGGTCAATGCCGTCGCACCCGGCCCGACGGCCACCGATCTCTTTTTGAACGGCAAGAGCGACGAACTCATCGATCGTATGGCCAAGATGAACCCGCTGGAGCGCCTGGGCACGCCACAGGATATCGCCGCCGCCGTCTCCTTCCTCGTCGGCCCGGACGGCGGCTGGATCAACGGCCAAACGCTGCGCGCCAATGGCGGCATGATCTGAGCAACTTGGCGGCAGGGCAATTCCTGCCGCTCTCCAATTCATCGTCAATAACAGCCAATCCTCTGAAGGAGCAAGATCATGAGCAAGCAAGTCATCGTAATCACTGGCGCATCGAGCGGCTTCGGGGCTCTGACGGCACGCGCGCTCGCCAAGGCAGGCCATACGGTCTATGCCGGCATCCGCGAAACCAATGGGCGTAATGCGGCGCAGGTCGAGGCAGCGGCGGCTTTCGCCAAGGAGAACGGCGTCGATCTCAGAACCGTCGAACTTGATGTCGCCTCGGATGCTTCCATCGAAGCCGGCATTGCCGCCGTCATCGCCGAGCAGGGCCGCATCGACACCATCATCCACAATGCCGGCCACATGTCCTTCGGCCCGGCAGAAGCCTTCACGCCCGAACAGTTCGCCGAACTCTACGACATCAACGTGCTCAGCACCCAGCGCGTCAATCGAGCCGTGCTGCCTCACATGCGCAAAGAAGGGAAGGGGCTGGTGGTCTGGGTTTCCTCGTCCAGCACACGTGGCGGCACGCCGCCCTATCTCTCGCCTTACTTCGCTGCCAAGGCGGCCATGGACTCGCTTGCCGTGTCCTATGCGTCTGAATTGACACGCTGGGGCATCGAGACCGCCATCATCGTTCCCGGCGCCTTTACGAAAGGCACCAACCATTTTGCCCATTCCGGCTCGCCGGCCGACAAGGCTCGTGCCGCCGAATACGACGATGGTCCTTATGCAGGTGTTCCCGATCAGGCACTGAAGGGGCTCGCCTCGCTGGAGCCGGCCGACGCAGATGCAGCCTCGGTTGCGACCGCGATCGTCGATGTGATCGACATGCCGTTTGGCACACGCCCGTTCCGCACCCATATAGACCCCTCGGAAGATGGTGCGGAAATCGTCAATGGCGTTGCCGATCGGGTGAGGGCAGAACTCTTCCGGCGCATCGGCTTGGAGGATTTGCTGAGACCTGTCGTCAAAGGCTGAGACCGCATTGCCATCTTCCAGCGTCAAATCGCCGCTTCTGTGCCACAGGAGCGGCGATGACTGACGTGCATCGAAACTATTTTGTGCAGGACGGCATTCCAAGCCTTAGAGTTTCGTACTAAAGCGAATCCTTCAGAGGGTCGGGAGATATCCATGGACGCGAAGGACATTGGCGAAATTGCCAGCTGGCTCATGCAGGCCGGCCTTAAGGGAATGACGGAAGTCGATATCCTCTCGGGTTTCTGCGAGCAGTGCCGTCAGCATGGTCTCAACATCGATCGGGCCATGGCGCTGATGGATACGCTGCACCCGGTCTATGAAGGACGCGCCTTCCGTTGGGACGGCAATCAGATCATCGAGCGCGAGTTCGAATATGGCCCGACGCAACAGGGGATCGCCTCTGAAAACTGGCAGCGTTCCGCCTTCTATCACATGCTGACAACGGGCGGAGACGAGGTACGCCGGCGCATCGGCTTCGGCGACCCGACCGATTTCTACGGGCTCGATACGCTGCTGGCCGACGGTCACACGGACTACATCGCCATGATCCACCGTTTCGAAGAGGGCGGCACGATCGGCGAGATGGATTGCTTCTATTCCAATTTTGCCACCGCGCATGAGGTCGGTTTTCCGGAGGAAGATCTGCGCGTGCTGCGCAAGCTGACGCCCGCGCTGGCTTTGGCGATCAAATGTACCGGCATGAGCCGCATCGCCCGCACCATTGCCGAGGTCTATCTCGGCGAGGATGCCGCCCGGCATGTGCTCGAGGGCAAGATTACCCGCGGCAAGACCGAGCGGATTTCGGCCGCACTCTGGTTTTCCGATCTCGCAAATTACACGCGCATTTCCGATACGGCCGAGCCGGATGAAATCATTCCTATGCTGAATGCCTATGCCGACGCGGTCATCTCCTCGATCCATGAGGCGGGCGGCAATGTGCTGAAGCTGATCGGCGATGGCACGCTGGCGATTTTCAAGGCTCGTAATTCCGCCGACGCCTGCGCTGCCGCCCTGATGGCGGAATCGCTGCTGCGCCAGCGGCTGCGCGACCTCAACTCGCAGCGGCAGATCGAAGGCCGGCCGGTCACCGACGTTTATCTCGGCCTGCATATCGGCGATGTCTTCTATGGCAATATCGGCAGTATGGACCGGCTGGATTTCACGGTGATCGGCCCGGCCGTCAATGAGGTCAGCCGCATCGCTTCGATGTGCCGGTCGGCCGACCGCAACGTCCTGATGTCGTCGAATTTCGTCGAGGCGCTGTCAGGCCAGCAGAGCAACGATCTCGTTTCCGTCGGCCGTTATGCGCTGCGTGGCGTCAACCGGCCGCAGGAATTGTTCACGCTGCTCTCTTCGGCGGCCTGACCCGTCTGCGGTGACTGCTTTCAGCGACGGCCGGCCGCAAACATCGGGCCGCCCTTGCTGGCCGGAAAGCCATAGCCATTGATCATGACGAGATCGATATCGCTGGCGCGCGCGGCAATGCCTTCCGAAAGCAGCGCCTCGCCGTCGTCAACCATGGCTTTCAGCAGGCGGCTGACGATCTCTTCTGGGGTGAAGCTCTTCGGCACAATGGCTCTTTCGGCGCGCGCGGCTTCGATCATGGCCGTGACCTCGGGATCAACAGTCCGTTTGCCGTCGGGATAGGCATACCAGCCGCGGCCCGTCTTCTGGCCAAAACGGCCGGCTTCGCAGAGCCGGTCGGCGATGACGACGTAGCGCTCCGAGGGATCGCGTGTCGCGGCCTGCCGCTTGCGGCGCGCCCAGGCGATTTCCAAACCCGCCATGTCGAACACGGCAAAAGGCCCCATCGGAAAGCCGTAGGCCTCCAGTGCTGCGTCGATTTCCTGTGGCGAAGCGCCATCCTCGACCATGTATTCCGCTTCGCGGCGATAGGCGGAAAAGATGCGGTTGCCGATGAAGCCTTCGGTGACGCCGGAGACGATGGGCAGCTTGCCTAGCCGTTTTGCCAGGGCAATGGCTGTCGCCAGCACATCCGGCGCCGTCTGCTTGCAATTCACCACCTCCAGGAGCCGCATGATATTGGCGGGCGAGAAGAAGTGCAGCCCGACGACACGCTCTGGCCGTTGTGTTGCGGCGGCGATCACGTCGGGGTCGAGATAGCTCGTATTGGTGGCAAGAATCGCGTCGGCGCGAATGATCGTATCGAGGCGCTGGAACAGCTCGGTCTTGACTGTGAGATCGTCGAAAACGGCTTCGATGACGAGATCGGCCTGCACCAGCTGCTGCATGTCGGCGGTGACGGTCAGCCGGCCCAAGCGATCTTCTCGCCCCGCCGCATCGAGGCGGCCGGACTGCACGGCCTTGTCGAGGAGGCCGATGATGCGCTCGCGTCCCTTTTCCGCGACCTCGGCACTCTGCTCGACGCCGATGACCCGGTAGCCGCCATTGAGGGCGGAGACGGCAATGCCCGATCCCATCAGGCCGGTGCCGACGATGCCGATGGTTTCGATCTTGCGCGGAGCGACGGTCTCCAATCCCTCGACCTTGCCCGCGGCGCGCTCGGCGAAGAAGACATGACGCAGGGCTGCGGCTTCTTCGCTGTCGCGGAGGGCAATAAATGTGCGGCGTTCCTCGGCCAGTCCCTCTGATAAAGAGAGGGTCGCCGCCAGGCGCACGAGGCGGATGGCTTCGGCCGGTGCACGTTGGCCGCGTGCCTTGCGCAATGCGTCCGATACCGCCTTGTCGATCGCATCTGTTGCTTCCGGAGGAACCGTCAGCGATCCCGTGCGGCGCAACGATGCGGCGTTGGTCGTCTTGGCGTCGGCGATAGCTTCGGCGATTAGCTCGCCCTTGGCCACGCCATCGACGATGCCGAGCTTCAACGCTTCGGCGGTGGATACGATGCGGCCATTGGCGATCATATCGATGGCGGCGGCGATGCCTGTCACACGCGGCAGGCGCTGCGTGCCGCCGGCACCCGGCACGATGCCGAGCTTGACTTCAGGAAGGCCGAGCTTCGCTGCGGGTGTGGCAAGGCGGCGATGGCAGGCGAGCGCCACTTCCAGCCCGCCGCCGAGCGCCACGCCATTGATCGCGGCGACAACGGGTTTCGTAGAGGATTCGATGCGGGAGATGACATCAGGTAGATGCGGCTCGATCGGCGGCTTGCCGAATTCCTTGATGTCGGCGCCGCCGATGAAGCTATTTCCCGCACCGGTCAGTACGATGCCGGCGACATCCACACTCCTTTCGGCATGATCGAACGCAGCCATCAGGCCGGCCCTGACATCGGCGGAGAGTGCATTGACAGGCGCGTTGTCTATGGTGACGACAAGGATCCCTTCGGTCAGCGCCGCCGAGATGGTGTCCGAAAAGCACAATGCCGACATGATGTTCCCTGCCTGTCTGGTGTTATTCCGGGATGACTGCGGTCGCCTGGATCTCGATCTTGGCGCGATCCTCGACGAGCGCGACGACCTGCACGGCGGCCATGGCCGGGAAGTGCCGGCCGATGATCTCGCGATAGGCCTGACCGATTCCTTTCAGATTACTGAGATATTCCTGCTTATCGGTGAAATACCAGGTCATCGATGTGATGTGCTTCGGCTCGGCGCCACCCTCGGCAAGAATGGCGACGACATTCTTCAATGTCTGGCGCACCTGCTCGACGAAATCGTCGCTTTCGAATTCGCATGCGGCATTCCAGCCGACCTGGCCGCCGACGAACACCATACGGCCCGTCGCCGCCATGCCATTGGCATAGCCGATCGGCTTGGCCCAGCCCTCAGGTTGCAGGATGGTGTGCATCGGTCGTCTCCAAATGAGAGGTCAGTGCGGCGCGGAGGTCATCCGGCCATTCAATGGATCTATGCGTATCGAGCGAGGTGGCGACGACGCGGTGTTTGGCCGTCCACAGCACATAGCCGTTTGCCGAAACCTGATGTTCGAGATCGAGCGAGGAGCGGCCGACACCATGGACGGCAAGGGCGAATTCGAGATCGTCACCTTGCAGGCCCGGCTTCATGAAGGTCAGGTCGAGCCGCACCGTGGGGACACCGATGCGGCGGTCGTCGATCAATTTTCGCCAGGAAAAGCCGATCGAGGCGAAATAGTCTTCCAGCACTCCGACGAGTATGTTCAGGTACGAGGGGAAATAGGCGATCCCGGAGGGATCGCAATCTCCGAAGCGCAGGGGTCTGGTGGTTCTAAACGCCACGGCCGCCTCAGTTCGAAAAGGCGGCGATGCCGGTAATGGCGCGGCCGAGGATGAGGGCGTGGATGTCGTGCGTGCCCTCATAGGTATTGACCACCTCAAGGTTGACGAGATGACGCGCGATGCCAAACTCATCCGAGATGCCGTTACCACCAAGCATGTCGCGGGCAGCGCGGGCGATATCCAGCGCCTTGCCGCAGCTGTTGCGCTTGAGGATGGAGGTGAGCTCGACCGGCGGATGGCCTTCTTCCTTCATGCGGCCGAGGCGCAGGCAACCCTGCAGGCCGAGCGTGATCTCGGTCACCATGTCGGCAAGCTTCTTCTGGATCAGCTGGTTGGCGGCAAGGGGACGGCCGAACTGCTTGCGGTCGAGCACATACTGGCGTGCCCTGGCATAGCAATCCTCCGCCGCGCCGAGCGCACCCCAGGCGATGCCGAAGCGTGCGGAGTTGAGGCAGGTGAAGGGGCCCTTGAGGCCGGATACGTTCGGCATCAGGTTTTCTTCCGGCACGAAGACATTCTCCATCACGACTTCGCCGGTGATAGATGCGCGCAGGCCCACCTTGCCGTGGATGGCGGGTGCGGAAAGGCCCTTCCAGCCCTTCTCAAGAATGAAGCCGCGGATGAGGCCGTCCTCGGTCTTTGCCCAGACGACGAAAACATCGGCGATCGGCGCGTTCGAGATCCAGGTCTTGGCGCCGGTCAGGCTGTAGCCGCCATCGACTTTCTTTGCGCGGGTCACCATCGAGCCGGGATCGGAGCCGTGGTTCGGCTCGGTGAGGCCGAAGCAGCCGATCCATTCGCCGGCAGCGAGTTTCGGCAGGTACTTCTGCTTCTGCGCTTCCGAGCCAAAGGTTTCAATCGGCACCATGACGAGCGAGGACTGCACGCTCATCATCGAGCGATAACCGCTGTCGACGCGTTCGACTTCGCGGGCAATCAGGCCGTAGGCGACGTAGCTCAGGCCAGCACCGCCATATTCCGGCGAGATCGTCGGGCCGAGCAGGCCGAGTTCACCCATTTCGCGGAAGATCGCCGGATCGGTTTTTTCGTGGCGGAAGGCTTCGAGGACGCGGGGCGCGAGCTTTTCCTGCGCATAGGAATGGGCGGTATCCAGCACCATTCGTTCGTCGTCGCTCAGCTGTTCCGTCAGCCGGAACGGGTCGGCCCAGTCGAAAATCTCGCGGCTCATGCTGGTATCTCCCATTAGAGCGTTTCAGTGTTTCCAGTTAGCACTGAACCGCTCAAGTTTTTTGTTCACGCAATTCCGGGCGGAAAACCGCTTCGCACTTTTCCTGGAATTGCTCTAGGTCTTCAAAAGTTCGCGCGCGACGATGAGTTTCTGAACTTCCGTCGCACCTTCATAGATGCGAAGCGCGCGGATCTCCCGATAGAGTTTTTCCGTTATCTCGCCCGATTTCACGCCGCGCCCGCCAAAGAGCTGGACGGCGCGGTCGATGACACTCTGCGCGGTTTCCGTCGCCGTCATCTTCGCCATGGCCGCCTCGCGCGTCGTCGGCAATCGCTGCACGTCGCGACGCCAGGCTGCCCGGTAGGTGAGCAATGCCGCCGCGTCGATGCCGGTCGCCATATCGCCGAGGGCGGCCTGCGTCAACTGAAGGTCGGCCAGCGCCGCGCCGAACATCGGACGTGACCGCGCATGGGCAAGCGATTCATCAAGCGCGCGGCGGGCGAAACCCAGGCCGGCAGCGGCGACCGAGGCGCGGAAGATATCGAGCGTGCGCATGGCGATCTTGAAGCCTTCGCCGGGCGCGCCGAGGCGGCGGGAAGCGGGAATGCGGCAGTTCTCAAAACAGATCGTTGCCAGTGGATGCGGTGCGATCACCTCGATGCGCTCAGCAATCGAAAAACCGGGATCATCGGCAAAGACGATGAAGGCAGAGATGCCGCGCGTGCCCGGCGCTTCGCCGGTGCGCGCGAAGACGGTGTAGACGTCGGCAATACCGCCATTGGAAATCCATGTCTTCTCACCGTCGAGAACATAGTGATCGTCGTCGAGGCGTGCAGCACAGCTCATGGCCGCCACATCGGAGCCGGCGTCCTTTTCCGATAGCGCGAAGGCGGCGAGCCAGTCACCCGAGCGCACCCTGGGCAGAACGGCCGAGCGCAATTCGGGCGAGCCGGAAAGGCCGATGGCGCCCGTGCCGAGCCCTTGCATGGCAAAGGCAAAATCGGCAAGGCCGTCATGCCAGGCGAGCGTTTCGCGGGCAAGGCAGACCATGCGGGAATCGATCAGCGGTTCGCTGTCGGAAGACCCAGTGGCGGCGGTCAACAGCCCGGCTTCGCCCAGCGCCTTGACCAGCTTCCGGCACGCACCATCGACATCGGCGTGATCGATCGAAGCCATGACGCCGGACTTTGCGAAAGCATCCACTTCCGCAGCGTAGCGATGATGACGCTCCTCGAAGAAAGGCCAATCCAGATGATCGCGGGTCGGGCCGGCGAGGCCGCTTGCCGTAGACATCATCTCAATCCCCCTGGAATTCCGGCCGGCGCTTGGCCGCGAAGGCTTCAAAGGCGCGGCGGAAATCCTGCGTTGCCATGCAGATCGCCTGCGCCTGCGCTTCGGATTCGATCATTTCGTCAATGCCCATCGCCCATTCCTGGTTCAGCATGGTCTTGGTCATGCCATGGGCGAACCATGGGCCGTCGGCCAGCGAGCGGGCGAGCTTGACCGCTTCCTGCTCCAGATCGGCGCTGGCGTGAAGACCGTTATAGAAGCCCCAGGCCTGTCCTTCCGCTGCCGTCATCGATCGGCCGGTGAAGAGGAGTTCGGCGGCGCGGCCCTGGCCGATGATGCGGGGAAGGATGCCGCAGGCGCCCATATCGGCACCGGCAAGGCCGACACGGGTGAAGAGGAAGGCAGTCTTGGCTTCCGGCGTTGCCAGCCGCAGATCGGAGGCCATCGCGAGGATAGCGCCGGCGCCGGCGCAGATGCCGTCGACTGCCGCAATGATCGGCTGCGGACATTTGCGCATCGCCTTGACGAGATCGCCGGTCATGCGGGTGAAGGCCAAAAGCTCGGGCATTGCCATGCGGGTCAGCGGCTCGATGATCTCGAAGACATCGCCACCGGAAGAGAAATTGCCGCCGGCGCCGGTCAGCACGATGGCGCGGATATCGGATGCATAGACGAGATCGCGGAAGAGATCGCGCAGTTCGGCATAGCTATCGAAGGTCAGCGGATTCTTACGTTCGGGACGGTTGAGGCGGATGGTGGCGACACGGCCGTCTTCGCTGACGTCCCAAAGGAAGTGCTCCGGCTTGTAGTCCTTGAAGGGCTTCAGATGCCCCTTCATCGTCATATCCCGATCGCTCATCCCTCAAATCTCCCCACCGGCAACCGCAATTGCCTGTCCATTGATCGATGCTGCGGCCGGCGAGGCCAGCCATAGCACGGTATCGGCGATCTCTTGCGGCTTGACGAGCCGTCCCTGCGGATTGGACTTCGTCAACTCGGCAAGCGCCTGTTCGGCCGTCCGACCGGTCTTGGCGACGATCGTCTCGATCGAGCGCTGGATGATCGGCGTATCGGTGAAGCCGGGGCAGACGGCGTTGACGGTGATACCGGTTTTCGCCAGTTCCAGCGCCAGCGAGCGGGTGAGGCCGACGACGCCATGCTTGGCGGCGACGTAAGCCGAAACGTAAGCGTAGCCCTTCAGGCCGGCCGTCGAGGCGATGTTGATGATGTGTGCGCCGTGGCCACGAGCCTTTAGGTCGGGAAGGACTGCCTGCGTCACAACGAAGACACCTGTGAGGTCGACGGAGAGGACGTGGTTCCAAGCCTCCAAGGTCGTCTTCTCGAAGGGCGCGCTCGGCGCCTCACCGGCATTGTTGATGAGGATATCGACAGGACCGAATTTTTCGCGTGCCTTGCCAAGGCCTTGGGTCACGGCGTCGGGGCTGGTGACATCGAAGCCATCGACGACAAAAGCGTGCACGCCGATTTCGGCGGCAACCGATTCCAGCGGCTCGCGGCGGCGACCGGCGAGACTGACGCGCGCGCCCTCCACGGCAAGCGCCTTGGCGATCGCCGCACCTATGCCGCTGCCGGCCCCGGTGACGAGGGCGTGACGGCCGGCGAGTTTGCCCGAAGTCGTCATATCATCCTCATTTCGCCGGTACGGTGGTGGTCGCACGGGCGAGGTTGGTTTCATATTGCGTCTTGCCGGAAAGATATTGCTTCGGCCAGGGAATGGAAGTCAGGCCGATCTTGGCGGCTTCATGCAGTGACCAGGCCGGATCGGCCAGATGCGGGCGGGCGATGGCACAGAGATCAGCACGGCCGGCGGCGATGATCGAATTGGCGTGATCGGCCTCGGAAATCGCGCCAACGGCAATTGTGGGGATGCCAATCTCGTTGCGGATCTTGTCGGAGAAGGGCGTCTGGAACAGGCGGCCGTAAACCGGCTTTTCCTGTTTCGAGACCTGGCCGGAGGAGCAGTCGATCAGATCGGCGCCGGCTTCCTTGAACATGCGCGCGAAGATCGCCGCATCTTCCGGTGTGTTACCGCCGTCAGTCCAGTCATGGCAGGAGAGGCGGATCGAGATCGGCTTGTCCGCCGGCCAGATGGCGCGGATTGCCTGGAAGATTTCAAGGGGGTAGCGGGCGCGGTTTTCATGGCTGCCGCCATACTCGTCATCGCGCAGATTGGTCAGCGGCGACAGGAAGCTCGACAGCAGATAGCCATGGGCGCAATGCAGTTCCAGCCAGTCGGCACCGGTCTCGATCGCAAGCTCGGTCGAGCGGATGAAGTCGGCCCTGACGCGGTCCATATCGACGCGATCCATGGCCTTCGGCACCTGACTGTTCTTGAGATAGGGAACAGCCGAAGCGGAGATCAACGGCCAGTCGCCTCCGGGGAGTGGCTGGTCGATGCCTTCCCAGGCAAGTTTCGTCGCGCCCTTGCGGCCGGCATGGCCGAGCTGGATGCCGACCTTCGCGGCGCTATTCGTGTGAACGAAATCGACAAGGCGTTTCCATTGCGTCGCCTGCTCCTCATTCCAGAGGCCGAGGCAGCCGGGCGTGATGCGGGCATCGGGCGTGACGCAGGTCATTTCCGCGAAGATCAGCCCTGCGCCACCAAGGGCGCGCGAACCGAGATGGACGATATGGAAATCGTTCATCACGCCATTTTCAGCCGAGTACATCGCCATCGGAGACATAACGATGCGGTTGATAAGTTGGACATCCCGGAGGCGATAGGGCGTGAACATCGGCGGCAGGCAGCGGTCGTTACCGACGGCGAGGCCGGATTTTTCGGCGAACCAGCGCTCATAGCCTTCAAGCCAGGTCTTGTCGCGCAGCCGCAGATTTTCGTGGCTGATGCGCTGAGAGCGGGTCAGCATCGAATACATGAATTGCGGCGGTTCGAGCGTGTCGGCATAGCGACGGCCGACGACTTCGAACCATTCCATCGCATTGCGGGCAGCATTCTGGATGCGGGCGACGTCGACGCGGCGGATTTCTTCGTAGGTCTCGAGGACTGCCGGGATTTTGTCCTTCTCGTGCCCGTGGATCTGGAACTGGTGGGTGAGCTCGATGGCGTCGTCGATGGCAAGCTTCGTGCCGGAGCCGATGGCGAAATGCGCGGTGTGGGCGGCGTCACCCATCAGCACGACATGCGAATTGCCGTTGAAATGGCTCCACTTGCCGCAGATCAGGCGGTTGAAGTTCAACCATGCCGAGCCGCGGATGTGGCGGGCATTGGTCATCAGCGAAGCGCCTTCGAGCACTTCGGAAAACAGGTTTTCGCAGAAGGCGATGGAGCCGTCCTGATCCATCCTGTCGAGGCCATGGGCAAGATAGGCCTCTTCCGTCGTCTCGACGATGAAGGTCGAGGTCTTGTCGTCGAACTTGTAGATATGCGCCTGGAACCAGCCGTGATCGGTGCGGCGGAAATCGAAGGTGAAGGCGTCGAAAAGCTTGTTGGTGCCGAGCCAGATATAGCGGTTCGGCCGTGTGATCATATCCGGCTGGAAGACCTCCGGATAATGGTTGCGAATGCGCGAATTGAGGCCGTCCGAGCCGATGACCAGATCGGCATCGGGATAGTCGAGATCGGAATTGACGTCCGTTTCGAAGATAAGCTCCACGCCGAGCGCCTCGCAGCGGCGCTGCAGGATGTTCAAAAGCTTCTTGCGGCCGATACCGACGAAACCGTGGCCCGAGGTGCGCTGGCGCGTGCCCTTGAAGAGGACTTCGATATCGTCCCAATGGTTGAAGGCGTCCTCGATTTCGGCGGCACTTTCCGGGTCCCATTCCCGCATCGAAACCATGGTCGCATCGGAGAAGACGACGCCCCAGCCGAAGGTATCATAGGGGCGATTGCGCTCGACGACGCGGATGGAGTGCTCCGGATGGAGCTTCTTCATCAGAAGCGCGAAGTAAAGCCCTGCGGGGCCGCCGCCGATACAGACGATGCGCATCGCTTTCCCTCCTCGTCCAGCCGGAGCCGATCTCAAAATCATTTAAACTTAAAATATCTTGTCGATGCCGTTCGTCAAGGCTTTTCCTGCCTGAATCTGCGGAGGGCTGATGGTCACGACACCGTGAAAATTGAGAATTTTCCTTCTAAATCAATGGGAATTCAAAAATAGTTTATGCTTAAACTTTCTTGCTTGAACATTGCAGGCTTCAGTGCGATCTTTTTTAGCAACGCCACATGCGTCGCGAGGAAACGGCTGTCGTGGCGATTGATCGATAAGATGCGGGAGCAAGGCGATGCTGGGACCGACTGGTCATACCGATACATTCACGCGAGACAATCTGCCGCCTTTCGACGAATGGCCCGAGCTGCGGATGGCGGGTTTCGACTATCCGGAATGGCTGAATGCTGGCTTCGAGCTGAGTGACCGAATGGTGGAGAAGGGTTTCGCCGATCATGTGGCCCTCATCGGCAACGGCCGCCGCCGCACCTACAAGGAGCTGGCGGACTGGACCAACCGCATCGCACACGCGCTCATCGAGAATTTCGGCGTCAAGCCGGGCAATCGTGTCCTCATCCGTTCCGGCAACAACCCCGCCATGATCGCCTGCTGGCTGGCGGTGACGAAGGTCGGCGCCGTTGCCGTCAATACCATGCCGATGCTGCGGGCCGGCGAGCTTTCGAAGATTATCGACAAGGCGGAAATCTCGTTTGCGCTTTGCGATACGAGACTGCTCGAAGAACTCGTCACTGCAGCCAAGGATAGCCGCTTCCTGAAGCAGGTGGTGGGCTTCGACGGCACCGCCAACCATGATGCCGAGCTTGACCGCATCGCGCTCAACAAGCCGGTGCGCTTTGAAGCGGTCAAAACCGGGCGGGATGACGTGGCGCTGCTCGGCTTCACCTCGGGTTCGACGGGTGTGCCGAAGGCGACGATGCATTTCCATCGCGATATTCTGATCATCGCCGACGGCTATGCCAAGGAAGTCCTGCAGGTGACGCCGGATGACGTCTTTATCGGCTCGCCGCCGATCGCCTTCACCTTCGGGCTCGGCGGTTTGGTCGTCTTCCCCTTGCGCTTCGGCGCGTCGACGGCGCTGCTGGAAAACGCTTCGCCGAAGAACATGGTCGAGATTATCCAGGAGTACGGCGCGACCATCAGCTTCACCGCACCGACGGCCTATCGCGCCATGCTGGCGGCGATGGAGGAGGGGGCGGATCTTTCCTCGCTTCGCATCGCGGTTTCTGCCGGCGAGACGTTGCCGGGGCCGATCTTCGAAGAGTGGACATGTAAGACCGGCAAGCCGATCCTCGACGGCATCGGCTCGACCGAGATGCTGCATATCTTCATCTCCAATCATCTCTCCGATGCCAGGCCGAACTGCACGGGCAGGCCGCTGAAGGGCTATGAGGCCCGTGTCGTCGATGAAGAAATGAACGAGGTTCCGCGCGGCACCATCGGCAAGCTCGTCGTTCGCGGGCCGATCGGCTGCCGTTATCTCGCCGATTGCAGGCAAGCCGATTATGTACGAGATGGCTGGAATGTAACCGGCGACAGCTTCATTCAGGACGAGGAGGGCTATTTCCACTTCGCCGCTCGCTCTGACGACATCATTCTTTCCGCCGGCTACAATATTGCCGGGCCGGAAGTCGAAGCTGCGCTTCTTTCGCATGCCGATGTGCTTGAATGCGCTGTGATCGGCAAGCCGGACGAGGAACGGGGCCATATCGTGCAGGCCCATGTGGTGCTGGCGCCCGGTATTACCGGCTCGGATCTGCTGGTCAAGGCGCTGCAGGATCATGTGAAGGCCGTCATCGCGCCTTATAAATATCCGCGTTCCATCGTCTTCGTCGAAGCCTTGCCGAAGACGGAATCCGGCAAGATTCAGCGCTTCCGGCTGCGTAACTGAGGATACCGTCAGGCGACATCTCGCTTCACTTACCCGGATCTTTCGGGCTCCACAGCACGGTTTCGGCGTCCTTTTCGTAAGCCATGCCCTTGGGATAGCTGATAGCCTCGAACTGCAGGCCCCAGGGTGCCTGGAAATAGAGGATCGACTGGCCTGCCGCCGGACCGTCTGTAATTGGCAGCGGTCCTAACCGCGTCGCGACGTTCCTGCTGTCCAAATAAGCCTTTGCTGCGTCGATGTCGTCCACATAGAGCGAGATGTGAAACGCACCGATATCGCTATTCTTCTGCTTGAGGTCCCGCTGGTCGGGCGCTGAATATTCGAACAGTTCGATGTTCGATCCGAAACCACATCGCACCTGGGTTATCTGTTTTATTTTAGCCTTGGGATCGACGCCGAGCAGATCGGTCATGAAAGTGCCCTTGTCGTCCGCGAATGGGCCGAACGACATGATGACCTCGCAGCCGAGTACGTTTTCGAAGAAATCGACCGCCTGCTTCATATCCGGCACCGTCAGTCCCGTATGGTCGTGACCGCGAAGACCGGGCAAGCCCGTGGTCTTTGTTGCTGCTGAAACAGGATCCTTCATGGGGTCTTCCCTTTCCATATGCCGATGTTGTCGCGGTCTCGCTGGCACCTGCGGCTCAAGCGCAAACTTTGCGCCCTGATCGGGCGACCTTCATGCATCGGACGCTTCCATCAGGTTTTCGCGACCGAGCCAATGCGGGTCGACTTCCGGCAGGGGAATGGCGTCGAGCAGCATGCGGGTGTAGGCGGAGGCGGGTGCGGTGAAGACGCGCTCGCAATCGCCTTCCTCCTCGACGCGGCCGTGGCGCATGACATAGACCCGGTCGCAGATGGCGCGGATGACCGAGAGGTCGTGGCTGATGAAGGCCATGGAGAGGCCGAGATCGCGCGAAAGCTCCTTCAGCAGATTCAAAACCTGCGCCTGCGTCGACACGTCAAGGCCGGAGACGATCTCGTCGGCGAGCACGAAATCCGGCTTCAGCAAAGCCGCACGCGCGATGCCGATGCGCTGGCGCTGGCCGCCCGAGAGTTCATGCGGATTGCGCTCGAGGCATGCCTGAGGGAGCGTCACCCGTTCAAGGATTTCGGCAACCTGCCGCTCGGCCTCTTTTCTGTCCGAAGCAAGTTTGTGCAGAAGCAGCGGTTCGACGAGGATGCGGCGGATCGTGTGGCGCGGGTTGAGTGAGGCCATCGGGTCCTGAAAGATCATCTGCATGCGCCGACGCAGCGGCCGCATGTCTGTAGCCGGCAGACGCGTGATATCTCTGCCATCGAAATGGATGCTGCCTGCCGTCACATCGACCAGCCGCAGCAGGGCGCGGCCGAGGGTCGTCTTGCCCGAGCCGCTTTCGCCGACAATGCCGACGGTTTCGCCGCGGCGGATATCGATATCGACGCCGTGCAGCACCTTGATGCCGTGGCCCGGCGGCCCGAAAAGATGCGGCTTGGCGCCGTAGGTCACCTCGATGCCCTTAGCGGATAGGAGATTATCGGAAACGCTCATCGGCCGCCCTCCGAAATGCCGATTTCGCGGCGTAACTGCTCGAAGACTGCTTGCGGGACCGGCGTCAGCCCGGCATCCGGCCGGTCGTAGCGCGGCCCGGCTGCTATCAAAGATCTCGTGTAGATATGCTGGGGATGCGCAAGCACGTCGCTTGTACGTCCCTCCTCGATAACCTTGCCTGCGTACAGCAGCGTGACGCTGTCGCAGATCTGGGCGACGACGCCGAGATCGTGGGTGACGAAGATGACGGCGGTGCCATGCGCTTCCTGCAGGCCGCGGATCAGCCGCAGGATCTGCTTCTGCACGGTGACGTCGAGCGCGGTAGTGGGCTCGTCTGCGACGACCAATTTCGGCTCCAGCGCGAAGGCGGCGGCAATCAGGATGCGCTGGCGCATGCCGCCGGACAGTTCATGGGGATAGGCGCGCAGCACGCGCTCGGGATCGCGGATATGCACTTCTTCCAGCAGCTTCAGCGCGCGCCGCCGTGCATCGCCCGATGACATGCCCCGCTTCAACCGCAGGCCATCGGTCAGCTGCGCCTCGATGCGGCGGCCGGGATTGAGTGCGGTTTGCGGGTCCTGCGGGATCAGCGAGATTTCGCTGCCCATGATGTCTCGCAATTCCCTGGCAGGGAGGGTGAGGAGGTTGCGGTTGTCGAACAGGATCGATCCATTCGTGATGCGGACGCTGCGTGGCAGGATGCCGAGCAGAGCCTTGGCGATGGTCGATTTTCCGGCGCCACTTTCGCCGACCAGCCCGCGCACTTCGCCGCGTTCCAATGTCAGGGAAACATCGCGCAGGATCGGTGTGCCGCCGTCGCGGTCGGATACGGCGTTGAGGCCGGTAATGGAGAGGAGTGGAGATGTCATCGGCGCATGACCGGATCGAGGGCGCGGCGCAGGCCATCGCCGAGTTGATTGAAGGCAAGCACCGTTGCGAACAGCGCAATCAGCGGTACGACCAGCACCCACCAGCCCTGATAGATCATCTGCCGTCCCTCCGCGATCATGCCGCCCCAGGTCGGCGTGTCGGAGGCGACCGACAGGCCGACGAAGGACAGGATGGCCTCGACGATGACGGCAATACCCATTTCCAGGCTGACAAGGGCGATCAGCACCGGCGTCACGTTGGGCAGGATTTCGCTGAAAAGGATTCGCACCCGCGAAAAGCCGATCGTGTGGGCGGCGGTCACATAATCCATCCGCGCCTGCGCCTGTGTTTCCGAGCGCACGACGCGGCAGAAGCGTGTCCAGTCGATGATGACGATGGCCGCGATGACCGAATGCACGCCGGAGCCGAAGACTGCAACCAATAGGATCGACAAAAGCACTGGCGGGAAGGCCATCCAGATATCGACAAGGCGGGAGATCACCTTGTCGATCCAGCCGCCATACCAGCCGGCGAGAAGGCCGAGCAGCGTGCCGATCAAGGCTGCGAGGCCGGCTGCGACGAAGGCAACCGTCAGCGCGATGCGCGTACCGAAGATGGCGCGGGAGAGCACGTCGCGGCCGAGATCGTCCGTGCCGAGCAGGAAGCCGGGATCGGAGCCTTCGATCCATGCCGGCGGCAAAGTACCGGACATCAGATCCTGCTCCAGCGGGTCCTTCGGCGCGATATAGGGCGCGAAGATTGCAAGGATGAGGAGGATGAGAATGAAGCCGCCGCCGAAGATCACCTTCGGCTCGGCGAGCAATGCGCGCAGGCGTTTCGCCATTCTGGAGGGCGAGCGTCGCATGGCGGGCGAGGTGACGTCAGCCATGGGCGAGCCTCGGATTGAAGGCCGCGACCAGAAGGTCGACTGCCAGATTGACGAGAATGAAGATGGCGCCGAAGACCAGGACAAGCCCCTGGATCAGCGGCAGGTCGCGGTTGATCACGGCATCGATCGCCATGTTGCCGATGCCGGGATAGGCGAAGATGCGCTCGACGATGACTGTGCCGCCGATCAGGAAGGTGAATTGCACGCCGGTCAGCGCGATCGTCGGGCCGACGGCATTGCGTAGCGCCTCCTGCAATACCAGTCGCAGCTCGGACATTCCTTTCAATTTGGCGAGCAGGATATAGTCCTGCACCATGGCCTCGGAGAGTGCGGCCTTGAGCACGCGGGCGATGATGGCGGCGAGCGGCAGGCCGAGCGCCAGGACCGGCATGACCATATGCGCGCAGATATCGGCGAAGATCGCAAAGCGAAGCGTCAGCAGGCTTTCGAGGAGATAGAAGGGGGTCGCGAATTGTGCGTCGATGCTCGGATCGATACGGCCGGAGAGCGGAAAAAGCGGAAAGAGGACGCCGAGCACGAGGACCAGCGCAAGTGCCCAGACGAAATCCGGAACGGCAAGAAAAAGGCCATTGAAGCTGTCGATCAAAGGCTCGAAAACCGTGCGGCGGGCGAGCGTGCCGACGATCGCGACCGCGCCGCCGAGAAGAACCGCTAGGACTAGCGCGGCGAAAGCGAGTTCTAGCGTTGCGGGGAGGCGCTCCACAAGCAGGGACAATACATCGCGCTTCAGGGAAATCGATGTGCCGAAGTCGCCTATCAGAACCGATTTCAGCCAGAGCCAGAATTGCGTGGTCAGGCTCGCATCGAGCCCGTAATGGGCGCGCAGTGCTGCGATATCGGCAGGGCTTGCACCCGGCGAGATCATCATCGCGATCGGATCGCCCGGCACGACGCGCAGCAGGACGAAGACGATCACCGCCACTCCGAAGAGGGTGATCGCGGCCATGATGAGGCGGTTCAATATGGAGACTGCTATCATGCGTTATGAGTTCCGATCGCACGGCTATGGCGATGGGGGCTCTAAGCCCCTCATCTGCCCTGTCGGGCACCTTCTCCCCGTTTTGACGGGGAGAAGGGGAAAGAGGCACCTGCAGCCTACCCCTAACGACTTATTTCGGCGAGGATACAAAGGTCGTTCCCTCTCCCCGCTTGCGGGGAGAGGGTTAGGGTGAGGGGGCAACGCCACAACAGCGATATCAACCCTTCGACACCAGCGTCGGCTGCAGGGCGCCGGAGACGTTTGGCGTGATCTTGAGGCTCGATTTGTAGACGATCGGCTGGGCATATTGCAGCAGC
Organism: Martinezella sp. CNPSo 3957; assembly: GCF_057784395.1. Taxonomy (NCBI): domain Bacteria; kingdom Pseudomonadati; phylum Pseudomonadota; class Alphaproteobacteria; order Hyphomicrobiales; family Rhizobiaceae; genus Martinezella; species Martinezella sp. CNPSo 3957. The sequence goes on from NZ_JBXSOU010000009.1 coordinate 164,182, forward strand.
GGGATCACATAGCCCTGTTCGGCGATGTATTTGATCGCCGCCTTCCAGCCGGCAATGCGCTTTGCCTCGTCCTTTTCGCCCCAGAGCGGCCCCAGCATGTCGTCGACATCCTTGGTCTTCCAGGCGGAGTGCGGCGAGGGGCCGAACATGGCAAAGCCGGTCGAGGTCGTCGGATCGCCGATGGCGTTGCCCCAGTTGTAGAAGGCGGCCGGCCCGAGCTGATGGGCGGCGCGCAGCTCGTAGTGCTTGGCAATTTCGTAGACTTCGATTTCAGCCTCGATGCCGACCTTGCGCCACATGCCGACGATCGCCTGGATCATCTCGTAATCCTTCGGCTTGAAACCGCGGGTCGTCTTGATGGTGAATTTCACCGGCTTTTCCGGCGAATAGCCACTGGCCGCCAGGAGCTTCTTGGCCTGTTCCGGATCGTAAGGGGTTTTGACTGACGCGTCGTAGGCCTCATATTCCGGCGCTTCCAGCGTCGACAGGGCGTTGCCGTAGCCGCGCAGGAGCCGCTTGATGATCGCTTCCTTGTCGATCGCCATGTTGGCGGCGAGACGGACATTCTTGTCGAGCATCGGATCAACATTGCTGATGAAGATCATGCCGATGTCGGAGATCGGGGTGGCGACGCCAGCAAGACCGGACTTCTTCTTCAGCCGGTCGAAATCCTCATAGGGTATTTCCAGCGTCACGTCGGACGAGCCGGACTCGATTTCGGCCACGCGGCTCGTCGTATCCGGCACGAACTTGAAGATGACAGTGTCGAAGGCGGGCTTGCCGCCGAAATAGTTCGGGTTTGCCTTCAGGCGCAGATAGGAATTGCCCTCATAGGCATCGACCATATAGGGGCCGGTGCCGATCGGCTTCTTTTCGAAGCCCTGTGCGCCTACCTTGGTGTAATAATCCCTCGGCAGGACGTAGCCGGTGAGGAATGCCATCCATTTGAAGAAAGTCGGCTCGAAGCGGACGACATCGCCGGTGATGCGGTTGCCTTCCACTTGGTAATTATTGGCGGTCGACCAGATGAACTGGATCGGGTTGCCCGTGTCCTGCTTGGCGGCGCGCTCCAGCGACCAGACGACATCGTCCGGAGTGAACTTGGAGCCGTCGTGCCAGGTGACGCCTTCGCGAACGTCCATCCAGACCTTGGTCTTGTCGTCGTTCCAACCCCAGGCCGTCAGCAGGCCCGGCTGGAATTTCAGGTCCGGTCCCTGGCCGATGAACTGGTCGAAGACGGAGCGATAGATTGCCTGGATCGTCGGGTTGACGGCGGATGGGCCGGTCGTCGGATCGAAAGAGGGCAAATTGACGTTGAAGGCGATGGTCAGTGTGCCGGCTTCGGCTGCTTCCACCGGCGTTTTGCCGGCTAGAATCCCAGTCATGAATGCTGCTGCGCCGAGGCTCAGGGCCTCGCGCCGAGTAAGCGTTGTCATGGTCACTCCGTTCCCCTGTTAAGCGACAGAAAAGCATGACGCCCAACTGCCGCTGGCGATTTATTGTCGGAATGTTTTAATCTTAAAATACATATTTTGGAGCGGCAAGAGCTTTCTCTGGTGCTTGTAAAGAATCCGATGCTTTTTTGGCATCCATATTAAATGCGTACGCATATATCTGCGCTGCAACCCAGGGAGCGAAGGTTCCGATGTGGAAGAAGGAAGGCAATGGCTTACCGCTTCGAACTTACTCCATCCAGCTGGATTTCATATTTGTTCGTTGACAGCTTAAGGAAGTTCAAAATATGATTTTGCAAATGATTTAAAACAAGCCCACAAGGGCAAAGGGGTAACGTCATGGCCGAGCGATCGTTTACGCGCGAGGTCGAGGATCTGAAGCTCGGGGAAGGCGACATCTTCCGCGGCGAGGGTATTCTCGCGATCACCAAGGCACTTCTGCAATCCGGCGTCTCCTACGTCGGCGGCTATCAGGGTTCGCCGATTTCCCATCTCATGGATGTATTGGCCGACGCCAAGGATGTGATGCAGGATCTGGGTGTCCACTTCGAAACATCGGCTTCGGAGGCGGCGGCCGCCGCCATGCTGTCTGCCTCCGTCATGTATCCGGTGCGCGGCGCCGTCACCTGGAAATCGACGGCTGGTACCAATGTAGCCTCCGATGCGCTTTCCAACCTGTCTTCCGGCGGTGTCACCGGCGGCGCACTCATCATCATCGGTGAGGATTACGGCGAGGGCTCTTCCATCATGCAGGAGCGCAGCCATGCCTATGCGATGAAATCGCAGATGTGGCTGCTCAACCCGCGCCCGAACCTGCCGTCGATCGTGCAGGCGGTGGAAGAGGGGTTCGAGCTTTCGGAAGTATCGAACACGCCCGTCATGCTGCAGGTCGGCATCCGTAGCTGTCATGTGCATGGTCAGTTCGTCGCCAAGGACAACAAGCGGCCGGCCTATACGCTGAAGCAGGCGCTTGAAAATCCGGTCCGCGACGTCAATCGCATCGTGCTGCCGCCGGCATCCTTCCTGCACGAGAAGGAGAAGCTGGAGAAGCGATGGCCCGCCGCCGTCGATTTCATCAGGAAGCGCCAGCTCAACGAGTATTTCGGACCCTCCGAGGGCGATGTCGGCATCATCCTGCTCGGCGGCATGTATAATGGCGTGCTGCGTGCGCTGCAGCAGCTCGGACTTGCCGATGTCTACGGCAATTCCGCCGTGCCGCTTTACGTCCTCAACGTCGCCTATCCGCTTGTGGATGACCAGATCGCCGAATTCTGCGCCGGCAAGAAGGCCGTGCTGATGGTGGAGGAGGGGGCGCCTGAGTATATCGAGCAGTCCCTCAATACCATCCTGCGCCGCCGCGATATCCAGACCAAGGTCGCGGGCAAAGACGTGCTGCCGATGGGCGGCGAATATACAGCACCCGTATTGATGAAGGGCATCAAGAATTTTCTGGAGATCCATCAGCGCGTGCTGCTCGGCAACCAGCCACCGCTGCCGGATCCGACGCCTGTTCTCAACGATCCCAAGATCAAGGCGTTGGCCGAAGTCGTGCCACCGCGCCCGCCCGGCTTCTGCATCGGCTGTCCCGAGCGGCCGATCTTCGCCGCCATGAAGATGGTGGAGAGCGAACTCGGCCAGCATCACATATCAGGCGATATTGGCTGTCACCTCTTCTCCATCCTACCGCCCTTCAATATCGGCAGCACGACCATGGGCTACGGGCTCGGGCCGGCAGCGGCCTCGGCCTTCAATGTCGCGGCTGACAAGCGCGTGATTTCGGTCATGGGCGATGGCGGCTTCTGGCACAATGGCCTTGCGACCTCTGTCGGTAATGCCGTCTTCAACAAGCAGGATGGCGTCATCCTCGTCGTCGACAACTATTATTCGGCGGCGACCGGCGGGCAGGACATACCGTCGTCGCGTGCCCTCAACCCACGCCGCAAGACCAACAATTCGATCGTCAATGCCGTCAAGGGCATAGGCGCGACCTGGGTGCGCCAGATCGACCGGACTTATGACGTCGCCAAGATGCGCGACACGCTGCGCGAGGCTCTAACCTCGAAGGAGGCGGGGCCGAAGATCATCGTCGCTTCCTCGGAATGCATGCTCAACAAGCAGCGTCGCGTGAAGCCGCAATTCGCCAAGGCGGTGAAGGACGGCAAGCGCATGGTCAAGGAGCGCTTCGGCGTGGATGAGGACGTCTGCACCGGCGATCACGCCTGCATCCGCCTTTCCGGCTGTCCTTCGCTGTCGGTCAAGCATACCGACGATCCGCTGAAGGACGATCCGGTGGCGGCGATCGACAATAATTGCGTCGGCTGCGGCAATTGCGGTGAGGTCTCGGAGGCGGCGGTGCTCTGTCCCTCCTTCTACCGGGCCGATATCATCCATAACCCGACGGGCTGGGATCGCTTTGTCGCTCGCATGCGTTCCGGCGTCATCGGTTGGCTGCAGGCACGCCGCCGCGCCGGCCGCATCGTCTTTTCAGATTGAGAGGGCGAGATGAACGAGCATGTGAGCATGAGTGATCTCGGCGCTGCCAGGCTTTCGACGGACAAGCCGCTGTCGCTTGCCATCCTCGCCATGGGCGGGCAGGGCGGTGGCGTCCTGGCCGACTGGATCGTCGGACTTGCGGAAGCCGAACGCTGGATGGCGCAGACGACGTCTGTGCCGGGCGTTGCCCAGCGTACGGGCGCGACAATCTACTATATCGAGATGCTGCCGGCGAAGGATGGTCACGAGCCGATCTTCTCTCTGATGCCGACGCCGGGTGATGTCGATGTCGTCATGGCGGCAGAGCTGATGGAGGCTGGCCGCTCTGTGCTGCGCGGCCTCGTCACCCCGGACAAGACGCTGCTGATCGCCTCGACGCACCGTTCCTTTGCGGTTGCGGAAAAGGAAAAGCCGGGTGATGGCATCGGCAATGCCGAGGTGGTGGTCGATGCTACGGATTTCGCCGCCAAGCGCACCATCGCTTTCGACATGGAAACGATGGCCGTCAGGAACGGCAGCGTGATTTCGGCCTCCATGTTCGGCGCGCTGGCCGGCTCCGGTGCGCTGCCGTTCGGCAAGCAGGCTTTCGAAGCGATGATCCGCGCCGGCGGCAAGGGCATCGAGCCCAGCCTGAAGGCGTTCAATGCCGCCTTCGACCGCGTCAAGGAAAAGCCGCGCGATGCCGTTTCGGCAACGCCGCCCAAGCATTTCGATGCGCTGCCTGAAACCGCCGGCCATCCGGCGCTCGATCGGCTGGTCAATCGCATGCGTTCCGAATTTCCGGAAGTAGCCTGGCCGCTGCTGTTTGCGGGCGTCAAGAAGCTGACCGATTATCAGGACCCGGCCTATGCCGACGAATATCTGAGCCGTGTCGCGGCACTTCATGCGCTGGATCGCAAGGCTGGCGGCGCAAGCAAGGATTTTGCCTTCACCGTGCAGGCGGCGAAGTATGTCGCAGTCGCTATGGCCTATGACGACGTCATTCGCGTTGCCGATCTGAAGGTGCGTGGCTCGCGCTTCGAGCGCGTTCGCAAGGAGGTCGGCGCCAAGGACGATCAGATCGTCTACATGACCGAATACATGCATCCGCGCATGGAGGAGATCTGTGGCACGATGCCGAAAGGAATGGGTCTCTGGATCGAAAACCGGCCGCGCCTGTTTGCCCGGCTCGACCGCTTCGTCAACAAGGGGCGTCGCGTTCAGACGGGTACGCTGTTCTGGTTCCTCGGCCTCTATATGGTCTCGGCGCTACGCCGCATCCGTCGCGGCACGCTGCGGCATGCCCGCGAAGTCGAGCATCGCGAGGCCTGGCTTGCAGCGGCCTCCAATCTGCTGGCCGTGAATTACGATCTCGCCGTCGAGGTGCTGGGCAATCGCCGCCTCGTCAAAGGTTATTCCGATACGCATGCGCGCGGGCTATCCAAGTTCGATCGCGTCATGTCGGCGCTGCCGCTTCTTCGCGACCGCGACGATGGAGCTGCGTGGATGAAGCGGCTGCGCCAGGCGGCGTTGCTGGATGAGCAAGGTACGGCGCTCGATGGCGCATTGAAGACTGTAGCGACGCTTTGAGGTTCCCGCGAGCGCGGAATCTTATCTCGCCCTTGGCGGGATAAGCGTTGCCTCAGATCTCGTGCTTCCTGATATTCTGCAGCACCTTGTGCAGGGTCGAGATGAAGGTGCGATATTCGGCCTCGTCGACGCCATCGAACATTTGCAGGAAGAGGTCGTACATGGTCGGCCACACCTTCTCGAAGGCGGCGCGGCCTTCCTCGGTGATCGAGACGTCGCGAATGCGCATGTCTTCGGCGCGGGGTTGGCGGCGGATGTAGCCCTGCTGTTCGAGCGAGTCCAAGGTGCGGCTCATCGTCGACTGCTCGGTCACGGCGAAGACGGAGAGCTCGTTGATCGTAAGGCTGGAAGAGACGCTGAGAACGGCGAGCGTCCGCATCTTCGCAGTCGTCATATCGTATTCGCGCAGCTCCTCCAGCAGATTGGCGTTCCAGCGCGCCATCAGCCGGTTCATCAGATAGGGCGCGAAGTGATTGAGGCCGATTTCGCCCATGGTTGGACGTTTTGCGTTCTCATCTCGATTGCGCCGCAAAACGGTGCCTGAAAACCGCTCCTCCATCGACGATGTTCCTCCGGAAACTTGTTATTTCAGCGATGCTGCGAGCAGGAAGCCGGAGCCCCCACCAAGGCCTGGACCGGGATGCGCGGAAGCGCCGATGTGGTAAAGGCCGGATATGTGGGTGCGGTGGTTAACAGATGACTTGAAGGGACGCCAGATGAAAAACTGGTCGAGGCCGCAATAGCCCCCGTAGGGATCGCCACCGACGAGGTTCATGTTCATCGCTTCCAGATCCGCCGGAGAGTAGGCGCGGCGCGCGAGCTTGACGTTTGCAAAATCCTCGATATGGCTCGCAAGCAGAGCTTCGATGCGGTCGGCGTAGCGCTCGCGCACCTCTTCCGTCCAGCGGCCGTCTTCAGGCGTTTCGATTTCGCCCGCGGCATCGCCCTTGATGCGGCGTGGAGCTTCAGGAAGTTGCAGCCAGAGGATCGATTTACCTTGCGGGGCGCGGGTGGGGTCGAGTGCGACGGGCTGGCCCACACAGACGGTGGGTTCGGCGGGCAGAAGCCCGCGTTCGCATTCATTGGCGGCGCGCGAGACGCCGTCGAGACCTGGGGTCAGGTGCAGCAGCGCCACCTTGCCGAGTTCGGCGTTGGCTTTCCAGCGCGGCGGCTCGGAAAGCGCGTAGTGTATCTGCATGTCGCCCTTGCCGTAGCGATAGCTGGCAACGCCCGATTTGACCTCCGGCGGCAGCGGATCCGGCCAGTCCTTCATCAGCCGTTCGTAAAGCTGGTTGGGCGTTGTCGAGCAGATTACCCCCGCCTTCGCCTTCAATATTTCGCCATTCGCAAGACGCACGCCATCGGCGCTGCGATTATGGTCCGGAATGATGGCCGCGACATCCGCGTTCACACGAATTTCACCGCCATGATCGGTAATCAACCGTTCGAAGGCCGTGAGCAGTTTGTCGGCGCCGCCCTTGACGATCGGCGCGCCGCCGAGTTCCAGCGCGAAACCGATCACCTTCAGCATCTCGGCGGAATAGGCGCTTTCCGGGCCGAGGCCGCAGTGGAGCACCCAAGGCGCCCAGAGGGCATGAATATCCTCGGACCTGTAACTGGTTTCGAGATAGCCGCGCGCTGGCGTCAGGGCCTCGCCAAACCATGCCGCGAGCTTCCGCAACCCGCGGCTCCAGCCTTGCTTTGCAACGGTCTTCAGGGTCGATCCCGACCATAGCGCACCGCCAAGCAGGGAAAACAGGAATGGCGCGTCGGCCGCAAGGGCTTCCATCTCACGGGAAAAGGTTTGCCCGTCACCAGGCGACAATTTGTCGAAAGCGGCGATATTTCGCTGCCTGTTCTTGGAAAAGATCACATGCGAACCGTCGGGACGGAGCACGCCCGTGGGAAGGTCGGCATGGGCGAATTCCAGGCCTCGCGCCTCAAGATCCTTGCCGATGGCGCCATAGGCCGGCGAGGTGAGGAACAGCACCATGGTCGTTGCCATGACATCATGGATGAATCCGGGCTCGGTGATCTCCTCGGTGCGCAGGCAACCGCCGATGCGGTCGTTGCGCTCAAGGATGAGTACCTTGTAGCCCTTCTTGCCAAGCATTGCTGCTGCGACAAGCGCATTTATGCCGCTGCCGACAATGATGTAATCATGTTCGCCCATTGCTGCCGCCCCTCGCTGACAAGATGAACGGAAAGGTGGAGCCTGCCCTCAAGGCTCCACCTTTCCAGCCAATCATGCAATCAATGCCAGTGCGCGAACCGGCGAGCCGGTGCCCTTGACGAACTTCAGTGGGGCAGCGATCAGCACGGCGCCCTTGGCAGGAAGCTGGTCGAGATTCGAGAGGCTGGCGAGGCCGTACCGGTTGGCCTTGTGCATGAGGTTGTGTGCCGGGAAAGGCGGGTTCATGCCGCCGGCAGATCCGGCATCGGTGCCGATCGTTTCGGAACCCCAGCCGATGATGCCCTTGGTGAGCAGGTATTCGATCGCTTCCGCCGTCGGGCCGGGAGAGTGCGGGCCGTTTTCATCAGCGTTCAGGAAGGTTTCCGTCGAACCGTTGCGCTTGTACCAGTCGGTGCGCAGCAGCACCCAGCTGCCGGCCTCGATTGCGCCATGCTGGGCTTCCCATTCCTTGATGTTCTCGACCGTCAGCAAATAATCGGGATTCGCGGCGGCTTCCTTGGAGCGGTCGATGACATTGACCGGTGCCACGAAGTTCTGCGGGGGGATGGTGTCGGTCGTGTTGTTCGGATTATCTTTGCCGGTGATCCAGTGGCAGGGCGCATCGAAATGTGTGCCGGTGTGCTCGCCGAGCTCCAGCCAGTTCCAGGCCCAGAACGGGCCGTCCTGGTTGTATTCGGAGATGGTATGGACCTTGACGCTGGGCGTGTTCTTACCGAACTGTGGCGGCAGGTAGAGCACCGGTGTGTCGGGTCCGAGCGGCGCGGTGAGATCGACGACCTTGACGGAGCCCGAAAGCAGGGCCGAGGCGAGGCTGGCGAGTGTGGTAGCGGTCATTTTTTGAGTTCCCCTTGTTGTTGCAGGATCCCGTGCGAAGAGCCTTTTTGCAGGTCTTTTGCTTAGGATCAGGCATGAAATCGACATCGCCAGACGCGGGTGCCTTTCCTCCTGGCACCGGGTCCGCGCGGCGGCGGAATGAAGGGAGCCTATGTCACAATATATGATATTGCAAGCATTCGGCTGGGGTTCGCGGCGCCAATTTTGACATAAAATCGGCGGCCATCATGAGTTTGTAAGCTACTGAAGCAAAACGGTATTCCTCGACGTAATTCGATGAAATGCTATCAATGGTTGCTTGCCTATCTTGCGATTCGCGCCGGCAGATACTTGAAGCTTAAAACTCAAAATGTATGCATGTGATAATAATAATCACAAATCAAAAAGGGGCAGATGATGAGCTATGATGCAATCATAGTGGGGGCCGGTCACAATGGCCTGGCGGCGGCGGTGCATCTGTCTGCCAAGGGCTGGAAGGTTGCCGTCATCGAGGGAAATGCGGAGCCAGGCGGCGCCGTTAAGACCCGCGAGGTGACGTTGCCCGGCTTCCGGCACGATCTTTGCGCGATGAATCTCTCCATGTTTGCCGGCTCGGCTTTCTTCGCGCAGTATAAGAACGAGCTATCGGCCGAAGGGTTGGACTTCGTGCCTGCCGCGGATTGTTTCGCCAGCGTCTTTCGCGACAACACCTATCTCGGCGTCAGCACCGATCTGGAAAAGACAGCAGGCGCTATCGCCGAGATCTCGCCGCAGGATGCTGCCGCCTGGCGCACTATGCTTTCTACGTTCGGTGCGGATGCCCCGCATATTTTCGGCCTGCTCGGCTCGCCCATGCCTTCGATGGCCGCCGCCAAGGTCGTCTGGAAAGCCTGGCGCGAGAAGGGGATGGGGTGGGTTTACGATACCGCGCGCATGCTCTTTGCCTCGCCGCGCGATTTTCTCGATGGGCGTTTTCAGAATGCGAAGCTCAAGACGATGATGGCCGCCTGGGGGCTGCATCTCGACTTCGCGCCCGATGTCGCCGGCGGTGCGCTGTTTCCCTATCTCGAATCCATGGCCAATCAGGCATTCGGCATGGTGATCGGCAAGGGCGGTGCCGATACGATCATCAAGGCTATGGCGGCCGTGCTGAAAAACAAGGGCGGCGAGCTGATGCTTGGCACGCGCGTGGACAAGATCACGACCTCGGGCGGCAAAGCGACGGGCGTTGTGCTGGCCGATGGACGACGTTACGAAGCGAAGCGTGCGGTCATCGCCAATGTCCATCCGCAGATCCTGTTCGGCAAGCTTCTGGATCAGGATCCGGCGCGCCAGGAGTTTGACGGCAAGATCAAGCGCTTCCGCGCCGGACCGGGTACGATGATGATCCATCTGGCGCTGTCGGGCCTTCCGGATTGGACGGCGGGCAAGGCGCTCCAGAATTTTGCCTATGTGCATATCGCGCCGGATCTCGAAATGATGTCGCGTGTCTATGCCGAGGCCATGGGCGGGCTGCTGCCGGCTGAACCTGCCCTGGTGGTAGGCCAGCCGACAGCCATCGACCCGTCGCGCGCGCCGGACGGGCAGCATGTGCTTTGGATACAGGTGCGTGTCCTGCCGGCGGAATTCCATAGTGATGCCGCCGGTCAAATCAGCGGCGCGGGCTGGGACGAGATCAAGGATATCTATGCCGAGCGCGTTCTTGATATCGTCGAACGTTATGCGCCCGGCTTGCGCAGCAAGATATTGGGGCGCTCGGTCTTTTCGCCCGTCGACCTGGAGCGAGAGAACCCGAATCTCATCGGCGGCGACAATCTCTCCGGCAGCCATCATCTCGACCAGAATTTCCTGTTCCGCCCGGTTGCCGGCTATTCGCGATATAAGACGCCGGTGGCATCGCTCTACATGTGTGGGGCCTCGACATGGCCTGGCGCGGGAACGGGTGCAGGTTCCGGTTTCATGCTGGGGAAAATGCTGGCCAAGTGAACGCCATATGACTTGACGTTCAAACCTTTGACATTTCAAATATCGTCCCCTAGATCGCTGGGATTAGCGGTGCGGAACGATAGGCCGAGGCGACGTTATGACAGAGTCCGAGAGTGCAAGCGTTGATCTGGAGATCATCGTTCAGGGCGCGCAAGAAGGCAAGAAGCTCGAACTGCGGCTCTGGCTGCGCATGCTGTCGACGACCAAGCTGATCTCGCAGGAAATCCGTCGCCGGCTGCGTAACGAGTTCGGCGCGACCCTGCCGCAATTCGACCTGATGGCGCAGCTCTATCGCGAGCGTGAGGGCTTGCGCCTCGGGGAGCTTTCGAAGCGCACCATGGTCACCAACGGCAATGTCACCGGACTGGTCGAACGGCTGGAGGCGGATGGCCTTGTGTTGCGCGTAACACCCGATGGCGACCGGCGCGTCACGGTCGCGAAGCTGACGGAAAAGGGCGAGACCCAGTTCAGCGCCATGGCAGCCGCCCACGAAGGCTGGCTGCGCGACATGATGGCGGATGTGGAGCCCGCGATCGTCAGCGAGCTGTGGCGGGATATCGGCGCGGTGAAGTCATCGGTAAGCAATCATCTTTCAGGCACCGATTTCGATTGATGGTAAAGCATGTCGCGCAAAAGTGTGTAGCGGTTTTGCGGTGGCGACATGCGTCAACGAGGAACTATCTCGCCCGCTCGTCCTTGAACTTCTTTTCGAGCACGCTGACGAGGCGGACCATTGGCCAGAGCAGGATGATGTAGATCAACGCGGCCATGATGAGCGGCGAGGGGTTGGCGTAGAAGCCTTGAGCGTTCTGTCCTTCCTTGAGCAATTCGGGAAGGGCGACGGTCGAAGCGAGCGACGTATCCTTGAACATCGACACGCAGTTGCTCGTCGTCGGCGGAATGACGATACGCACCGCCTGCGGCAGCACAACCTTGTAGAGGGTGATCAGGAAGGGGATGCCGAGGGCTGCGGCCGCCTCGAATTGCCCGCGCGGCACACTTTCGATCCCTGAGCGAAAGACTTCGGCCGAATAGGCGGCAAGCACGACCGAGAAGCCGAGGATCGCCGACCACCACGCGGAAAAGCTGATGCCGACGAAGGGTAATGCGTAATAAATCAGGATCAGCACGACCAGCATGGGCATGGCGCGCATGATGTCGATATAGGCAATCGTCAGGAGCTGCAAAGGTTTGGGAGCATAGAGGCGGATCAGGCTGATGACAAGGCCGCCGGTCACGCCGATCAGGATGCTTACCACGCCGAGCGCGATGGTCATCCAAAGCCCGCGTAGCAGCTGCGGAAAGGCCGAGATCATGACGTCGGAGTTAAGGAAGGTGTCGACGAAAGACATTGGCACTCCCGCGTGCGAAACGAAGACGAGGTTTCTTGCATCCACGCCGGTCGTTGCGACCGGCGTGGTTTTATTTCGATAATGATCTTTTGATCATGCCTTGGGGATAGGCAATTCGGTGACGGTGGAGGAGCCTGCCGGCGCCTTGCCGCCGAACCATTTCTCGTGGATCTTTTCCAGCGTGCCGTCCTTCTTCATCGCGGTGATCGCATCGTTGATCTTGGCGACGAGCGGCGAATCCTTGGTCATCATCAGGCCGTATTGTTCGCCTGTCTTGATGCGATCCTTGATGGCAAAGCCCTTGGTCTTGACGAAGAGATACTGCATGCCCGGAATATCGCTGACGACGGCATCGATACGGCCGGCGCCGAGATCGAGGAACATATCCTGCTGCGAGTTGTAGCCCTTGACGTCGGCAAAGCCTTGAGCGGCCTTGTTGTCGTTGGCCCATTTTTCACCCGTCGAACCCGAAAGCACGCCGATAGTTTTGCCTTTGAGATCGGCAAGCGCTTTGATCGAGCTGCCGTCCTTGGCGGCGACGCCCATATCGGAATCGTAATAGGGCTGGGTGAAGGACTGCGATTTCAGGCGTTCCGGCGTAATCGTGATGGACGAGATCGCCACGTCGATGCGCTTGGAACTGGTTGCCGCAAACAGGGCCTGAAAGCCGTAGTCGGCGATATTGGTCGTCATGCCCGCGCGCTTGGCCGCTTCGTTGACGATATCGACCTCGAAGCCTTCGAAGCCGCCATTCGTGGTCTTATATTCGAAGGGCGGGTTGTTGGGGTAGGAGCCGACGTTCAGCACATCGGCGGCATAGGCAAAATGGCTTCCGCCGGCGAGGCCGACGGCGGTCGCCAGGATCAGCAGACTGCGACGAGTAATGGGCATTTTCTTGGTCTCCCTCTGGTTATGACTGCGGGCTTTTCCTCTCACCCGCGGGGGTATTCCGTCCGCCCGACCGGCGGCCGTCTCATGTCATCGCGTTGACCATGCGATCGAGTGCAATGCGCATCTGTTCGGTTTCGCGGAAGGTGCACATGCGCAGGAAGGCGCGCGATGCCTCGCCGAAGTGATATCCTGGCGCCAGGCCGACGCGGGCTGTCTCCAGGATGCGCTCGCAGAGTGCCGTCGCATCGGGCTCGCCCTGCAGCGCGAAGAAGGCATACATGCCGCCGCGCGGCTTTTCCGGCAGGATGATGCCCGGTATCTTCGGCAGCTTCTCATAGGCCAGATCGAGGCCGGCCTTGATACGTTCGCGGATTTCTGAAACCAGCGGCTCGCCTTCGCGCAGAGCGGCAGCGGCACCCGCCTGAACCATGGCCGAGGTGCCGCTGTTGATATATTGCGTCATGGCGCCGAGCTGGTCGGCGACGGCCGATGGGTGCGTCAGCCAGCCGACGCGCCAGCCAGTCATCGCCCACGCCTTGGAGAAGCTGTTGATCGCGATCACGCGATCGCCGTCTTCGGCCACCTGCAGGATCGACGGGGCGATGTCGCCATCGAAATAGAGGCGGGCATAGACCTCGTCGGAGATGATCCAGATGCCGGTGCGGCGGCTGAAATCGAGTAGCGCCTGCATCTCTTCGCGCGAGGCGGTCCAGCCCGTAGGATTGGAGGGTGTCGACAGGAAGATGGCTCGGGTGCGGGCATCGCAGCGGGCGAAAAGCTTGTCGAGGTCGAGGCGCCAGTCGGTATCGAAATCGAGTGACACGGCGCGCGGCTCGCCGCCGATCAGGTGGATGGCGTTATGGATATTCGGCCATTGCGGGGCGACGTAGACAACATTGGTGCCGACATCGACGAGCAGTTCAAGCGCCATATAGAGCGCCTGCATGCCGCCGGGGGCGACCGTGGTGCGCTCGATCGGGATGGGGCGCTTATGCCAGTGCGTCTGATAGTCGGACAACGCCTCGTTCAGCGTCGCCAGACCCCGCATATTCGGGACGTAGAAGGTTGCGCCATCGTCGAGCGCCTTCTTCGCAGCATCCCGGATGAACTCGGGGGTCACGATATCCCCTTCGCCGAACCAGAGCGGAATGACGCCGCCGAGTTCGCGGGCGCGCTTGGCAAGCACGGCGATATTGTCGGTGCGCATGTCGCGGATCTGGGCGCGAATGCCTTCGAGAGCATCGCGGCCCGTCATCACGTTCGGCAGGTTATGCTGCGGTAGAAGAGACAAGAAATTTCCCCTGGGAATTCTGCATTGGAGGGTTCAAACGGCTGCGGCAATTTTCGCTTTTGCAGCCCCTCAATTTCGAATGGTTATCCAAAAACAACGGCATTTCAAGGACAAATTTTAAGCTTAAAAAGTCTACCTTCCTGCTCAATTTCGCTTTGCCCTTTGAAATGGTAACACACTGAGAGAAATCAGCTTTCCTTGTTCCCTGGCGCATGCTTGCCTTGTTTTGCGGCATCGACGCCGGCAGCCAGGCTGGCGCCCAGAAACATCGTATCGCTTGCCAGTATGAAGAAGCTGATGCCGGCTTCCGACCATGCGCCGACATCGTCTGCCGAAGGTCGAAAGATACCGACCGCGCGACCGGCGGACAGAGCGGCTTGCGTGATGGTTCTGATCGCCGCGTCGAGCCTGTCCTTGCCCGCAGGACCCATGGCGTCGATCGAAACGGAGAGATCGCCAGGCCCGATGAAGATGAGGTCGACGCCATCGACGGCGGCCATCTCGGCGATATTGGCAAGCCCTTCGGCTGTCTCGACCTGGATGGCAAGCACGAGTTCGGCATTGGCCTTGGTGAGGTAGTCCGGAATACGGTAGCCATAGGCGGCCGCGCGACCCGGACCGACGCCGCGGGCGCCGAGCGGGGGATAGCGGGTGGCCGTGACGACTGAGCGCGCCTGCTCCGCCGTCGAAACACGGGGCACGAGAACGCCTGCCGCACCTGCATCCAGAACGGCTGCAATATCCTCCGCCGCATGGCCGGGGACGCGGACCATGGCTGGAACGCGATGGATATCAGCGGCGCGGATCAGATCCTCGATGCGCTCGCGGCTGATCTGCGAATGCTCCCAGTCGATGCAGAGGAAATCGACGCCTGAGGCTGCCGTGACTTCGATGGCGACGGGATGCGGAATGGCCGCAAATGTACCGACGAGCAGCTTCTGCTCGATACAATTCCGGCGGAAATCGCTCATCGTCTTCCTCATTCTGGCGGTCTCTCAACGAGGGGTAGGTCGAAAGATACAACTGCGAAACGGCTATCTGCTCCGTGCTCAGAACAGTTTTCCGTACCGATCCGGCACCGGCACGGGGACATTGCGGTGGCAGAGTTGTTCGGGCGCCGCCACCGCTCTGGGGCACGGCTTACTTGCGCCGCGCCATGATCTCGGTCAGGACCGCGTCAAACCGGGCGATCTCCTCGACCTTGTTATAATGCACCAGCGACACGCGGATGGCACCCGTTTCCATGGACAAGCCAAGGCGCTTCATCAGGCGCGGTGCGAACATGTGACCATCACGCAGACCGATGCGCTGCTTACCCATCTCGTCGGCAAATTCCTGCGGTGTGATATCAGGCATGTTGAAGCAGATTGTGGGCACACGCTGTTCGAGACGCGCCTCGTCGGAGATGCCGTAGATGGTGGCGCCATGGCGCTTTAGCACCGCGATCATTTCGCGCGAGAGCATCAGTTCGTATTGGCGGATTGCGCCCATGGCGGCGGCAAGCGCCTCGCGGCGACTATGGTCACCGCTCGGCAGGAAACGGCGACCAAGGCCTTCGAGATATTTGACCGCCGCGTTCATGCCGGCGACGTTCTCATAGGTGAAGGTGCCGACTTCGATCTTGTAGGGCGGCACGTCCGGAATGAAGTCTTCCTTGAAGGTGGGAAGCTTGACCAGTGCGTCGTAGCGGCCCCAGAGGAAGCCCATATGCGGCGAGAAGTTCTTGTAGCCGGAGCAGACAAGGTAGTCGCAGCCCCAGGCCTGCACGTCGATCAGGCCATGCGGGCCGTAATGGACGCAATCGAGGAAGGTTTCAGCACCGGCGGCCTGCGCCAGTTTGCAGACGGCGGCCACATCGACGATCGTGCCGATCGAATGCGCGGTGACGGTGCAGGCGACAAGGCGAGTCCTGTCGTTCAGCAGCGGCTTCAGGTCTTCCACATGCAGCGTGCCGTCGTCGCGCATGCGCCACCAGACGATCTTGGCGCCATCGGCTTCCAGCGCCATCCAGGTAGCGATGTTGGCGTCATGATCCATATCGGTGACGACGATTTCGTTACGCTCGCCGAGCAGCTTAGCGATGCCGAGGCTGACAAGGCGGATGAAAGAGGTGGCGTTCTGACCGAAGGAGATTTCTTCCGGGCGATAGGCGTTCACCAGCATGGCGACGCTTTCACGCGCTTCTTCCAGATTGCGGTCGACGCCCTGGCTGTGCTGGTATTTCGCCATGCGCTGGACGTTGAAATCGATGAGGTGATTGGCAACCGCATCGACGACCGCCTGCGGCACCTGCGCGCCGCCCGCATTATCGAGAAAGACGAAATCGCCAGCCTTCCGGATGGCCGGGAACATGGCGCGGATCTCGTCAACCGGGAAGCTGTTGTGGCCGGCGAATTGCGATACGGAAGCGGCGGAGCTCATGGGATCTCGCTCTGAATATTGGGATTGAAATCTTATTTTGATCATTTGATCACAAAATACTTTAAGGTTCAATCAAATTCCTTGGTCTCTTTCTTGGGGGCTAACGGCGGCTGGAGCTTGAGCCCTTGCGGGGCTCGTCCTGTGTGACCGGACAATAATCCTGCAGGATTTCGTGGGTGCGGCTGATATCGGCGACGATTCCGTCGCGGGCGGCGGCGAAGTCCCCCGCCTTCAAAGCATTGACGATGGCAACATGCTCACCGGCGGGATCGAGTTCACCGCTGCGCATCAAAGGTTCTGCCGAGGCGGAGAGCATGCGCATATAGGGGCCGAAGCGCAGCCACAGGGTCTCGATCAATTGCAGCAGCACCTCGGAGCCCGAGGCGCGATAGATGGTGAAGTGGAACTGCTGGTTCTTGGCCATGAGATCATAGACATTAGCGCCGCGGCCGATCACATACTGCTCCCCGGCGATGCGATCGAGCGTCGCTATGTCGCTGACAGTGAGGTTGGGAAAACCGAGCTCTGCGGCCAGACCTTCGACGGCGATGCGGGCGCGGCAAAGATCGTTCAGCCGGGCAAGAGTAACGATCGGGATGCGGGCAGAGCCGTTGGCTGCGACCTCTAAAGCATTTTCAGCCGCCAGACGGCGCAGAGCCTCGCGCACTGGCATATTGCTGGTTCCGAAGGTTTCAGCGAGCGAGGCGATGGTCAGGGTCTGGCCAGGATCGAAATTGCCTACCATGAGCGCGTTCCGCAGCTGCTGATAGACGCTCTCCTGGATCGTCGTTCTGGAGGACACCGGTTCCAGGGCTATGCGCACGCTTGTTTCCTCTCCGCTCTCGGGACTCGTTCATGGTAGAACGAAGGGTGGGCGAAAGGAAAGGGCCCCGGAGCCGCGGTCAGGCTTCTTCGGTTTCCCAGCTTTCATCAGCGGCCGGATCATTCTTCTCCCGAGGCTTGTGTAAGCCGAGCCCAACGCCGATGAGGGCAAGCGCACCGCCGATCGCATGATAGGAATGCAGCTGTTCTCCAAGTAGCGCCCAGGCCAGCGCTGCAACGACGATTGGCAGGAGATTGATCAGCAGCGAGGTGCGGCTCGCGCCGAGCCTCTGGATGCCGATCATCCAGCAGAGCGGTGCGAGGAGAGAGGTCGGGATCGCAGCATAAAGGATCAGCGGTAGATTGGCCGATGTGATCGGTGAGATATCGCCCATCAGGAAAATCGGGATCAGCAACAGGGTTGAAAAGCCGATCTGCCAGAAAAGCTGCTGCCACATGGGAAGCGGCATCGCCCAGCGTCTCAGCATGACCCCATAGAGCGCATTTGAGAGAACGGCGATGATCATCAGGCCGTCGCCAATGTGGAAGCCGCCATTCACAAGGCGCATCGGATCACCCTGCGACGTCAAATAGACGAGCCCGATCAGCGAGATGGCGCCGCCTGCCAGGCTCGCCACGGTGAGCTTTTCGCCCGCTAGCAGGCCGGCTAGCACCGTCGAGAGAAGCGGCATTAGAGCGATCGTTACACCCATATTGACGGCAGATGTCGTCTTGGCCGCCTCGTATGCGAGACTCTGATAGATCACCATGCCGAGGGCGCCGAGAATAGCGAGTTTCAGCCAGTGCTGCCGTAGCAGGGAACGATTGCGCCATGCCGCGCGGCCGACAAAGGGCAGGAGCACGAGAAAGGCCAGCAGCCAGCGATAGAAGGAAATCGAGCCTGGCGAAATCACGCCCGCGGATGCCTTGGTGACGACGGTGTTGCCGGACCAGATCAGCACCGTCAGCAAGGGCGCAAGGCCCGCCGCGCTGACGATGGATGCGGAAGCATTCTGCTCGGTGCTCATGTGAATGGTCTCTCGTCGTCTTGTGGCTTGGGGCGAAACGGAGGAGGGCGCATTGAGTTCGCCATCCCAAAGACTTTGTACTGCCTGTCCGAATTCTGGTATATAGCGAGAATAAGACAATCAGTAGCGAAATGAAGACATGTCCAGCAGGCCTCCACGCATCGAGGGTGATCCGCCCAACCCGGTTTCCTTCCGAACCGAGAATTACAGAGCGGGTACGGTTTTCCCCAAAAAGAGCCAGCCATGGGGCGAGCTTAATTATGCGATTACCGGCATCTGCGAGTTCGATATCGAAGGCATGCGCTATCTCTCGCCGCCACATTATGCCATCTGGCTGCCGCCGCAGACGATGCACGGCGCCGCGATCCAGCACGATCTGCGCTATGCGACGGTCTATGTCGAACGCGCTCTTTGCGCGAACCTGCCTGACAAGCCGTCGACGCTCAGCATCAGTCCGCTGCTGAAGGCAATTCTGGCGGATTTTGCTGCGCGTGATGTCACCATACCTGAAACAGCCGAAGATTTGCGGCTTGCACAGGTTCTGGTCGATCAGATTCGACTGGCGCCGCGGTGCGAGAGCTACTTGCCGCTTTCCGACGATCCGCTGCTCGGCCCGCTACTGAGCGCCTTGCAAGCCGATCCCGGCGACCGGCATTCCCTTGCGGAATGGGCGCGCCGGATGGGGACGACCGAGCGCACGCTGTCGCGCCGGTGCCAGGATGATCTCGGTCTTTCCTTCAACGAGTGGCGGCAGAGACTGAAACTCGTTGCTGCACTGTCGATGATCGAGGCCGGAGAGCCCGTGCACCGGATTGCAACGCAGCTGGGTTACAGCAACGCGTCGGCCTTCATTGCCATGTTCCGCCGGCTGACAGGCACGAGCCCGACACAGATGCGCTAATTTCAGGTTTCAATCAAAACGATCTCCAGCTTGCGCAGTTCTTCCGGATCGGCCATCGCGTCGATGACGGTAATCATGCCATCTGCATTGAGGGTGCAACGAAGCGCGATGCGTAGCTGTCCGCCGATGACGACGATGGCACCGACCGCGCCGTTGATGACTGCCAACCGGGCTCCCCGCGCACGGCCCTGGAAGGTCTTGGCGACATCCATGCGCCCGCGGATTTCGCCAGCGGCCCCCATGCGTGCGGCAACCGCATCCGGACGGAAGACGGCTTCGGGATCGAGGACAGCGAGCAGCGCCTGCAGGTCGCCGTCACGCGAGGCTGTGAAGAAGGCGTCGACGACATGGCGCTGATGGGTGAGATCGGCCTCCGTCGTTGATGGCGTGTCCTGCACGCGGCGGCGGGCGCGGCTCGCAAGCTGGCGTGTCGCGACCGTCGTGCGTCCCAGAATCGGGGCAATGTCATCGAAAGGGACGTCGAACATATCGTGCAGGACGAAGGCAAGCCGCTCGGCCGGGTTCAGCTTTTCCAACACGACCAGAAGAGCGAGGCCGACGGAGTCCGCGAGCAAGGCATCCTGCTCAGGGTCGGTGCCGTTACCAACTTCATGCACCACGATCGGCTCTGGAACATGGACGGTCAGCGGCTCCTCACGGCGGGATTTGCGTGATCGCAGCAGATCAAGACAGATGCGCGCCGTGACAGTCGTCAGCCAGCCGCTGAGATTCTCAATCTCCGATGTGTCGCTCCGGACAAGACGCAGCCACGTTTCCTGCACCGCATCTTCGGCCTCAGCGCGCGAGCCGAGCATGCGGTAGGCGACGGCGCGCAGATGCGGCCGGTTCGCCTCGAATTTCTCTGCCTGCCACTTTTTTTCGTCCATCGGTCACATCTCCTCATCCTGATCCGTCAAACCCATGACGAACGAAATCCGGCCGGTGTGACATCGGATCGGCAGGAAAGTGCATCGTCGGGAAATGAGCCGCAACAGGGCTCTCACAACCAGAGGAAAGAAACATGCAAGCTCGTATGAAGAACCCAGTCCTCGTTCTGCCCGAAACGCTGCAGGCGCTCTTGGCCGTCAGCAATTCGATTAAAGATCGCGGCCTGTCGGAAAATACCATGGACCTCGTCCATCTGCGGGTCAGCCAGATCAATGGCTGCAGCGTTTGCACCGATATGGGCTTTCGCAAGCTGCAGAAGGCAGGTGAGACGATGGAGCGCATCGTCGGCGTCTCCGCCTGGCGGGAGATGCCCTATTTTTCCGATGCCGAACGCGCCGCTCTGGCACTCGGGGAAGCCGTTACCCGGCTCGCTGACCGGCCGGATGCCGTCACAGACGAAATCTGGAACGAGGCCGAAAGACACTACGACGAAAAGGCACTCTCTGCCCTCATCGTTGCCATTGCGATCGACAATGTCTGGAACCGGCTGAACTCGACGGTTCGTCAGCAGGCCGGTGCGTCCTGGAACTGATCATCTGCAGTGAGCGCCACCTTCTTCTCCCAGTATGGGGAAGAAGGTGGCCCGCATGCTTAAGCCTCGCCTACTCGCGAGGTCACCAGCAGTTTCGCCATCCAGTCCACGAAGACACGCACCTTGTTGCTGAGGTGTCGGTTGGGCGGATAGACGATATGAAGGGGCAGCGATGGCCGGGTCCAGCCGGAAAGAATGGGAACAAGCTCGCCGCTTGCAAGCGCATCCCGAGCCATGAAGCTCGGAACTTGCGCAATGCCGAGGCCCATCAACGCCGCCTGGAGATAGCTGCGGCTGTCATTCACCGAAAGGATATAGCGCGGGCTGATTTCCAACGCCTCGTTGCCGTGTTCGAACAGGAACGGAATCGTGCGACCGGTTTGCGCGCGAAAATAGCTGACCGCATAATGGCTGGTTTCCAGATCCTCCGGCCGTTCCGGGAAGCCGTGCTTCTCGATGTAAAGCGGAGCCGCGCAGGTGATGAGGTGGATCTCGCCGACGCGGCGGGCGATCAGCGACTGGTCGCTCGGCATGCCGGCGCGCAGCGCGCAATCGACATTTTCGGCGAGATAGTCGACGAGCCGGTCGCCGACACCGAGATCGATATGGATATCGGGATAGCGCTGGTGGAAATCGCAAAGCGCCGGCATGACTATTTTTTCGGCAAAGGCGCCGGCCATTTCCACGCGCAGGCGGCCGCTTGGCAGGCTCTGTGAATTGCTGATGCTGCCGTCCAGCTCTTCTATCTCGGAGAGGATCTGAATGGCGCGCTCGTAATAGAGAGCGCCATCGGTCGTCACCATGACGCGCCGTGTGGTACGATTGAGAAGCTTGGCGTGCAGATGCGCCTCAAGCGACTGGATGAGCGTCGTCACCGTCGCCTTCGGCATGGAAAGGGCTGCCGCGGCGCGGGTAAAGTTACCCGTCTCCACCACACGCGCGAATGCCCGCATTGCTGACAACTGGTCCATTCCATGATGCCCCTCGGCCGAAAATGAAGAGGCCGATTGTTTGTTATTCTGAATAGTCTGATCGAATGTAGGCTACTTATTCTCAGAGCGGAATAACAATATGTTGTTTCGTAAGTTGTTGCAATGCGGCATGGGGGCGCCAAAGACCGCATTTCGAGAATATGGTCACGAAGCGTAGTAAACCGCTTTTTGGATTGGGACATATTCGCTCGAGCAGACAGGGATTTGGGTCGATGAGTGCGCCGTGGAAAGATGTTGTGCTGGAAAACGTGCCTACGGGGCCGGTGGCAGCTCGGATCTACAACGGTGATGGTTTGAAGAAGGCTGCGCCGCTGGTGCTTTACCTGCATGGGGGTGCCTTTCTCGATACCGACCACGCGACCAACAGACCGGTGGCGGCAAGCCTCGCTGAGGCCGGCGCCATCGTGGTTGCAGCGGATTATACGAGCTGCAATCAGAATGCTTTTCCGAAGGTGCTGGAATGCGCTTACGGACTTCTCGCCTATCTCAGCAACAAGCGGAACATGCTTGCGCTGGGCGGGGCGAAAAAATCGCTGCTGTTTGTCGCCGGAGAGGAATCGGGTGGCAATGTCGCAGCGGGCGTCGCTTTAAAGGCGCGCGATCAGATACCCGGTTCGTTGGACGGACAGGTTTTGATATCGCCTTTGCTTGATCCCTTCATGGGGTCGAAATCTTTCCTCCAGGCGGAGGAAAGCGGCATGCGCGAGCGCTGGACGGAGGGTTGGAACCGTTACCTGGGTTTCCTGGGCGGTGTCTGTCACCCCTATGCAGCGCCTCGATACTGTTCGCGGCTTTCGGGCCTCGCGCCGGCATTGGTGCTCACGGCCGAGGACGACCCGCTCCGCGACGAGAGCATGGAATACGGCAGTCGGCTGAAAGCGGCTGGCGTCCGTGTTCGCCAGCAAGTCCTTCCCGCCGGGACAGGCTGGCCCACCCTCTATGGCGGGCAGTCGAAGGACAGGCCTTCATGGCAGCAGGATATCTGTTGTTGTTTCAAGGGTTTTGTCGAAGACGTGCAGGCTTGATCGACTAGAGTATCCCGTTTGCGAGGGATGAGCGCGGATTGGACTGATGTCGAAGGCATGAGACCGGAGCGATGGTCACGCGGATGCGCGGTGCTTCGGCCCCTGATTTTGTTGAGACGATAGGAATTTGCGGTCCCGTATCCCAAGACGGGGCCAAAGGAGAGACTGACATGAAGTCCAACGATAAGCGCTGGGCCCTGTGGGGCGCCGGCATGGGTGTTGCTGCGGCTGTTGCAGGCGCGGCCTTCTATCTGGATCTGCCGCGCGGCGCCCAGGCGACCGAGGCGGCAAGCCAGGCTGCGAAGCCGGCTATCCCTGTTACGGTCGCAGCTGTCGAGCCGCGTGACGTCACATCCTGGCAGGAATTTTCCGGCCGTCTGGAGGCTATCGACCGTGTCGAGATCCGTCCGCGTGTCGCCGGGGCGATTCAATCAGTGCATTTCCGCGAAGGCGCGCTGGTCAAGCAAGGCGATCTGCTTGTGACGATCGATCCGGCGCCCTATGAGGCGGTGGTTGCCCAAGCTCAGGCGCAGGTGGGGGCGGCAAAAGCCAAGCTCGATCTCGCCAAAGTCGAAATCGATCGCGGCCGGAAGCTCTTCGACAACAAGACGATTTCGCAGAGCGACATGGATACCCGCACAAGCAACTCTGCCGAGGCAGAAGCCAATCTGAAGGCAGCGCAAGCGGCCCTTCAGACCGCGCAGCTGAACCTCGACTA
This sequence comes from Martinezella sp. CNPSo 3957, assembly GCF_057784395.1. Taxonomy (NCBI): domain Bacteria; kingdom Pseudomonadati; phylum Pseudomonadota; class Alphaproteobacteria; order Hyphomicrobiales; family Rhizobiaceae; genus Martinezella; species Martinezella sp. CNPSo 3957. The sequence continues at coordinate 187,612 of NZ_JBXSOU010000009.1, forward strand.
TACGCAGGTTCGTGCCCCGATCGCCGGCCGCGTCGGCAAGATCGCCGTTACTGTCGGCAATCTTGTGGCGGCCGGCTCGACGTCGCCGGCATTGACGACGCTGGTTTCGGTCGATCCGATCTATGCGAGCTTCAGTGCCAACGAGCAGACCGTCACCCAGGCTCTGGCCGAACTGCCGGCAACCGGAGGCGCTTTTCCGCCGGTCGAGCAGATCCCGGTTCAGATCGGTACGGCAAGCGACAATGGCACGCCGATCAAGGGCAAATTGCAGTTGATCGACAACGAGGTCGATGCGGCGAGCGGCACCGTCAGCGTTCGCGCCGTCTTTGATAATCCAGGCGGCCGTCTTATCCCCGGTCAGTTCGTGCGGGTCCGTATGGGTCAGCCGAAGGCCGAGAATAAGATCGTCATCGACGATCGTGCAGTCGGCACCGACCAGGACAAGAAGTTCGTCTTCGTCGTGGATGGCGAGAACAAGGTCAATTACCGGCAGGTCCAGCTCGGATCGCTGGTCGACGGCCAGCGGGTGATCGAGAACGGCCTGAAAGCCGGCGAAAAGATCGTCGTCAACGGGTTGCAGCGCATCCGTCCAGGTGCAGTCGTCGCGCCGCAGTTGGCCGAGAAGGTTGCGACCGCGCAGTAAAACTTCGCCTTCTGCCCGTGGGCAGAAGGCCGACATTCCGAAATCACATGATCCGCCGGCGGCTCTCAAATCGTCGGACAGGAATTTTGCATCCGTTCTCACCCCAGAGGGGGCTTTGATATGAACATCTCCAGATTCTTTGTCGACCGTCCGGTCTTTGCCGGTGTTCTTTCGGTCCTCATCGTGGTCGCCGGCCTGATCGGCCTCAGAGCGCTGCCGATCTCCGAATATCCAGAGGTCGTGCCTCCCTCGATTGTCGTGCACGCCACCTATCCCGGCGCCAACCCGACCGTCATCGCCGAAACGGTGGCGACGCCGCTCGAAGAGCAGATCAACGGCGTTGAGGGCATGCTCTACATGTCCAGCCAGGCGACATCGGACGGCGCTCTCAACGTGACGGTCACTTTCAAGCTCGGCACCGATCCGGACAAGGCGCAGCAGCTCGTACAGAACCGCGTTTCGCAGGCCGAGCCGCGCCTGCCCGCGGAAGTCCGTGCTCTCGGCATCACGACCATCAAAAGCTCGCCCAACTTCATCGTGGTCGTCAACCTCGTCTCGGACGGAGCCGACCACGACATCACCTATCTGCGAAACTATGCGACCCTGAACATCAAGGATCGACTTGCCCGGATCGAAGGCGTCGGGCAGGTGCAGGTCTTCGGCGCCGGCGACTATTCCATGCGCGTATGGATCGATCCGCAGAAGGCGGCCGAGCATAATCTTGCGGCCAGCGACATCAGCAATGCGATCAGCTCCCAGAACGTCCAGGCTGCGGCCGGCATCATCGGTGCCTCACCCAGCCGGCCGGGCGTGGATCTGCAGCTCAACGTCAACGCCCAGGGTCGCCTGCGCACGCCTGATGAGTTCGGCAACATCATCGTCAAGGCGGGCGCCAATGGCGAAATCACCCGCCTTCGCGACGTCGCCCGCGTGGAGCTCGGCGCGGAAGACTATACGCTGCGTTCGCTGCTCGACGGCAAGCCGGCCGTCGCCGTCGCCGTTCTCCAGGCGCCCGGTTCGAACGCGATCGAGATCGCGAACAATGTGCGCTCGACCATGGACGTGCTGCAGCAGGCCATGCCTGCGGGCGTTAAGTACGAGATCGTCTACGACACGACGAAATTCGTCCGCGCCTCGATCGAGAAGGTGATCGACACGCTGCTCGAAGCCATCGCGCTCGTCGTCCTCGTCGTCATCCTGTTCCTGCAGACATGGCGTGCCTCGATCATCCCGCTGATCGCCGTTCCGGTGTCGATCATCGGCACCTTTGCGGTGATGTATGTCTTCGGCTTCTCGATCAACGCGCTTAGTCTGTTCGGCCTGGTGCTGGCGATCGGTATCGTCGTGGACGACGCGATCGTGGTGGTCGAGAACGTCGAACGCAATATCGAGAACGGACTCAGTCCGCGAGACGCCACCTACAAGGCCATGAAGGAAGTCTCCGGTCCGATCATCGCGATCGCGCTGGTTCTCGTCGCGGTCTTTGTGCCTCTCGCCTTCATCTCCGGCCTGTCCGGCCAGTTCTATCGCCAGTTCGCGCTGACGATCGCCATCTCGACGGTCATCTCGGCCTTCAACTCGCTCACCCTGTCTCCGGCACTGGCATCCCTGCTCCTGAAGGGTCATCATGCGCCGAAGGATGGGTTGACGCGGGTCATGGACGCGATCTTCGGCTGGTTCTTCCGCGGCTTCAACCGGGCGTTCGGAGCCGGTTCGAAATACTACGGCAAGGGCGTCGGCGGCCTGCTGTCGCGCAAGAGCATCGTCATGGTGGTCTATCTCGCGCTGGTGGGAGCAACCTATAGTCTGTTCACCACGGTTCCAGGCGGTTTCGTGCCGTCGCAGGACAAGCAGTATCTGATCGGCTTCGCACAGTTGCCGGATGCCGCAAGCCTCGACCGTACAGAAGACGTGATTAAGCGCATGACGGACATTGCGCTGAAGCAGCCGGGCGTCGCCAATGCGATCGCCTTCCCGGGCCTGTCGATCAACGGCTTCACAAATTCCTCGAATGCCGGCATCGTTTTCGTGACGCTGAAGGACTTCGACGAGCGCAAGACGCCGGACCTTTCGGGCGGGGCGATCGCCATGGCACTGAACCAGAAGTTCGGCGCCATCCAGGATGCCTTCATCGCCATGTTCCCGCCGCCGCCGGTCAACGGTCTCGGTACGACAGGCGGCTTCAAGCTGCAGATCGAAGATCGCGCCGGCCTCGGCAACCATGCGCTCGACCAGGCGGCCAAGGCGGTGATCGGCAAGGCCTACCAGACACCGGAACTCACCGGGATCTTCTCGAGCTTCCAGATCAACGTGCCGCAGCTCTTTGCCGATCTCGACCGCGCCAAGGCCGAGCAGCTCGGGGTTTCCGTCACCGACGTCTTCCAGACGCTGCAGATCTATCTCGGTTCGCTCTATGTGAACGACTTCAACGCCTTCGGCCGCACCTACAGCGTCCGCGTGCAGGCCGATGCCAAGTTCCGTGCTCAGCCGGAAGATATCGGCCAGTTGAAGGTTCGTTCGGCATCGGGTCAGATGATCCCGCTTTCAGCCCTGCTGAAGGTGGATGCTACGACCGGTCCGGAACGCACCAACCGCTATAACGGCTTCCTGGCGGCTGACATCAATGGCGGCCCGGCGCCCGGTTTCTCGTCCGGCCAGGCACAGGCAGCGATCGAGAAGATTCTGCATGAGACGTTGCCCCCCGGTATAGACTTCGAATGGACTGATTTGACCTATCAGCAGATCCTGGCCGGCAATTCCAGCGTCGTCGTCTTCCCGCTGGCGCTGCTCCTGGTCTTCCTCGTGCTGGCCGCCCAATACGAGAGCCTGACCTTGCCGCTCGCCATTGTCATGATCGTGCCGATGGGCGTCTTGGCGGCGCTGACCGGCGTCTGGCTCACGGGTGGAGACAACAACATCTTCACTCAGATCGGCCTGGTGGTGCTCGTCGGTCTATCAGCCAAGAACGCGATCCTGATCGTGGAATTCGCCCGCGAGCTGGAATTCGAGGGTCGCACCCCGGTTCAGGCTGCGATCGAAGCCAGCCGCCTGCGTCTGCGCCCGATCCTGATGACTTCCATGGCCTTCATCATGGGTGTCGTGCCGCTGGTCACCTCGACCGGTGCCGGTTCCGAAATGCGTGCTGCCATGGGTATCGCGGTGTTCTCGGGCATGATTGGTGTCACCTTCTTCGGCATCTTCATGACGCCGGTCTTCTACGTGCTGATTCGCAGGCTGACAGGCAACCGTCCGCTCAAGCAGCATCACCACAACGACAACGAACATTCGGCGGAGGTACTCCCGATCGCCGCCGAATAGGGGCCGTGCCGAGACTTAACTCCAGTACTCGACATGCCAGGCGGGGCCGTAAGGTCCCGCCTTTTCTATGTTCATATTTTCGTTCTAGCTAATTTACCCTTATTTCGAAGAATTTGCTGGGTGGTCGCTGATTTCCTTTGCATGATGGCACCAGAGGTTTATCAAGCTTTGGGAACAGTTGATTGACGTACATCGGGCGTGGAGGCGCCCGTGGAATATGGGAGTTGAGGCCACCGCAGCCGGAAGACCGTCGCCGCATTCGCACGGCGAAAATGCTCCGTTGTTCTGTTTCGGTGTCCGATGCGGTCCTATTCGGAGGATAGTTTATGCAGGGCAGGAAGATCGCTTTTCTCGGAACGGGATTGATGGGCGCACCGATGGCACGGCGGCTGCTTGCTGCTGGTTTTGCGGTGACGGTCTGGAAACGCGACCGGAGCAAGGCCGAGCCTCTGGCGGCAGATGGTGCGACGGTCGCCGATACTGCCGTAGAGGCTGCTCGAGGAGCGTCTGTTCTTTTCACCATGCTGACCAACGGCGGCGCCGTTGGTGAAGTCCTGTTCGGCAGCGGTGTCGCCGATGTGCTGGAGGCTGGGACGATCGTAATCGACCATAGCTCGATATCGCCGGCCGTTGCCCGCGAACACGCCTTCAAACTCGCCGAGCGCGGCATACGGCACATCGATGCGCCGGTCTCCGGCGGTGTGGTCGGGGCAGCTGCCGGGACGCTCGCGATCATGGCCGGCGGCGATGCCACGGTCATCGACAGCGTCCGCGATATTATGGCGCCGCTCGGGTGTGTAACCCGCGTTGGTCCGAGCGGAACAGGCCAGCTCGCAAAGCTGGGCAATCAGCAGATCGTCGCAGTAACCATCGGGGCCGTTGCGGAAGCGATGCTGCTGGTCGAGGCCGGTGGCGGTTCGCGTGAGGCGTTTCGGGATGCCATTCGAGGCGGCTTTGCGGAAAGCCGGATTCTGGAGCTGCATGGGCAGCGCATGATCGAACGCAACTTCGAGCCGGGCGGCACTGCTCGCAACCAATTGAAGGATCTCGATACGGTCCTGGCGGCGGCACAGAACCTGTCACTTCATCTGCCGCTGACCGAAGCCGTCCGTGCCGAGTTTGCCGAATTCGTCGAGAATGGCGGCGGCGAGCAGGATCACAGCGGTTTGCTGCAGCATCTGGAAGACAAGAATGCCCGAGGAAAGGCTTGAGGAAGAGATGAGCGATAAGGGTGCATCCAAGCGTCGTCTGCGTTCGCAGGACTGGTTCGACAATCCCGATCATATCGATATGACGGCGCTTTATCTCGAACGCTTCATGAATTACGGGATCACGCCGGAGGAGCTGCGGTCGGGCAAGCCGATCATCGGCATTGCCCAGAGCGGTAGCGATCTTACGCCCTGTAACCGCCATCACCTCGATCTTGCAAAGCGCGTGCGCGACGGCATCCGCGATGCGGGCGGCATTCCGATTGAATTTCCAACCCATCCGATCTTCGAGAACTGCAAGCGCCCGACGGCCGCGCTCGATCGCAACCTCGCCTATCTCGGCCTAGTGGAGGTGCTCTATGGCTATCCGCTCGATGGCGTCGTGCTGACGACCGGCTGCGACAAGACCACCCCCTCGGCGCTGATGGCGGCTTCGACCGTCAATATTCCTGCGATCGTTCTGTCCGGCGGCCCGATGCTCGATGGCTGGCATGAGGGCGAGCTTGCCGGCTCCGGCACGGTGATCTGGCGTTCGCGCCGCAAGCTGGCGGCAGGCGAGATCGATGAGGAAGAGTTCATGGAGGCCTCGCTTGCCTCGGCGCCCTCCATCGGCCATTGCAATACGATGGGGACGGCCTCGACGATGAACGCCATGGCCGAAGCGCTCGGCATGTCGCTCACCGGCTGCGCCGCCATTCCCGGCGCCTATCGTGAGCGCGGCCAGATGGCCTACCGCACCGGACGGCGGGCCGTGGAACTGGTGCTGGAGGATATCAAGCCTTCGGATGTGCTGACGCGCGGGGCTTTCCTCAATGCCATCAGGGTTAATTCCGCCATCGGCGGCTCGACCAATGCACAGCCGCATCTTGCCGCCATGGCCAAGCATGCCGGCGTCGAGCTTTTTCCGGACGACTGGCAGGTGCACGGCTTCGACATTCCGCTGCTTGCCAATGTGCAGCCGGCAGGCGCCTATCTCGGCGAGCGTTTCCATCGCGCCGGTGGCGTTCCGGCTATCATGTGGGAGCTGCTGCAGGCCGGCAAGCTCGATGGCAGCTGTCCGACGGTCACAGGGCGGACGATGGCGGAGAATTTGAAGGGCAAGGAAGCGACCGATCGCGAGGTGATCCGCCCCTTTGCCGATCCGCTGAAGGAGCGCGCCGGCTTCCTGGTGCTCAAAGGCAATCTCTTTGACTTCGCCATCATGAAGATGAGCGTCGTCTCGGAAGAGTTCCGCAGCCGCTACCTGCAGGAGCCGGGGCACGAGGGCGTGTTCGAGGGCAGGGCGGTCGTCTTCGATGGCTCTGAGGATTATCACAAGCGCATCAACGATCCCGATCTCGGTATCGACGAAAAGACCATTCTCGTCATTCGTGGCGCGGGGCCGATCGGCTGGCCGGGATCGGCGGAAGTCGTGAACATGCAGCCACCAGACGCGCTTCTGAAGCGCGGCATCCGCAGCCTGCCAACGATCGGCGACGGACGTCAATCGGGTACGGCCGACAGCCCTTCGATCCTCAACGCCTCGCCGGAAAGTGCGGCCGGTGGCGGCCTTGCCTGGCTCAGGACCGGCGACATCATCCGCATCGATTTCAATCAAGGGCGGTGCGACATGCTAGTGGAAGAGGCAGAGATTGCCCGCCGCAAGGGCGATGGAATTCCGCCGGTGCCGCCGGACGCGACGCCATGGCAGCGAATCTATCGTCGTTCGGTCACGCAACTTTCCGATGGAGCCGTGCTCGATGGGGCCGCCGATTTCCGCGACATCGCCGCCAATCCGCCGCGGCATAATCATTGACGGGGCATGGCCGGCGGCAGGGATTGCGGCGTTGCTGTTAATTTGGGTAGCTTGCGCAGCCATTAAAGTTCGCGAAAGGGAGTAGTGCAACTATCATTGGCTGCGGTTAGCTAGTCTCTTCAGTTTCCGAAGGGGGTGGAGCTCTTTGGCAGAGACGATATCAGGGCGAAGCGAAGAAGAGTTCCAGGACCTTTTGAGGAGGCTGGAGCTGGCGCTGGAGGCGTCTCAAATCGGCGTGTGGCAGCATAACGTCAATGAGCAACAACTGCTCTGGGACCAGCAGATGCATAAGCTCTACGAAACCGGGCTCCAAGAGCGCAAGGTTTCCTCCGACGTCTGGATGAATGCGTTGCATCCGGAGGATGTCGAAGGGGCCATCCAAGACTTCGATGCCGCGCTGGCCACGAAGGGTTTCTATAATTCCCAATTCCGCATCATCCTGCCGGGAGGCGAGGTGCGCCATCTGCGTTCGCGCGCGCATTACTATGAGGACGCCGAGGGGGCACCTTCCTTCATCGGCGCGGAATGGGACGTCACTGCCGACGTCCTGCTCAATCGCGAATTGTCCGGCCAAAAGGCGATCGCCGAAGCACGCGCCATTGCCTTGGAGCACAGCCGTGCGCGAATAGAGCATGCCGCCGATCACGATTATCTTACGGGTCTTCCGAACCGCCGCTATTTCGACCGGCGTCTGGCCGAGCTGCGCAAAGACGCCTCTATCGAAACTTTGGCGATACTCCATATCGATCTCGATGGATTCAAGGAGATCAATGATAAATGGGGCCATGCGGCCGGTGATGCTACGCTGCAAAGCGCTGCCGCCCGCATTTCCGGAGCGATCACCGCCAACGATGTCGTTGCCCGCATCGGGGGCGACGAGTTCGTCGCCGTGCTGGTCAATATCGGCAGTATCGAACGGATCCAGGTGATCGCTGACGATATTTTATCGCGCTTACGCCGGGAAGTGCGTTTCGGCAACGAGATGCTGCGGATCCGCGCATCCATCGGCGTGGCGGTAGGTAAGACGAGCGGCACCGGCAATCTTTTGGCAGAATCCGATGTCGCTCTTTTCCAGGCCAAGAAACTCGGCCGCAACCGGGTGGAGTTTTTCACGCCGCAGCTCCAGTCCGATCTGCATGCGGAACGCCGTCTGGCCGACGAGCTGCGATTGGCGCCGATGCTGCGGCAGATCGAACCTTTCTATCAGATCCAAGTGAATGCGCAGACCCGACACATCGTCGGACTGGAGGCGCTGGCACGCTGGCGCCACCCGGTGAGGGGATTGCTCAGTCCCGTCGCCTTCCTCAAGGTCGCGGACGAATATGGGGTTACAGCAGAAATCGATGCGGCCGTGTTGAAACGGGCGCTGGCAGATCGGGCAGCTTGGGTTTCGCGGGGGCTTTCGCCGCCGCGCATTGCCGTCAATATCTCCGGCCGCCGGCTTGCTGACCCCGATCTGATCGATGGATTGCGTGCGCTCAGAATACCGCGCGGCGCCATAGCCTTCGAGCTGGTGGAGACCATCTTTCTGGATGAGCCGGACGAGGTGGTGCTCGCCAATATCGCTGCTATCAAGGCGATGGGGATCGATATCGAGATCGACGACTTCGGCTCGGGTCACGCGTCGTTGATAGGGCTCGTCAAGCTGAAGCCGAAGCGGTTGAAGATAGACCGGCAACTGGTGACCGCCGTAACGGTATCCGAAGAGCAGCGGCGTCTCGTCGGCTCCATCGTTGAAATCGCACGCGCATTGAATGTCGAGGTGGTCGCCGAGGGGGTCGAGACCGAGGACCACGCGCGTGTTCTGGCCGAGGTCGGCTGCGACGAACTTCAGGGCTATGCCATCGGCTATCCTTCTTGCGAAAGCGAGACCGCTGCTTTGCTGAAATCAGCCGAAGCATTGAGCCCAAGCTGATCCTCTGTCAGGAATGCGTCCTATGCTACTGGATCTGCAGGACGACGATCAGACCATAACTGATGGCGCCGAGAGCCAAAAGCGATAGCGTCGCCGCAGCGATCACCTTGCCGCCGGCATGGGCGACCGAGCGAATGTTCACCGATAGGCCTAGAGCCGCCATCGCAACGACAGTGAGAATGCCGGAAGCCGTTTGCATCGGGGCCACCAGCGCATCGGGAATGAGCCCGAAGGAGCGAAGTGCCATCAGCCCGAGAAAGCCGCAGATGAACCAGGGAACCAGCGAATGATGGCCGCTGCGTCCATCCGGCGCTGTCGTCTCGGTCTTGGTGAGGATGCCGAGCAGAAAGATGACCGGGCCTAGCATCAGAACGCGGACGAGTTTGACGAGCGTGCCGGTCTGGACGGCGAGCATCCCGACAGGGGCTGTCGCCGCCAGCACCTGCGGTACAGCATAGACCGTCAGTCCGGCGAGGGTCCCATATTGCGGTACGCTCATGCCGAAGTGAAAATAGAAAAGCGGCAGGAGAAATACGGCGGCAATGCCAAGCACAGCGGTGAAGGCCAGTGCGGCGGCGATCTCCTGCGAGTCAGCCTCGATCACCGGCGCCACGGCCACGATGGCGGAATTGCCACAGATCGAATTACCGCAAGCGATTAGCGTTGCGAGCTTCGGCGGCAGGCCGAGCGCGCGGCCGATGAGATAGGTGGCGGCGATCGACAGCACGACGACAATGGCAATGCCGGCGATCAGCCAGACGCCGGCGCCGCGGATGGCCGAAAGGCTGATGGAGGCGCCGAGAAGCACGATGGCGATTTCCAGAAGGAACTTGGCGCTGAAATCGATGCCTGGCTTCATGGCCGGTTTTAGCGGCTTGATCGTGCAAACCGCAATGCCGAGGGCGATGGCAAGCACCAGGCTTTCGATCCACCGCGCACCGAGAAGATCGGTTTCTATATGCTCTGCAACAAAGGCCAGAAGAGCAACGGCCGAGCTAAGCGCGAGGCCGGGGAGAATTTTGTTTGCGCGTTGAGCGAGAGACATCGCGTGCCGTCATTCGTTTCTGATGATTGCTGACGGCTGGAAAGTCTCATCTGTCGATGTCGACATCCATCGAATATTATTCTATGTTTCGTTCGATAAATTAGAATGATTTCCCATGACTTTCGAACAGCTCGCAATCTTCGTCGCCGTCGCCGAGCGAGAGCATCTGACCAATGCCGCTGAAGCCATCAACCTGACGCCTTCCGCCGTCAGCTCTGCGATCAAGAATCTTGAAGCCTATTACGGCGTGGAGCTGTTTCACCGCGTCGGTCGGCGGATCGAGCTGACGGAGACGGGACGATCCTTCCTCGGAGAAGCCAAGGCGACTCTCGCACGCGTACGTGCGGCGGAACTCATGCTTTCGGAATTGGGCGGGCTGCAGCGCGGCCGCCTTGGCCTCTATGCCAGCCAGACCATCGCCAGTTATTGGTTGCCCCCCTTGCTGATGCAGTTTCGCCGCGATTATCCCGGCATCGAGCTGGACCTTACGATCGGCAATACCAGAACCGTCACCGAGGCGGTTATCGACGGTGCGGCCGAGCTGGGTTTCATCGAGGGCGAGGTGGATGCGCCGGCATTGTCGATGAAGATCGTTGCGCAGGATGCGCTTGTCATCGTCGTGCCGCCACACCATCCATGGGCGGACGGGCGAGAGCTTGGCGCTGCCGACCTCGTAAGCGGGACATCCTGGGTAATGCGGGAAGAGGGGTCGGGTACGCGTTCCGAATTCGAAAATGCCGCCGCAAGGCTTGGTGCTTCACCGTGTGACCTCGACGTGACGCTGGTCCTTCCCTCGAATGAGGCAGTGCTCTCCGCAGTCTGCGCGGGGCAAAGTGCTGCGGCCATTTCGAGTACTGCGGCCCAAGCCTATCTCGGACAGGGTCTGCTGGTTCAGGCAAAATTCGATCTGCCCGCCCGGAGCTTCCGGCTGCTTCGCCACAAGGAGCGCCATGCAAGCAAAGCCGCGCAGACGCTCGAGGCGATGTGTAAGGGCTGAGTACGGCGGACCCGCTATCGCCGTTCATCCCGTTGCCGGTTGGCAATGACGAGCTCGATCTCGTTGCGCTCCAGCATGGCGCGAATGTCGGCCGGCGGTTGTTCGTCCGTAACCAGAACGTTGAAGTTTTCCGGCTCGTTCAAAACGATCGGCGCGCTGCGGCCGAACTTGGCGCTGTCGGCAACGATGATGCAGTTTTCGGCGCGGCTGGCCGCTTCCCGCGAATATTCCGCTTCTTCGAGATCGTGCAGCATGAAGCCCGAGGCGGCGTTGATGGCGCCGACCGAGAGGATTGCGTGGCGTACATTGAATCGGCGCAGGAAATTGGCGGCTTCCATGCCGAAGGTGCCGCCATCATGACCCCGCAGTTCGCCGCCGGCAAAGAAGACGCGATTGCCGTTGCGGGTCGCGAGCGCATGGGCAACCGCGACGGCATTGGTGACGACGAAGAGGTTCTGATGCTTCTGCAGCGCGACGGCGATGAAGGCGGTCGTCGAGCCGACATCGAGGAACAGTGCATCGCCGTCCTCGATCATGGCGGCGACCGAGGCGGCGATCATCCGCTTGGCTTCGGCATTCTCGTTCATGCGCAGATGCAAGGGCGGCTCGATCATCGAGTCCTTGATATGGACCCCGCCATGCACCTTGGTCACGAGGCCGTTGGCCTCAAGGCTGCGGATGTTGCGGCGGATGGTTTCTTCGGAAACGCCGAGCCGTTCGGCCAAGAACTGGATGCGGCTGGCGCCGCCGGCTAACCGCAATTCCTCGAGAATCTCGCGCTCGCGATGGTTGGAGTGCTGCGGTGGCTGGGATGTGCCCGGCATGGTTTCTGATCCTGTTGTGGGTATTGATCCCAAACTTCGTGGCTCCAACTGGCTGTCCTACTGCCCCCGGGGCCATAATGCGCGCAGCCTTTATCCGGCTGCTTCGCGCCTGAGTTTTTAAGACAAATCTCACCTACGGTGAAGCGCAGTCTTCAGAATATTCATAGCTCATCCTATTGGGGATGGCTGACCAATTCCAACAAAAAACCAAATATTCGTTTCATTTTGTGGGTCGGTTCTTGACAGCCTTACGTTTGTGGGGAACCTTTCACATCCGAAGGATGCTCAGCAGCAGGACCGGAGGGGGAATGACTGCGACAGCGGAAGACAGGATACATTCTCTCAGCATCTGGCGCGGGCCGATCGACATCGAACCGCTTGTCGGCGGCATTACCAATCGCAACTATCTGGTCGGCAATGATGGTCGCCGCTTCGTCGTGCGGCTTGGATCGGATATTCCCGTTCATCACATCAGCCGCGCAAACGAGGTGGCTGCGAGCAGGGCTGCGCATGCCGCCGGTCTTTCGCCTGCCGTCATACATCACGAGCCCGGCATATTGGTGCTCGACTATATCGATGCAAAACCGCTATCGGCCGATGATATAAGAAAGCCGGCAATGATGAGCCGCGTCGTGCCGCTCGTCCGGTCCTGTCATCGGGACGTCGCCAGGCATTTTCGCGGACCGGCAGCCATCTTCTGGGTCTTTCATGTAGTCCGGGATTATGCGGCTCTCCTGGAGGCCGGCGATAGTCGGCACAAGCGGTTGCTGACTTCGTTTCTGGAGATTGCCGAGTGGCTCGAACGTGAAGCCGGTCCTTTCGAGATTGCCTTCGGTCACAACGATCTGCTGGCGGCGAATTTCCTTGATGACGGCAAGCGGCTCTGGCTGATCGATTGGGATTATGCCGGCTTCAACACGCCGTTTTTCGATCTCGGCGGCCTTGCCTCCAACAATGAATTCTCCGAGACGCAGGAAGAGGCAATGTTGGAGGCCTATTTCGAAGCTTCCATCAGCGACGATCTGCGCCGGCGCTATCAGGCGATGAAATGTGCTTCCCTCCTGCGCGAGACGATGTGGAGCATGGTTTCGGAAATCCATTCCGACATCGAATTCGATTATTCTTCCTATACAGCTGAAAATCTGCGGCGCTTCGAAAGCGTCTGGCAGGATTTTCGCAATTCCTGAGGTGACATGATGAAGGAACTGCCGGCTACCGCAAAGACCGTCGTCATCGGCGGCGGCATCATCGGTTGCTCGACCGCTTACCATCTCGGTAAGCTCGGCTTTACCGATACCGTGCTTCTGGAGCGCAAGAAACTGACCTCGGGCACGACCTTCCATGCCGCCGGTCTCGTTGGCCAGCTGCGGACAAGCGCCAACATCACGCAGATGCTCGGCTATTCCGTCGATCTCTACAAGAAGCTCGAGGCAGAGACCGGGCTTGCCACTGGCTGGAAGATGAATGGCGGTTTGCGTCTCGCCTGCAATGAGGAGCGCTGGACCGAGGTGAAGCGCCAGGCGACGACGGCGCAGTCCTTTGGCCTGCAGATGCATCTGCTGACGCCCAAGGAGGCTTTCGATCTCTGGCCGCTGATGAATATCGACGATCTCGTCGGCGCGGCCTTCCTGCCGACGGACGGACAGGCAAATCCTTCCGATATCACCCAGGCGCTGGCAAAGGGCGCTCGCATGAGCGGTGTGTCGATCTTCGAGGATACGGAAGTTCTCGATCTGGAGATCGACAAGGGGCGAATCCGCGCCGTCATCACCGAGAAGGGCCGCATCGAATGCGAGCGCGTCGTCGTCTGCGCGGGGCAGTGGACGCGGACCTTTGCCGGTCGTTTCGGCGTCAACGTGCCGCTCGTCTCAGTCGAACATCAATATCTCATCACCGAATCCTTCGGCGTACCCTCCAACCTGCCGACGCTGCGCGATCCCGATCGGCTGACCTATTACAAGGAGGAGGTCGGCGGGCTTGTCATGGGCGGCTATGAGCCCAATCCTATCCCCTGGGCGCTCGACGGCATCCCTAGGGATTTCCACTACACGCTGCTCGACAGCAATTTCGATCACTTCGAGCAGATCATGGAGCAGGCGCTGGTGCGCGTGCCGGCGCTGCAGACGGCCGGCGTCAAGCAGCTGCTGTGCGGGCCGGAGAGCTTTACCCCTGATGGCAATTTCATTCTCGGCGAGGCGCCGGAACTGAAGAACTTCTTCGTCGGCGCCGGCTTCAATGCTTTCGGCATCGCATCCGCCGGCGGGGCCGGCATGGCGCTTGCCGAATGGGTCGCCAAAGGCGAACCGCCCTACGATCTCTGGCCGGTCGATATCAGGCGCTTCGGTCGCCCGCATTTCGACACTGACTGGGTGCGCACCCGCACGCTCGAGGCCTATGGCAAGCACTACACCATGGCCTGGCCTTTCGAGGAGCATTCCAGCGGCCGGCCGTGCCGCAAGTCGCCGCTCTATGATCGGCTCAAGGCACAGGGTGCCTGCTTCGGCGAAAAGCTCGGCTGGGAGCGGCCGAACTGGTTTGCCGATCTCTTTGCCGGCGAGGAGCCGAAGGACGAGTATACATATGGACGGCAGAACTGGTTCGATGCCGTCGGCCGGGAGCACAAGGCAGTGCGCGAAGCGGCCGTCATCTTCGACCAGACCTCCTTCGCCAAATTCGTGTTGAAGGGCAGGGATGCCGAGGCGGCGATCTCCTGGATTGCTTCCAACGACGTCGCCAAGCCTGTTGGTGCCCTGACCTATACGCAGATGCTGAACGACCGGGGCGGCATCGAATGCGACGTCACCGTTGCCCGCATTGCCGAGAACGAATTCTACATCACCACTGGCACCGGCTTTGCCACCCATGATTTCGACTGGATCGCCCGAAACATTCCGGCAGAGATGCATGCGGAGCTGGTGGATGTGACCTCTGCCTATTCCGTGCTGTCACTGATGGGGCCGAAGTCGCGTGCGATCTTGCAGGCCGTAACCTCGGCGGATGTTTCGAACGCCGCATTCCCCTTCGGCAAGGTGAGGACCGTCGGCATCGCCGGCTGCCCTGTACGGGCGCTACGCATCACCTATGTCGGCGAACTCGGCTATGAGCTGCATGTGCCGGTGGAATATGCCGCTACCGTCTACGACGTGCTGATGGCGGCCGGCCGCGAACACGGTCTCGTCAATGCCGGCTACCGCGCCATCGAGAGCTGTCGGCTGGAGAAGGGCTATCGCGCCTGGGGCTCGGACATCGGGCCGGATCATACGCCTGTTGAAGCCGGGCTTGCGTGGGCGGTGAAGACGAGGAAGGATGTCGCATTCCGCGGCAGGGAGGCTGTAGAGCGGCAGCTGGCTTCCGGTGTGAAGAAGATGCTCGCCTGCTTCGTGCCCGACGATCCCGAGATCGTGCTTCTCGGCCGCGAGACGATCTATCGCGACGGCAAGCGCGTCGGCTGGCTGTCGAGCGGCGGTTACGGCTATACGATCGGCAAGGCCATTGGCTACGGCTATGTCCGCAATCCCGAGGGTGTCACGGAGGATTTCGTGCTTTCGGGGCGCTATGAGCTCGATGTCGCGCAGCAACGTGTCCCGTGCCAGGTGTCGTTGAAGCCGCTTTATGACCCGCAGATGGTGCGGATCAAGGGGTGATGGAGGATGGGTCGAAGCGGCCTTTGGAGCTGATCCACTGGCGCGCAATTTCCCAACATGCTTCTTCAATTTTTCCGAAGCCAATGTTGTTTTTGGCGGGCCGTAACCTAGTTGGCAACGCCAAGGGGACACGCTAAATTTGCATTTGCGGAGGGATCATGAGGCTCAGGCGAATACTCGCGGGATCGGTGGATCTTATTCTCTTTGTTTTCATGGCGCTCGCGCCCACTTTCGCGGCAGACGCATGGTTCCCTGAATATATGGATTCTCCTGCTGGGCAACCACCAACGCCTCTTATGGGCGTGACGCTCCTTTGGCTCATGATCACGCTGCTTTTTTACTTCCCGGCGTTTGAAAGCAGCATACTCCAAGCGACCCCTGGAAAGCTTCTTTTTGGGTTGAAAGTCGCCCTACCCAATGGTGATAGGCTGAGCTTTGTGCAGGCCTTTTACCGCGTGGTATTCGGTCCGCTTGCGATATGGTATTTGCCGTCATATCGCAGGAAATTCTCGGGCGACTCAATCGTAACGTATCGTTGACGAGAGGAGAGCGGTGAGATCCCTATCGCCTGCCTGGCAGATCCCACGCCTGATAAAGGTTATTCAGAGCCTCCGCCGTATGGCATTCCACCGTCGGCAATTCGGCTTCTTGCAGGATTTTTGCGTATTTGGCGCCGCTGTTGCGGGTCTTCACGAGTATCCAGTGAATCATCTCCCATTTGATGCTGTCCTTGGCGCCTTCGAGATGCCCTGCTCGGTCTGAGCGGTTGATCAGGGTCCGCTTGAGGTAGCGGGAAAAGCGCAGCCAATGATTGGAGGTGATGAGGATGGCGCCGGTGGCGCGAGCCAAACGTTGCGGCATCAGGCGCGTATAATTGCCTTCCATGATCCACTGGTCGCCAAGAATGGCCGCATCATGAAGTGCTGCGAATTCTGCGTCTGGGCGCTGTTGCCAATCGGTATGGGGCAGATGATGAAGCTGATCGAGATGGATCGTTGGAAAGCCAAGTTTTTTGGAAAGTGCAACCGCCAGGGTTGACTTGCCGGCATTGGAAGGGCCGAGCACGACAATGCGCTCGCCAAGGGAATGCAAGGGAAGCATGGGGCACCGGTCGGAAAATTGGGATGGTTTCCAATGGCCGAAGCGAACCACCTTGTCAACGCTTGCGTGTCGTATTTTCATCATTGCGCCATTTACGTGAAGATTGGAACCAAGCCGCGCCATCTGCCGAAAACTGTGATCTGTCCCCTGTTGTCCCAGCCATTTTCTTGACACGCCGGCGCTTTCATCCTCAATCGACAGGCTGACAACTGACGGAGGCCGGAAACGATGGCTGAGGCGAACATCAAGCTGGAGGAGAGCTGGAAAGAGGCGCTGTCTCCGGAGTTCGAAAGCCCCTACATGCAGCAGCTTAAGGCTTTTCTCGTCGAGGAAAAGCAGCGCGGCAAGGTGATATTTCCCCGTGGCAGCGAGTATTTCCGGGCTCTGGATCTGACCCCGCTCGACGAGGTGCAGGTCGTCATTCTTGGGCAAGACCCCTATCACGGCTTCGGACAGGCGCATGGGCTCTGCTTCAGCGTACGCCCCGGCGTGCGCATTCCGCCATCTCTGGTCAATATCTACAAGGAATTGGAAACCGATCTCGGCATCCCGCCGGCGCGCCACGGTTTTCTGGAAAGCTGGGCGAAGCAGGGCGTGCTCCTGCTCAACAGCGTGCTGACCGTCGAGGAGTCGCAGGCCGCCTCACATCAAGGCAAGGGCTGGGAGCGTTTCACCGACGCCGTCATCCGCCAAGTCAACGACGAATGCGACGGCGTCGTCTTCATGCTCTGGGGTTCCTATGCTCAGAAGAAGGCTGCCTTCGTCGATACCGAACGCCATCTGGTGCTGAAGGCGGCGCATCCGTCGCCGCTATCGGCCCATAACGGTTTTCTCGGCTGCCGGCATTTCTCCAAGGCCAATGCCTATCTGGTCGCGCATGGCCGGGATCCGATCGACTGGGCGCTGCCGAGCAATCCTGAGGCTCAGTAAGGTGTCTCGTCCCATGGGTTGCTGATCGAAGCGCCGGTGTCGTCGAAATCTCCGACGTTGCGGGTGACGACGATAAGATCATGAACGATCGCCGTTGCCGCGATCAAACCATCCGCGTCGCCACGCGGGCGCTGTGCCGCGATACGTCCCCATTCGACCGCAATCTGATCGGTAATGGGAAGGATGCGATTGCGATGATCGTGCCGCAGCTTACGCAACCATTCTTCCAGATGTGCTGCGGTACGCGGATCCGATTTTCGCTTGAGCGCAATCCCGCGCATGATCTCTCCAAGTGTGATGACGCTCAGATAGATGGTGGAGGAATCGACCGAGCGCATCCATGCAATCGCTTGGGAATTGCTACGCCTAATTTCCGAGATGACATTGGTATCGACGAGGTACATCAGAAGAGGATATCCCGGCTTGGCGTTTTATCTCGTTTAGATACGGCCTCGGCCATTTCATCGTCCCAAGCCGGCCCAGACAGCAGATCGTCGGCGAGGCTTGGTTTGCCGGCTGAGAGGGCATCATAATCTTCGGCAGATAGGACGACAGCCGCACGTTCGCCGCGCAAGGTGACGATTTGCGGACCCTCGCTACGCGCTTTCTGCACGACTTTTGAAAACTGGTTCTTTGCATCCTGCAACGGCCAATCCATCGAAAATCCTTTCTGGCTAGACTGTCTAGATTGATTTAATGCCGTTGGTATTTGGAAACAACCCCATTGGATGATTTTCTCCCTGGTGTGAACGATCTAATTTCGTCGTTCACTGATTGAAGACAATCCGTTTGGCTATTAAGGGCTATCGAAATGCTGCCCACAAGACCATCTTCTGCCCATGACAAACGCCTGCCGGTGCAGGCGAGAAAAGGGGTTTAAGATGCTTAACCAGATCAAAGGTCTTCACCACGTTACCTCGATGGCGGAAGACGCCCGGACCAACAACAAGTTCTTCACGGATACGCTCGGCCTGCGCCGCGTCAAGAAGACGGTGAATTTCGACGCTCCCGATGTCTATCACCTCTACTATGGTGACGAGATCGGCACGCCCGGCACGATCATGACCTACTTCCCGTTCCCGAAGATGGCGCGCGGCCGCGCGGGTACTGGTGAAGTCGGCAATACGGTTTATTCCGTTCCCGAAGGTTCCATCGGGTACTGGACCGAGCGGCTTGGCCAGCGCGGTATCGAAGGCTTGAAGGCCGACGAATCCTTCGGCCAGAAGCGCCTGCATTTTGCCGGTCCGGATGGCGATGGCTTCGCGCTCGTCGAGGTCAAGGATGACAAGCGTCAGCCCTGGACGCATAACGGGGTCGATGCCGAGCATGCCATCAGGGGCTTCCATTCCGTTGCCATGCGGCTCAGGGACGAAGGTGCGACGGCCGAATTGCTGAAGTACATGGGCTATGAAGTCGTCGACACGCATGATGGCATCAAGCGGCTTGCCATTCCCGGCGGCAACGGTGCCGACTATGTCGACCTTGAGACGATGCCGAACATCAATCGCGCGCTTCCGGGTGCGGGCTCCGTCCACCATGTCGCTTTTGCCGTCGAAAACCGCGCAAAGCAGCTCGAAGTGCGCAAGGCGCTGATGGATACGGGCTATCAGGTGACCCCGGTCATCGACCGCGATTACTTCTGGGCGATCTACTTCCGTACGCCGGGCGGCGTGCTGTTCGAAGTCGCCACCAACGAGCCCGGTTTCAACCGCGACGAGGATACGGCTCATCTCGGCGAGGCGCTGAAACTGCCTGAACAGCATGCGCATCTGCGCGGCCTGATCGAGCAGCATCTCGAACCGCTGGAAGGCTAATCCAGGAGAGATATCATGACCGACAAGACTTATGTGCATCGGCTGAAGGCCGGTGCATCCGGCAAGCCTATTTTCTTTACCTTTCATGGCACCGGCGGCGACGAGAACCAGTTCTTCGATTTCGCCACCCGCCTGTTGCCGGACGCCACCATCATCTCGCCGCGCGGCGATGTCTCGGAATATGGCGCGGCGCGTTTCTTCCGTCGGACGGGTGAGGGTGTCTATGACATGGCCGATCTTGCCCGCGCCACGGCAAAGATGGCGGCCTATGTCTCGGAGCTAGCGGCCGAATATGGCGCATCGCAGGTGGTGGGCCTCGGCTTTTCCAACGGCGCGAACATCCTTGCCAACGTGCTTATCGAGCATGGCGATCTGTTCGATGCGGCCGTGTTGATGCATCCACTGATCCCCTTCCAGCCGAAGGACAATGCCAGGTTGGCTGGAAAGCGCGTGCTGATCACCGCGGGTGAGCGCGATCCGATCGCGCCGGCGCCGGTCACCAAGGCGCTCGCCGATTATTTTGCGCGGCAGGATGCGGAATTTACGCTCGAATGGCATCCGGGCGGCCACGATATTCGTCCCAACGAGATCGAGGCTATTGGCAAATTCCTCGTCCCGTACGCGTAAGCTCGAAAAATGACCAAGCCACGCGGCAGACAGCTCCTGCCGCGTGGCCTACTATTTGCCGATGAGGCGCAGCATCGCCTTTGCTTGCGAGGCGGCTGCGAGTTTTCCGTTCTCGTCGAGATAGCCTGTTCCGCAGAAGCGGTTGAGATTGGCGAAATCCATACTGTCCGGCAGCGCATGCCTTGTTTCAATAATGACCATGCGCCAGGCGCAACCGAGCATTTTGTCAGGCTGGATTGCCTGATCGCAGCCTGTGCTCAAGCATAGGGCGACATGCTTCTGCGCGCGATACCCGCCTGCGGTGGCTTCCTCATAATCGGCCTTCCAGCTATCGCGTGTGTGTCCGCAGCGGGCGGGATTGCTGCTCTGACTGCATTGCACCGTCTGGTCGACATAGGTTTGCGCCGGCGGCCATAGCGGACCGTCGACCAGGCTGACGCAGCCGCACGCAAACAAGGTGGCCGACAGTAAGCGCAATTGATTCTCCTTCGATGAAGCCGCCAGAACCGTAGAGCGATCGTAAAGATGTGCAAGATCAAAGCGATCTGCCAATAATAACGGTGAGCCGACGCCCCTTGCTTGCTCACCGCAGGGTGTGGTGTGGCGTTCCTGCAACCATCATCATCTTCCTGCGTCAGCGACACGCTGCGACGCAAGCTCAGCTTGTAGGCATCATGGCCACCCGCTAATGATCTGCCTCGATGGGGCAGGGGGTTTTATCGTGACGCTGGCGGAACAGCAGCAATACAGGCTAGGCGTTGTCTATGTGGCGCTTTCGGCGCTCGCCTGGTCGACTTCCGGTCTCTTCGTGCGGGCGATCCATGCCGATCTCATGACCATTCTGTTCTGCCGCGGCATCGTCTCCGGCCTCGGCGTTTTCGCGCTGTTCTTCTATATCGAGCGCCGCAACGCCTTTCGTATTCTGCGCTCCATGGGTGGTCCTTCGCTGGCGGCGACGATCTTTTCCACCGCGTCGATGATCAGCGGCATTGGCTCGATCTATTATACGTCGGTCGCCGATGCCATGGTCATCTATGCGACCGTGCCCTTTGTCACCGCGGGCGTTGCTTTTTTCTTCATCCGCGAACGTCCCAACATCAGGACGCTGATTGCCAGTGGCGTTGCCTTCATCGGCGTGCTCGTCATGCTTTCCGGCCATGCAAGCGATGGCGGCAGCTGGCTCGGCAAGGGGCTTGCCGCCGTCATGACGCTGACCGTCGCCTGCCTTGCCGTCGTCATGCGGCAGCATCGCAATGTGCCGATGCTGCCGGCCATGGCGCTTTCCGCCTGGTTGTGTTCCTCCATCACCTTCTGGTTCGCCTCGCCGCTTTCGATCTCCGGGCAGGATCTCGGGCTGATCATCGCCTTCGGCATTATCCAGAACGCCATGGGCCTCAGCCTCTATACCTTCGGCTCGCGGCTGGTTCCGGCGTCTGATGCCGCCCTGCTGACAGCGCTCGAAGTGCCGCTGACGCCACTCTGGGTCTGGATGATCTTTGCCGAGCGCCCTTCGACGGCGACACTCATAGGCGGGCCGATCGTGCTTGCGGCACTTTTCGGACATATCCTGTTGGAAGTGCGGCGGAATCGAGCGGTGACATCGGCTCAGGCCTACTGACCGCCTTGCCCCTTCCATCACAAAATGCTGATATCGGCATGGTCATCAGGAGTCGGAATCGATGAAAAAGGTCTTCAATCCCGCATCTGTCCGCCGCCCTTTCGGCAATTACAATCACGGCCTGCTGGTGCCGCCGGGCGCGAGCCTTCTGGTCACCTCCGGCCAGCTCGGCATCGGTATCGACGATCGCATTCCGCCTGACGTCACCGGCCAGGCCGAACTGTGTTTCAAGGCGATCGGCGCTATCCTCGAGGAGGCCGGCATGGGGTTTGCCGACGTCATCCGCATCGGCGGCTTCGTCACCACGCGCGAGGATTTTCCCGCCTATATGGCCGTGCGCGATCGCTATGTCCAAAATCCCGCACCGGTCTCCACCTTGCTGATCGTCGGCGGGTTTACGCGGTCCGAGTTTCTGGTCGAGGTCGAGGTTACGGCGGCAAAGGTAATGTGATGACGATCGGTTATGCCGAGCGTTCGGCCGATCCGTCGATGCCGCGTATTCTAGGACTCTACGAGACGCATCTGACGGTTGCCAATCTCCAACGCTCCTTGAGCTTCTATCGCGACGTCCTGAAGCTCGAAGTCGGGACGGTCATCGAGAGCAGGAATGTTGCTTTCCTCTGGATCGACGATAAACGGATGGGCATGCTCGGCCTCTGGGAAACGGGCAGCTCCCCTCTCAAGATGCGTCTCCATATTGCCTTCAGAACCTCTCTCGCCGATGTAGTCGGCTCCGCCGCTGCATTGAAGGCTCATGGTGTTCAGCCGAAGGGTTTCAATGGCGAGCCGCTGGATGAACCCGTCGTCCTCGGTTGGATGCCGGCCGTGTCGCAATATTTTTCGGATCCCGACGGGCATTCGATCGAATTCATCCATGTGCTTGAGGAGGCGGCCGATCCGGATTTCGGTGTAAAGCCGTATTCGGAGTGGTTGTCGCGGCCGAAACCGTTAGCATGATAGGCACTGGTCGAGGCTTCCTCGTGATCGACCTTTCGCGTGCCTCTGTATTGTCTATGTGAAGAGATGCCACCGATATTGCCGATCCAATTGCAGGTTGCGGAGAGGCATGGAAGACAAATATGACGCAGAATATCTACGACGATCCGGGCTTCTTCGAGGGCTATAGCCGGCTACGGCGTTCCATCAACGGGTTGGCGGGTGCCGCAGAGTGGCCGGCGATCCGTGCCTTGATGCCGGGCATTAAGAACCTCGACGTCGCGGATCTCGGCTGCGGTTTCGGATGGTTCTGCCGCTGGGCAGCAGAGCAGGGCGCAGCCAGCGTGCTTGGGCTGGATGTCTCCGAGAACATGCTGGAACGTGCCCGGGCGGAGACGGCGGATGGGCGGGTTCGTTACGATCGGGCCGACCTCGAGAAACTTCAGCTTCCGAAAGCGAGCTTCGATCTCGTCTACAGCTCGCTGGCCTTCCATTATATCGAAGGCTTTGCCGGACTGCTGACGACGATCCGCCAGGCGCTGAAGCCGGGTGGTCGGCTGATCTTTTCAATCGAGCATCCGATCTATATGGCGCCCCGGCGGCCGGAATGGCTCGATGACGCCGAGGGTGGCAAAATCTGGCCGCTCAGTGCCTATCAAATCGAGGGGCCACGCGTGACGAACTGGCTCGCCGAGGGCGTCGTCAAGCAGCATCGCACCATGGGTACGACGCTCAACCTGCTGATCGAGTCCGGCCTCATCATTGCCCATGTCGAAGAATGGTCGCCGAGCGATGAGGATCTTGTAGCCCATCCGGAATGGGCAATCGAGCGCGAGCGGCCGATGTTTCTCCTGATTTCCACTCGGACCTGAGGCATCCCCAGCATGCCGTCGCAGCGTAGAAGCCCGAGGCGATCTGTTTTTCTTTTTGTTGATAGATTTTATAGAAAATTAATTGCTCGCGAAGGGCTACTTCCGCAAAATGTCGTTTCTTGAGGCGCATGCTCCCCATCGATAATGTGAGGCTGTCTGCGCGAGTTAAGGAAGAGTGCGATGAACATGAAAACTTCCGTGGCAATCGAGAAGGCGGTGCCTGTCGCCGATCCCGACATTGCGCGCACCGAGTTTCGCAATGCTATGGCGCGAATGGCAGCGGCAGTGAACATTGTCACGACCAATGGTCCTGCGGGGATCGCCGGCTTTGCCGCGACCGCCGTCTGCAGCGTTACCGATAACCCGCCGACCCTGCTCGTTTGCCTCAATCGTGGCGCTTCCGTTCATCCCGCCGTCACGCAAAACGGCGTGCTCTGCGTCAATGTGCTGTCGGAAGCGCATCAGGACCTGTCGCGGCTTTTCGGCGGCAAGACCCCGGTTGCCGAACGCTTCGCCGGTGCCTCCTGGTCGGAACTATCGACAGGCGCGCCGGTGCTTGAGGATGCTCTTGTCTCCTTCGATTGCCGCATCGTCCGCCAGGCCGACGGCGGGACGCATGATATCCTGCTCTGTGAAGTCGATGCTATCCGTCAACGTGATGAGGGGCAGGGGCTTATCTACTTCGATCGGGCCTATCACTCTGCGGGTCGGGCCGAGTAAGCCGGTTTTCTCGTCGTTTCACGCCAGAAAGTTTTCGATGGCCTGCAAGACCTGGGCGGGGTGTTCACGATGCGGCGAATGTCCGGTATTCGGCAGGATATAGGCCGATCCGCGTCCGGCCGCGATCCGGTGGGGATGAGCCTCGGAGCCATACTCGTCACGTTCGCCGTGAATGGCAAGCACCGGGCAGCGGAGTTTTTCGAGGGCCGGATCGAGCGACCAGCCGGCGCGTTCGGGAGCAAGCCACGTATCGATCCATGCATGCAATACCCAATCGGTCTTACTGCCGTGATATTTTTCAAGCCGGGCGAAGGTCTCGGCCGATCTGAAATCCTGCTGTGCGATCCTGATGCCTTGCAGGGTTCTCTCTTCCACGAAAGCCTGCGCTGCGATGGTGATGACGGCCTGGCAGCGGTCGCCAAAGCGGGCTCCCGTTTCAACTGCCATGCCGCCGCCGACGCTGTGCCCGCAGGCGACGAACTGTTGAACGGAAAACTGCTCGCATAGCAACGGAACGGCCTGCTCGGCCTCCCGGGCCACGAAATTCTGCTGCAAAATGTCGATGCGGGCGTCGGAGCGACCGAAGCCCAGTCGATCATAGGCGATCACCTGACGGCCGAGGGAATGAGCGAGCTGTCGCGGGAAATCCCTCCAGAGCGCGATGCATCCGAGGGAATCATGAAACAGGATGACCGGCGGCAGGAAGGTCTCGGCATGCGGTTTCCATGATTTGGCATAGAGGCGCCCGCCGGGGCTTTCGATCCAATGTTCCGTTTCGACGATGCCTGCCATTTCGCTCAATAGTTTTCCTGATACCACTCGACGAAGCGCTTCACGCCTTCATCGACTTCGATCTGCGGCCTGAAGCCGGTCAGCGCCACCAGCAGATCCGGTACGGCATAGGTGTTGTGCACGTCGCCGGGCTGCATAGGCAGCATCTTGCGGATCGCCTGCTTGCCCAGCATGGCCTCGATGGTTTCGACGAAACTCATCAGCCCGACGGGCTGGCCGCCGCCGATATTGACGACGCGGAAGGGAGCGTTTTTCGACAGGGTGTCGATGACCGTATCCGACACCACGCGGTTTTCCTCCGACGGTATAACGCCGATGAGACGCACGATGCCTTCGACGAGATCGTCGATATAGGTGAAATCGCGGCTCATCTTGCCTTCGCCATATATTTCGATCGGCCTGTCGTTGCGGATGGCATCGACGAATTTGAACAGCGCCATGTCCGGACGGCCCCAGGGGCCATAGACCGTGAAGAAACGGAAAGCGGTCGTTGGTATGTTGAAGAGATGGGCGTAGCTGTGCGCTATCAGCTCCATGCTCTTCTTGGTCGCCGCATAGATCGTCATCTGCTCGTCGGCCTTGTCGCTTTCGGCAAAGGGGATCTTTTCGTTGGCGCCATAGACCGACGAGGTGGAGGCAAGGAGCAGGTGCTTCGGCTGCAGGTTTCTCGCCAATTCCAGGATGTTGAACGAACCGACAAGATTGGAATCGACGTAGGAACGCGGATTTTCGAGGCTGTAGCGGACGCCGGCCTGTGCGGCGAGATGGACGATCACATCAGGTTCGGCGAGTTCGGCGGCGCGATCCAGCGCCGCCTTGTCTTCAAGCATGCCAGTGACGGCCTTGAAGCCGTTGGAGCGGGCGAGAATGGCGGTGCGCTTTTCTTTGAGCTTGACGTCGTAATAGGGCGTCATGCCGTCGAAACCGACGACGAAATGTCCCTCGTCAAGCAGGCGCCTGGCAAGGTGGAATCCGATAAAGCCGGCGGTGCCGGTGATGAGATAACGCATTGATCGGCCTTTGCTTAAAGCATTTCCAGGAAAGGTACGTAGGGGTTTTCCGTTCGGAATGCGTAGACGCTCTAAAGTGTGTCGTCGCTTGAGGGTCTGCCGACACTTGTATAGGCAAAGCCGTGCTTTGCGACCTCGTCATGGCGATAGATGTTTCTGAGGTCGACGAGGACCGGAGCCTTCATGATGGATTTGAGCCGGGCAAAATCCAACGCGCGGAACTGATTCCATTCCGTCACGATGACGAGCGCATCTGCGCCGCGTGCGGCGCTATAGGCATCCTCGGCATAGGCGATGTTGTCGATCACCTGGCGGGCATTCTCCATGCCTTCGGGATCGTAGCCGGTCACCGTGGCGCCGGCATCCTGCAGCGTCTGGATGATCGAGATGGCCGGGCTGTCTCGCATGTCGTCGGTATTCGGCTTGAAGGTCAGACCGAGGACGGCTACCGACTTGCCTCTGATATCGCCGCCCATGGCCGTGACGACCTTGCGCCCCATGGCGCGCTTGCGGTTGTCGTTGATCGATACGGTCGTTTCGATCAGGCGCACGGGGCTGTCGTAATCCTGAGCCGTCTTGGCGAGGGCCAGCGTATCTTTCGGGAAGCAGGAGCCGCCGTAGCCCGGGCCGGCATGCAGGAATTTTGAGCCGATGCGGCCGTCGAGACCGATGCCGCGCGAGACTTCCTGCACATTGGCGCCGACCTTCTCGCAGAGATCGGCCATCTCGTTGATGAAGGTGATCTTCATGGCGAGGAAGGCGTTGGCGGCGTATTTGATCAGCTCCGATGTGCGGCGGGAGGTAAAGAGCAGCGGCGCCTGGTTGAGATAGAGGGGGCGGTAGACTTCGGTCATGACGCCACGGGCACGCTCATCATTGAGCCCGATGACGATGCGGTCGGGACGCTTGAAATCCTCGATGGCCGCACCTTCTCGCAGGAATTCCGGATTGGAGACGACGGCGACATCGGCTTGCGGATTGGTTTCGCGGACGATGCGCTCCACTTCGTCGCCGGTGCCGACCGGTACGGTCGACTTGGTGACGATGACGGTGAAGTCCTTGACGTGCTCGGCAATTTCGCGAGCAGCGGCATAGACATAGGAGAGGTCGGCATGGCCGTCGCCGCGCCGGGAAGGGGTGCCGACCGCAATGAAGACGACATCGCTTGCGGCAACGCTCGTCTCTACATCAGTAGTGAAGGAGAGGCGGCCGGCGCGCACATTGTCGGCAACGAGCTGTTCGAGGCCCGGCTCGAAGATCGGTATCTCGCCACGTTGCAGCGCGTCGATCTTGTTGGCGTCCTTGTCGACGCAAATGACATCGTGTCCAAAATCGGCAAAGCAGACACCCGATACAAGCCCCACATAACCTGAGCCGATCATCGTGATGCGCATGAAACTTCAATCCTTTTGCTGGCGCCGGGCGTCGCGTTGAAATGCAACGGCGGCATGGGCGATCATCTGCGTATATACACAGGATCGTGAGCGGCGCCTATATGCGATGCCGGCTTTAAGAGGATTGCAACAGAAGTATCACGGAAGCTTCGTCGACCTCCTGCATGGGCGATCATCTTGTTTTTCAAGTGAAACGAAGCCTTTGCACTTTAAATCTATGATAGCCTATTGCTTGTGATTGGCAGCATGTTGCCACATGATGAATTGGGTGCGGTCGTGCGGCAGGGCGGCGGCGATACAATGGGCGGTTCGGGACTTTTGCATGAAATCGACTTTTGCCGTGCGGACAATGCGGGCTGGCGAGCTGGAGCTTGCTCTGGAATGGGCTCGGCAAGAAGGCTGGAATCCCGGCATTGACGACGCACAGGCCTTCTGGGAGGCGGACCCGGCCGGCTTTCTGATCGGCGCCATCGGTGAGGTCCCCGTCGGTTGCATATCCGTAGTCCGCTATGGCGAGGCTTTCGCTTTCCTCGGTCTTTATATGCTTCATCCCGAGTTTCGCGGGCGGGGATATGGCAAGCAGCTCTGGAACAAGGGCATGACGCTTGCCGGCAATCGCGTCGTCGGGCTGGATGGGGTCGTCGCACAACAGGAAAATTACCGGCGGCACGGTTTCGAGATGGCCTATCGGACGCTCCGCTATGGCGGTATCCCCAAAGTACCTCAGGTGGATGAAGCGCAGGCAAGGCAGGTGATGCCCGTCGCGGACGGCAAGCTCGAGGCGCTGGTGCATTATGACGCGGAAATTTTCCCCGGCTTGCGTCACTCCTTCATCCGGGCCTGGTGCGGCGCTCCCCAAAGACGGGCATCATTCATCGTCGGGGGTGGTAGCAGGGTTCGCGGTTACGGCACGATCCGCCGCTGTTTCGAGGGTTACAAGATCGGTCCGCTGTTTGCCAACAAGCCGGAGGTCGCGCTTGCATTGATGAGCAAGCTGCTTGCCAAGACCAATGGGCAGCCGGTCTATCTTGATGTGCCTGTTGATAATGCCCAGGCGATCAGGCTTGCGGAAGATTGCGGTCTGGCTCCGGTATTTGAGACGGCGCGCATGTATCTCGGCAAGGCGCCGGGAATCCCGCTTGATCGCGTCTTCGGTGTCACCACGCTCGAGCTTGGTTAGCTGCTCTTGATCCAGTTCCGAACGGGGCCCCAACGATGGCGTTGCCCTAACAGTCAAGCCGAGTTTTGATGGGCAGGTATCGCCTTCGGAGTGGGCCGTTGAAAGGCCATCGGAACCGCGACAGGGGAAAAATCCTGTTGGAGGCGCTGATTCGTCATGCAAAAAGCCGAATCTCCTGAGACAACAGGGTCGCTTTCCCAAAAACAAAGCTTTATAGATGCGCGGGTTTGAGCAAGGCGCGCCGCCGCGCGCAGGAAGCGGGATTGGATAAATGACGAATGTTGTAGTGATCGGCTCGCAATGGGGTGACGAAGGCAAGGGCAAGATTGTCGACTGGCTTTCGGAACGCGCCGATGTGATTGTACGCTTTCAGGGCGGTCATAATGCCGGTCATACGCTTGTTGTCGACGGTGTCAGCTACAAGCTTGCGCTACTGCCCTCCGGGCTCGTGCGCGGCAAGCTCAGCGTCATCGGCAACGGCGTGGTCGTCGATCCCCATCACTTCGTCGCCGAAGTGGAAAAGCTGCGCGCCCAGGGCGTTGCCGTTACCCCCGACGTGCTGCGTATTGCCGAAAACGCGCCGCTGATCCTGTCGCTGCATCGCGATCTCGATGCCATGCGCGAAGACGCTGCTTCCAATAGCGGTACGAAGATCGGCACGACGCGCCGCGGCATTGGCCCGGCCTATGAGGACAAGGTCGGCCGCCGCGCCATTCGCGTCATCGATCTTGCCGAACCGGAAACGCTGCCTGCCAAGATCGACCGGCTGCTGACGCATCACAACGCGCTGCGCCGCGGCATGGGCGTCGACGAAATCTCCTTTGACGCCCTGCACGAGGAACTGAGCTCTGTTACGGAGCATATTCTTCCCTATATCGATCAGGTCTGGCGCTTGCTCGACGAGCAGCGCAAGGCTGGTGCCCGCATCCTTTTCGAAGGCGCGCAGGGCGCTCTTCTGGACAATGATCATGGCACCTATCCGTTCGTGACCTCATCCAACACAGTCGCCGGTCAGGCCGCTGCCGGCTCGGGTCTCGGCCCGACGGCACTTGGCTATGTGCTTGGCATTACCAAGGCCTATACGACCCGCGTCGGTGAGGGACCTTTCCCCTGCGAATTGCATGACGAGATCGGCAAGCATCTGTCGACCGTCGGCCGCGAAGTGGGCGTCAATACCGGCCGTCCGCGCCGCTGCGGTTGGTTCGATGCCGTACTGGTGCGCCAGACCGTGAAGACTTCTGGTATTACCGGCATTGCGCTTACCAAGCTCGACGTGCTCGACGGTCTGGACGAGCTGAAGATCTGCGTCGGTTACAAGCTGGACGGTAAGGAAATCGATTATCTGCCGGCAAGCCAGGCAGCGCAGGCCCGCGTCGAGCCGGTCTACATCACGCTTGAGGGCTGGAAGGAATCGACTGTCGGCGCCCGCAAGTGGGCCGATCTGCCGGCGCAGGCGATCAAATATGTGCGTCAGGTGGAAGAGCTGATCGGCGCGCCGGTGGCGCTGCTTTCGACCAGTCCGGAGCGCGAGGACACCATACTTGTGACCGACCCCTTTGAGGGCTAGAGTTGCGTATCTATGACGAATCCCGGCCCGGCTGCACACTGGGCATCATGAGAAAGTACTGATGGCGGATTTTGTAGCAGTTATTCGACGGGCCGTTGACGGCCTGACGGACAATACTCCCGAAATGCGGGTCAAGGTTTACGATCGAGCTCGTGGTGCCGTGCAACGGCAGCTCGAGAGCATGAAGCCGCGCCCGCCCGAGGAAATGCTGCGTCGCCAGCTCGATAAGCTTGAGGCAGCCATCGTCGAGGTCGAGGCCGAACATGCCGAGGCTTTGCCGGGCAGCGAGGAGCCGCCGGTTGCGGAAGCGCCCGCGCCGCATGAAGAAGTCGCTTCCGAGCCCGCTCACGACCATCATGAGCCTGAGGAAGCCCATGCCGAGCCGCATGAGGAAGAGCCTGCGCCGGCACCGGCCGAGGTTCATGCCCATGAGGAGCCGGACGCTGTTGCTCCGGTCGAAGAAGAGCCAGCTTATGATGCGCCGGCCGCGCACGTCGAAGAGGGGCATGCGCAGGAACACCAGCCCGTCGAGGAATGGAGCGAGCCGCAGCCATCAGACGAGCCTTTTGCTCCGGCTGCCGAGCATGCCGGCGCGGAACATCATGCCGAGACTCACGAGGAACCGGCCCCTGAGCCGGTTTACCATGAGGAGCCGCAGAGACACTGGGAAGAGCCGCAACAGCATGCGGAGCCGCACCATGTGGAAGAAGCGCCGGCAGTCGCTGCAGCAACCGCGCCGCATGTGCCGCCAAAGGCGGTTGACGATGTCATAAGCCAGGTCGAGCAGATCTGGGCGGAAGTGGATGCGCCTGCCTCCCACACCGCGCCCGAACTGGAGACGGCCCGTCATACCGACCCGGTCATGCCGGCCGCAGCTTTTACGGAAGCGCCCTTTGGCCAACCGGTCGAAGGTCCGGTCAATTCCAAGGCACCCGCCGTCAACACGGGCTTTACCTGGGACGCGGATGTTTTCGAGGAAATGCAGCCGGCATCGGCGGTTTCCAAGCCCGCGCAGCAGCCAGCTCGGCAAATGCCCGAAAATGCCTTCGATGACGTCGATCTCTTTGCGGATGTGCATCCGTCCAGGAAAGCGGCGTCCGAAGCCGATGCAACCAATGACGGCTGGCGCGAACTCAAGGAGCTTGCCGGCTTCGACAAACGCGCTGAAGACGACCGTGGCGATGGCCCCGCCGTTCCGCCCGATCTCGATCAGGCGATGGCGGCGAAGCTGCAGGGCCGCAGCTTCCGCATGGAGCCGAAGCGTCGCCGGATCAATGTTACCGGTATCATCGTCACGCTCGTCGGTCTTGCCGTTGTTGGAGGCGGTGGCTACGCAGCTTGGCTGAACCGCGACGCACTCAACAATATGGTGACGAAGCTCGTCAGTTCCGCACCGAAGAATGCGACGGCACCCTCGACCTCGGATACGGCCAGCAGCAATACGCCGAACAACGGCAATGCTGCAGCCCCTGCCCAGCCGGCGACCGCGCCCCAGCACCCCAATACCGCCGCTCAGCAGCCGGGTGCCGCTGCCGGCAAAACGGATACCGCAGCATTGGCCAGCGATCCGAATACGGTCAATACGAAGTTCACGCAGCGTCTCCTGGCGAATGGTACCGAAGAGGATAAAGGCCCCGCTCCAACCGGGCAGCCCGGCGTCGTTGAAGGCAAGTCCGTAGCTGAACAGAATGTTGCCTCTGCGGCACCTGCCGCTACGGCAACGCCGCCGGCCGGCAACCCGGCCGCCAACAATGCCGGCGCGGCTGCTCCACAGACCCAGGCGCCCGCAACCGCTGCACCGAATACGCCATCCGCCTCGACGGATCAGCAGGCGCCTGCCGCCAACCAGCAGCAGGCAGCCGCCAACCAGCCGCCGCCCGTGACGCAGCAGACGGCTCCGGCAACAGACGGACAGAAGGTTTTCCTCTATGAGGAGCGCCTCGGCCAGACGTCGCCCACGGCCTTCCAGGGTACGGTCAGCTGGTCGCTGCAGGAAGGCAAGGGGGCCGACGGCCGGCCGGAGCCTTCGGTGCAAGGTCTCATTACCGTTCCGGATCGCGGCCTGACAGCGACGATCACAGTTTCGCGGAACTCGGATTCCTCGCTGCCGGCCAGCCATCTGATCGAGCTTGCCTTCCAGGTGCCGCCGAATTTCGAAGGTGGGGCGATCGACAACGTCCAGCGCGTCGCATTGAAGGCGACCGAGCAGGATCGCGGCGATGCGTTGATCGCGGTTCCGGCCAAGGTCACTGACGATGTCTACATGGTGGCGCTCAACGATTTCCCGGATGCGCGCAAGACCAATCTCGACCTTTTGAAGAGCCGCAACTGGATCGATATTCCGGTGGTCTATCGTAACGGTCGCCGGGCGCTGTTGACCATGGAAAAAGGCCCGACCGGAACGGATGCCTTCAACAAGGCGATTTCGGAGTGGCAGGCGCTTGGCGGCGTTGCCTCGAGCGGCCAGTAAGCCAGCGGACATCTATGGATATGGAAAAGGCGGGCTTTTGGCCCGCCTTTCTTTTATCGGTCAAAATCTTCTGTGAAGGAAACGTTACGCTGTTGCTTCGACGACGCGCAGGGCCTTGGCACGTTCCAGCGCATCCTTCTGGACGGCTTCCTGCACCTTTTCGAAGGCGCGAACCTCGATCTGGCGCACGCGTTCGCGGCTGATGTCGAACTCGGACGACAGGTCCTCCAGCGTTACCGGTTCCTCGGCGAGGCGGCGTGCCTCGAAGATCCGGCGTTCACGGTCGTTCAGCACGCCCATGGCGCGCGCCAGCATGCGGCGGCGCGTATCGAGCTCGTCCTGTTCGATCAGCACGTCTTCCTGGCTGTCGTGATCATCGACGAGCCAATCCTGCCACTGGCCGGAATCACCTTCGGAGGCCTTGATCGGCGCGTTCAGCGAAGCGTCGCCGGACAGGCGGCGGTTCATCGAAACGACCTCTTCCTCCGAGACGTTCAGCTTGGTGGCGATCTCAGTGACATGCTCCGGCTTCAAATCGCCGTCATCGATGGCCTGGATGCGGCCCTTCAGGCGGCGCAGGTTGAAGAACAGGCGTTTCTGGTTGGCCGTCGTGCCCATCTTCACCAGCGACCACGAGCGCAGGATATACTCCTGGATCGAGGCCTTGATCCACCACATGGCATAGGTTGCTAAACGGAAACCGCGTTCCGGGTCGAACTTCTTGACGGCCTGCATCAGGCCAACATTGCCTTCAGACACGACTTCGCCAATCGGCAGGCCATAGCCGCGATAGCCCATAGCAATCTTCGCCACGAGGCGCAGATGGCTGGTGACGAGCTTATGCGCAGCCTGACGGTCGGCATGTTCCGCGTAGCGCTTGGCGAGCATATACTCTTCCTGCGGCTCCAGCATCGGGAACTTGCGGATCTCGTCGAGATAACGATTGAGGCCGGCTTCTCCGGCAGCGATGGACGGTAAGGTATTACGGGCCATGATCTTGCACCCTCCTATTCGAGATTTGGTTCCTTCTGGGGGCGTATTTTGAGCGCCTTCTGCGAAGCGGACCAAGGCGTACGGGTCCTGGGACCCCGCACTTAACCAATGTAAAGATAAGTACGGCGAAACGGTGATTCAAGGATGTGGTCACGCAAGTGTTATCTCGGCGTGACCGCAGGTCTCGCCGGAACATCGCCCTTGGGATTATCCTCCCGAACAATCCAGCGCCATGTGGCATGACCATGTCGACCTCCCAAACGCAGTCGCGTTTTCGGTCAGTACAGGCGCTCGGACATCGGTCCTTCATACGCGATATTATAGGGCGGAAGGGGGCGAGCGTCCAGTCATTGTGATGTTCGGCACCTATCCTCTGAGCGCCGCCGCCAGTTCTTCCATGTCGTCAGGCAAAGGTGCCTCGAAATGCATGACTTCGCCGGTACGGGGATGCTCGAATTGCAGCATATAGGCGTGCAGTGCCTGGCGCGTGAAGCGATGGACGGCCTGTTTTGCAGCTTCCGGCAGGAGATTGGCCTTGGTCTTGAAGCCACCGCCGTAAACGGCGTCGCCGAGCAGCGGGTGGCCGATATGCGCCATATGCACGCGGATCTGGTGCGTTCGGCCGGTTTCCAGATGGCACTCGATCAGTGAAGCAAGCGCCGTGGCGTCCGGTGTCTCGTGAAAGCGCTCCAGCACCTCGTAATGCGTGATCGCCTCGTCGGCATCCTGCGAATCCGGGCGCTTGACGGCGCGGCGCGTGCGGTCGCTGCTTGACCGGCCGAGAGGGGCATCGATGGTGCCGACGAGTTGGCGAGGGCGTCCCCAGACGATCGCCTGATAGGCACGCTCGAGCGAAGTCGTGCGGCCGTGATCGGCAAATTGTAAAGAGAGATGCCGGTGAGCCACGTCATTCTTGGCGACGACCATGACACCGGTGGTATCCTTGTCCAGCCTATGAACGATGCCCGGGCGGCGGACGCCGCCGATGCCGGAAAGGCTGTCGCCGCAATGATGGATTAGCGCGTTGACCAACGTTCCGGTCCAATTGCCTGCGCCGGGATGAACAACCAGCCCGGCGGGCTTGGAGATGACGATGACATCCTCATCCTCGTAGAGCACGTCGAGCGGGATATCTTCGCCCTGCGGTGTCGGATCTTCAGGCTCGGGCAGCGTGATCTCATAGACGTCGCCGGGGCGCACCTTGCGCTTGGCGTCTGTCACCGCAGCGCCCTTGAGCGTAACGGCGCCGTCCTTGATGAGTCCTTGCACGCGGCTGCGGGAAAATTCCTCGCCGATCTCGGCCGTCAGCCAGGAATCGAGCCGTCCTTCAGCATTTTCATCGGCGGTTAGGACTTTTCTATTGTCCGCGGCTTCTTTAAAGGGGTCGCTCAAACATATTCTCCGGCGCACAAAGCGCTCTACTGGAAGCAAGGACGCATCGATGACGAATCTCGAGCCAGACGATCAAGAGGAAAAGCCCCTCGATCCGGCCCTGGAGAAAGTCCGACGCAAGATGATCCGCCTGCAGATCGTCTCTGCGGCCGTCATGGTGGTGAGCCTTATGGCCGTCTTCGGCGCCGTTGTCTACAAGACGATGAAACCGGCGGCCAAGCCTGCGGGCCAGGCGACGTCCAGCATCCCGTCCGATGCCCCGGTTGCCGTGACGGCTCTATTGCCGGCGGGCTTTACGGTGCAGTCTACGGCGCTGTCGGGCAATCAGGTGCTATTTTATGGCACGCTTGC
Source organism: Martinezella sp. CNPSo 3957 (assembly GCF_057784395.1). Taxonomy (NCBI): domain Bacteria; kingdom Pseudomonadati; phylum Pseudomonadota; class Alphaproteobacteria; order Hyphomicrobiales; family Rhizobiaceae; genus Martinezella; species Martinezella sp. CNPSo 3957. Next base: position 222,768 of record NZ_JBXSOU010000009.1, read on the forward strand.
CAGCGGCCAGCGCCAGGCCATCGTTTTCGATTACGGTGTCGGCCGCATCGTGGCGACCATATCGCTATCCAACTGACGGCTTCATGATGGCGAGTGAGCGGCCAATCGAGATTACGCATCCCGACGATCCGCGTATCGCCGAATTCCGCAATATCCGCGAACGCGATCTGACGGGTCGAGAGAACCGCTTCATAGCAGAAGGGACCGTCGTGCTGCGGCTTCTCGCCGGCGTGCATGCGGCGGCCGGAGATTTCCTCGCTGAGAAAGTGCTGTTGCTCAAAAACCGCGTAGCTGGCTTGAGCGATATCATCGACACCTTCCCATCGAATGTCCCGATCTATGTCGCCGAAGCTGAGGTACTCGACGGTATTGTCGGCTTCCATCTCCATCGCGGTGTTCTGGCGCTGGGGCGCAGAACAGCGGAAGATGGGATGAGCGGTCTATTCGATCGCCTTCCAAAGCAATCGCTCGTGCTCGTCGGCTGCGGCATTTCCAATCATGACAATATGGGCTCGATGTTTCGCAATGCCGCCGCCTTCGGCGCCGCTGCCGTGCTGCTGGACGAAAGCTGCTGCGATCCGCTCTATCGCAAGGCTTTGCGGGTTTCGGTCGGCTCGATCCTGACCGTGCCGTATCGGCGGCAATCAGGCAGCGTTCAGTTGCTTGCGGGGCTTGCCGAGCGCGGATTTGCGATCTGGAGCCTGTCGCCGCGAGGTGCGGTCGATATTCGCAATGTCCCCGCTTCGGAGCGCATGGCGCTCGTGGTCGGCACGGAAGGGGATGGCTTGCCCGAAAGCATTCTCTCCGCTTTCGGCAGCGTGCGGATTCCGCAGGCGCCGGGATTGGATAGCCTCAATGTTGCGACGGCGAGTGGTATCGCCCTTTTCGAGATGGCCGCGAAGAACGGGCGCATCTGAGCAGACTGCTCCTTAGAGCTCAGGGATGCTTCGGCAGTATGGCGGCGACGCGGTCGGCGAGGCTGATGCGGGCGCCGGGTTCGGCGGGCTCCCGATCCTTGGGCAGCAGATCGAAGATCGGCGAGCCATCGCCTTCCCTGAGCGCCGTCAGGGCGACCATGTTGGCGGCGATCTTGGCGATTTCCTCTCGCATGGCATCGTCATGGGCCGGCGTGCGGGCTTTCAGCAGGCGGTCCGACAAGGCGGCGGCTCGATTGCGAACCTCTTCTGTCATCAGAGCGATTTCGTCTTCCACTGTTCGTTCCGGTTCCATTGCCTGCGGCGGCTCGGTTATGGCACGCTGTTCATCTGCTTTGCTCTCGACTATCGATGCGGCAGCGAGTTTCGGTGTTTTTGCTGTCTTCTTCGGCGGCGTGAGGCCGGCGGAGCGCAGCGCCTTGCCGGCTTCCTTCGATTCCTTGATGGCTGCTTCCAGCCGCTCCCTGAGGCGGACGACATCCTGCGCGTGGCGCTCAATCGCGGTTTCCTTGTCGGCATTGCCGGCGATCTCGCGGTTGAGTCGTTCTTCGAGACGCTTGTTCTTGTCGCTTTCCTGACGCAGCGATTGTTCGGCATCCGTAGCGCGCAGTTTTGCCGCATTCAGATCCTGACGCAGCGTATCGCGCTCGTCGCGCAATGTGTTGATGCGCAGCTTCAGGCTCTCGATTTCGGTTTCGCGGGCTGCCAGATCGATCCTGAGATTATCGGCATCGGCACCCATTTTCGTCATCCGTTTGCGCAAGCTGTCGATATCTGCTTCCTTCTCCGCGCTGGCCTGCTCGGCGGCGTGGATGCTCGATTTCAGCTGACTGATATAGCTCTCTTCATGGCGCAGGCGCGAGCGCAGTTCGCCTGCCTGCACTTCCAGATCGTCGATGCGTGTCTGTAATTCCGAGCTTGCGGCGGAAAGACGGCTTGCTTCCTGCTGAAGCTTGCCGTTCTGAATCTGCAGCGCAACGGTCTTATCGCGTTCCTGCGTCAGAGCATGTTCTGTCCGCGCGTTTTCGGCCGCGAAGAGCGCGCGTGCCATGTCCTTCTGCGCGCGCACTTCCTGCGGGCTCAAGGGCATGGTCGCCTTCAGACGTTTCTCGGTGAACCAGACGATGCGACGATGGATTGCCGGCGCTATGAGAAAGACCAGTAGAGCGGCCGTCAGAAAGCCCAATCCGAACAAGAGAGCAAATTGAATCACGACGCAGCCAGTATCCTGGAGTTATGTTCGATCTTGGTAAAATGATTAATCATGGGTTAGCCATGCGGGCAAGCATTTAACGCGGATATGGTTTATCGGCGCGGGGACGAATTTACGGAAAGAAAAGGCCCGCAACTGAAGCGGGCCAAGGCGTGCGCTGCTTGGGAGATCGTATCAGAGATCGGTTCAGAAAGGATTCCAGGTCGGGTTCGGCGTGACCTTCAGATAACCCATGTTGATGCCGAGGCGTGCGCCAAGGCCGGTGCGGATCGGAACGAGCACGATATTGTTGTTCTTGAGGACCGTCATGCCAAAGCCGGCAACCACGAAGGCCTGGCCGCTGACGCCGCCGAAGCGCGTATAAACGCTGTTGATGCTCGGCAGATCGTAGACCAGCATCATGACGCGAGTGCCCTGGCCGCCATAGTCGAAGCCGAGCGAAGGTCCCTGCCAGTAGAGCGGATGCTCGCCGGCATTTTTCGTGTTCAACTGGCCTTCGCCGTAGGTGAGGCCCGCCAGGAAGGCGCCGGAGCCTTCCTGGCCAAGGATGTAGCCGTTTGGCAGGCCATATTGCTGGAAGGCACGTTCGACCACCTTGGCAAGGCCGCCGCTGGTGGAGCCGAAGAAGGAGTGGCCGGCATCGACGATTTCCTGGGCCGAATACTGATTGGTGGGCGCGGCCGCAGCCTGACGGACCGGCAACGCGAAACTCACGAATGCGACAATGGCCAGAATCAGGCCGAGGCCGAGCGTTCTGGTGCCGGGGCTTGGCATTCTCTTCAGGATTTCATAGCGCATGGAAGTCTTCCGTTCATCATGGTCGGTAGTCGGGGCAGGTAAGCACGACGCATTCGAAAAATTGCGCCAAGCACTGCGCACCCCTTATCTCAGACTTTCCACCCCTCCATCGCCGGACGATTCGCGTGCGAAAAAGTCTGATGGTGATGAATGCATTTTGCGTCGATGGTCTTAACAATCGGTTTACCAAATATGGTGTCATTATGGCGCGCGGTACACTGGCTGCGAAACCCTCGAGCAACCTTACCGTGGCAAGGTGGACCTATTCGCTTTGCCCTGGCAGCATTCAGGAGACAATGAATGTCGAAAAATCCCAATCTCGCTCTGACCGGACCGGATCTGGCCGCGCTGCTGTGCAGCCGCGTCTGCCATGATGTGATCTCGCCGGTCGGGGCGATCAACAATGGCCTGGAGCTGCTCGACGAGGGTGGTGCCGACGCCGACGCGATGGATCTGATCCGCACCAGTGCGCTCAACGCCTCCGTCCGCCTCAAATTCGCCCGCCTTGCCTTCGGTGCGTCCGGTTCGGTCGGCGCGTCGATCGACACCGGCGAAGCGGAGCGGGCCGCAAAGGATTTCGCCGCGGCCGAGAAGAAGACCGAGGTCACCTGGATCGGCCCGCGTGCGATCATCGCCAAGAACCGCGTGAAGCTGCTGCTCAATCTCTTCCTGGTTGCCTATGGCGCCATTCCGCGCGGCGGCAATATCGAGGTGACACTCGAAAATCCTGAGTTCGACGCCAAGTTCACGATCGCCGTCAAGGGCCGGCTGATGCGCGTGCCGCCGAAATTCGCCGAGATCTGCTCAGGCACGCTGGAGGAGGCGATCGACGCACATTCGATCCAGCCCTATTACACGGTGCTTCTTGCCGAGGAGAGCGGCATGGAACTTTCCTACAATGCGACGCCGGAGGAACTGACCTTCGTTGCGACTATGGCTGCCCAAGCCGCGCAATAAGCGGGTCGATCCATCGACGTTTTCGCCCGCAGTCGGTCATCGGCTGCGGGTTTATTATTTCGTGTATCGAAAATTCTGTGCAATCTTGAGGTTGTTCGCGCAATTGATAATGTAACGGTAACGAATCCTTAGCTTGCTGCTCCTATCGTTTCAATTTGAAGCCGACATCGATGATGGCGGCTGGTGCCAGGGGAGCTCACACATGCAGCGGTTCATGATAACGGACACGTCGGATGTCGTACGCAAGGTCGGCAAACGAATCCTGTCTGAGCTGGATTTTCTCGTGAGCGAAGCCGGAGATTCGCGTGAAGCGCTGATGCGCTGCCAGGCCGAAATGCCTGACTATCTGATCGTCGATGCCGGCATGGAAGGGGCGCTTGAGCTCATCGCAAGCATCCGCGCCATGCCTGATGGCAAGGACGTGAAGATCTATTACTGCGTAATCGAGGCCGATCTTCGCAAGCTGATGGCCGGAAAGCGCGCGGGCGCGACGGATTTTCTGCTGAAGCCCTTCGATCGCAAGATCCTGACGGCCATCTTCGGCAATCGCGCCGCCGCCGCCTGATTTCAACGAGACACATCGAGACAAGGATAGCCGCCCTTCGAGACGGCTATTATTTTGCGCTCCATTGAAGCCAATAAAAATCCCGCCTGAAGAGGCGGGATTTCTGTGTGTCGGCGGTAAAGGCGGGGAGGCGGCTCAGGCGCTTTCGGCGAAATCGTTGCTGTCGGGCTCGCGCAGCACATAGCCGCGGCCCCAAACGGTTTCGATGTAGTTGGCGCCGCCGGCGGCGTTTGCGAGCTTCTTGCGGAGCTTGCAGATGAAGACGTCGATGATCTTCAGCTCCGGCTCGTCCATGCCGCCATAAAGGTGGTTGAGGAACATTTCCTTGGTGAGCGTCGTGCCCTTGCGCAGCGAGAGCAGCTCCAGCATCTGATATTCCTTGCCGGTCAGATGCACACGCTGGCCGCCGACTTCGACGGTCTTGGCGTCGAGGTTGACGATGAGTTCGCCAGTCATGATCACCGACTGGGCGTGGCCCTTGGAGCGGCGGACGATGGCGTGAATGCGGGCGACCAGCTCATCCTTGTGGAATGGCTTGGTCATGTAGTCGTCGGCGCCGAAGCCGAGGCCGCGAACCTTGTCCTCGATGCCGGCCATGCCGGAGAGGATGAGGATCGGCGTCTTGACCTTCGAGAGGCGCAGCGTGCGCAGCACTTCGTAGCCAGACATATCGGGAAGATTGAGATCGAGAAGAATGATGTCGTAGTCGTAGAGCTTTCCGAGATCCACGCCTTCCTCACCGAGATCGGTGGTATAGACGTTGAAACTTTCGGATTTCAGCATCAGCTCGATGCTCTGCGCTGTCGCGCTATCGTCTTCAATGAGTAGAACCCGCATAATTGTCCCCTTTACCGCCGCCGAAAGGTCGTCAGCCCCTTAACGCGATACCGATCAAATCACTGCTTGATTTGGAAGCTGCCATGTAATGGTTAACAAATTCTGATTCACTCTGGCAAGTCGTATCGAATTTATTAAATAATTTTTCCATTGCACTGTTTTCCAACGACAATCAGTAAAATCGACTCCTAAAGTATCGCATTAACAACCAACGCCAAGTGATTCATCCGACTCACCAATGCCGATATGCCGAATTCCGACCACGACATTTACCGAGCCTTAAATCATTGCGCCTATCATTAACGATGCCCGTAAACGAAAGGTTACCAGCGGTAGGCTTTTATTAAGATCGCTGGAAATTTTTTTAACCAAGCCGTCCCAAAGCGGTTCGGCAAACGGGAATATCGAGAGCCGGGGTCTCGCATCACGGGAGTAATGCGTATGAAGTCACGTGAGAGCCTTGTTCGCCTGAAAGAGTTTCAGGTGAACGAAAAACGCCGTCAGCTGCAGCAACTGCAGATGATGATGGCGGAATTTGACCGCATGACGAAGGAGCTGGAAAGCCAGATCGTCGTCGAGGAGAAGAAGTCCGGCATTTCCGATCCGAGCCACTTCGCCTACCCGACCTTTGCCAAGGCTGCTCGCCAGCGTGCGGACAATCTGCAGGTGTCGATCCGCGAGCTGCAGGTTCAGGAAGAAGCGCTGGAAAATTCGCTCGAGGAAATGCAGGCCGAATATGCCAAGGCTGCAGCTCTCGAAGAGCGGGATGGTCCAGCACGGGCACGCGCCTGAGATCGCAATTCCGTCGCTCCTTCGGATCAAGCATCCAGATGTTGCGGTGCTGGGTCCATCTTCGGAGTGTGAAAGGTATAGCGGCGGTACTGAAAGCTGCGCATGACTGGCCGTGACGGGGCCGGCCATGCGCAGCTTTTGCATTTTCGGGAGTAATCCGGCCGATTGGACGGATTATTGCCTGTGCGTCAGAGATTGACGACGTCGCGCCAATCTTCATGGCGTTGTGCCTGAGCCTTGAAGAAGGGGCAGAGCGGGATGATCTTCCAGCCGCCGCGCCGCGCTTCCTCGACGGCGTGAAGCGATAGCGCCTGGCCCACCCCCTTGCCACGCAGCGCGTCCGGTACACCGGTGTGATCGATAATGATCAGCTTGGGGGACGTGCGGGAAAAGGTCATCTCCGCCTCGTGGCCTTCGACGGTTGCGACATAACGGCCGCCGGATGCATTGTTTTCGTTGCGGATATCCATGATTTTCTCCCTTGTTGCGTCTTATGCAATAAGGATTGCATGTGATCCGACATCTGCCAACCTTCGAGATTGTTAACGGATCGTCTTCGTTTAAGTCGATGTCGGAAATGCGGATTCGGCAAGTCCTTAGCGCTAGGCAGCTGGACGCTAGGGGCGGCACTTCAACAAATAATTCGGGCCTCTTTTCAGAAAAGAGGCCCGAACACAAAATAGAATAAAGGTGGTACTGTCGCTGCTGTCAGTGGCGATACTGCTGTATGCGGGTCGTCCGGAGGCCAGCGAGGCCATGGGTATTGATGGACGACTGCCAGGAGAGGAACTCTTCGACGGTCAACGTATAACGTTCGCAGGCTTCTTCCAAGCTCAGCAAACCACCACGCACGGCGGCGACAACCTCTGCCTTACGACGAATGACCCAGCGGCGCGTATTCGGCGGCGGAAGGTCTGCTATCGTCAGCGGGCTGCCATCGGGGCCGATGACATACTTCACTCGGGGACGTATCATTTCGGTCATTGGACTCTCTACACACACTCAAGACCACGTGTGGCACTCTAGCTTGCCACATTTAAAAATTGCCTAAGCACATGGTAAGACTTTGCTAATAATTTTAATCAATGTGGCGAAGTGCTGATTTGCGTATGTTGCGCCTGAGCAAAACGGGCAAAAGCCCCTGTTATTTCAGGGGAAATTGCATTCATTCTATGATTTTTCGTCAGTGAAAACTTACGCTTTGGGGCCGAAATCTCGGCACGCGCTCTACTGTTCTCCGGCTCGGAAGCGGGGCCTAGAACTGTTTTTACTTGCAAAAATAAACTTACGCCGAGACGCTGTGCTTCTGTCCGCCCCAGCAGATGAAGTGCGGATTGGCGAAATCGGCATCCTCGCTCTGGTCAGTCTTGCCGTAGGTCAAAAGGCGGCCCTCGATCGTGACCGTCTTGCCGCCGGCTGCCCGCAACACGGCATCGCCGGCTGCGGTATCCCATTCCATGGTCCGGCCGAAGCGCGGATAGACATCGGCCTTGCCCTCGGCGAGCAGGCAGAATTTTAGCGACGAACCGATCGATGTGCAGCCGGAAACCGCATTGTCGGTGAGGAAGCCTTCGGTCTTGGCGTTGCTGTTGCAGCGGCTGGCGAGCGCGGTCAGCTTGGCCGGAGGTTCGCGCACGGCGATGGTCAGGCGGTCGGCAATGGAAAATTGCTCGTCGACGATCAGTTTGCGGGCACGGCCGGGCTCGCCGGTAAAAGCGACACCGAGCGCAGGTGCGTAGACGATGCCGATGATGGGAATACCGTTCTCGACATAGGCGATATTGACGGTGAACTCGTCACGATGTTCGATGAATTCCCGGGTGCCGTCGAGCGGGTCCACCAGAAAGAAGGCGCGGCCGCGTACGTCCGGAATCTTGCCGGCTGAAACCTGCTCCTCGGCAATGGCGGGGATATGGGGAAAATCGCGTTCGAGGTGCCTGAGGATGATGTTTTCGGCGCGTTCGTCGGCCAGAGTGACGGGGCTCATGTCCTGCTTCAAGGCAACAGCATAGCCGGCACGATAGACCTCCAGAATGGCCTTTCCTGCTTCGAGCGCTGCCTTTTCAAATGTTGCAAGCATGTGCTTCTTCGTCTTCCGCGCGCGATCCGCGCCTGAATTCTCCGGACATTATATATAGGAAGTTGCGATTGCGAAGTTTAGATTTCCGATGCGCCGACTTGTTTGCCTTAGCGCTTGCGCGAGGGCTTAGCAACAGTGCTCCATGTGGCGGGTTTCACATGCAGGCTTTTTCGCGGGTTGGCAGTGCATTCCTCTCAGAGCAGACACCGTCCATCACTGCGCATTCGGAAAAGAACATGTTCTGTTTGCGAAGCTTTTTCGCTCTTTCGGGTCTTGTCGTTTTTATTGCATATGCGAATGTGCCGCCGGGTAGTATCGGGATGAATGCATGCGTTATTCGGCTTATCAGCTTCTAAAACAGGCGTTTTCAGGCAATCGCCATTGGCAGCCGGTGTGGCGGACGCCGGAGCCGAAACCACATTATGACGTGATCATCGTCGGCGGCGGCGGGCATGGGCTGGCAACGGCCTATTACCTCGCCAAGGAATTCGGCATTACCAATGTCGCCGTACTGGAAAAGAGCTACATCGGCTCCGGCAATGTCGGCCGCAACACGACGATCATCCGCTCCAACTATCTGCTACCCGGCAACGAACCCTTCTACGAGTTTTCGATGAAGCTCTGGGAAGGGCTGGAGCAGGACTTCAATTATAACGCCATGGTGTCCCAGCGCGGTATCGTCAACCTGTTCCATTCCGATGGCCAGCGCGATGCCTATGCCCGGCGCGGCAATGCCATGCGCATGCACGGCGTCGATGCGGAACTGCTCAACCGCGAGCAGGTCCGCCGGATGATGCCTTACCTCAACTTCGATCATGCGCGCTTCCCGATCCTCGGAGGCCTCCTGCAGCGGCGCGGCGGCACGGCGCGGCACGATGCCGTCGCCTGGGGTTATGCGCGCGGCGCCGACAGCCGCGGTGTCGATCTCATCCAGCAATGCGAGGTGATCGGTATTCGCCGCGAAAACGGCATCGTCACCGGCGTCGAGACCAATCGTGGCTTCATCGGCTGCAACAAGCTGGCGCTTGCGGCCGCCGGCCATACATCGATCCTCGGCAATATGGCCGATCTGGAATTGCCGATCGAAACGCATGTGCTGCAGGCCTTTGTTTCCGAGGGGCTGAAGCCTGTCATTGATAACGTCATCACCTATGGCGCGGGCCACTTCTATATCTCGCAGTCGGACAAGGGCGGCTTGGTCTTCGGCGCCGATATCGATTACTACAGCTCCTATGCGCAGCGCGGCAATCTTGCGACCGTCGAGCATACAATGGAGGAGGGGGTGGCGCTTATCCCCGGTCTGTCGCGCGTGCGCGTGCTGCGCACCTGGGGCGGCGTTATGGATATGAGCATGGACGGCTCGCCAATCATCGATCGCACGCCCATCGAAAATCTTTATCTGAACTGCGGCTGGAACTATGGCGGCTTTAAAGCGACGCCGGCCTCGGGCTTCTGCTTCGCGCATCTGATTGCCAAGGGCGAAAGCCACGATGTCAGCCGCCTTCTGCGTCTTGACCGCTTCGAGCGCGGCTTTGCGATCGACGAAGGCGGCAAGGGTCCGCAGCCGAACCTGCATTGAGGGCACAATACCAATGGCAAGCTTGATCAACTGCCCGCATTGCGGCGTGCGACCCAAGGAAGAATTCTCCATTCGCGGCGCTTCCGTCGTCCGTCCCGCGCCGACGGCGCCGGATGAGGACTGGAACCGTTATGTCTTCATCCGCGACAACGAGCGCGGCCGGATTGAGGAATATTGGCATCATAGTGCCGGATGTCGCCGCTGGCTCGTCGTCGAGCGCAGCAATGTCACTCATGAGGTCTTTTCCGTTACCGACGCCGAAGACAAGGCGAAGGAGGCGGTGCGATGACGGCCTATCGTCTGTCGAGCGGCGGTCTCGTCAATCGCAGTCGTCCGCTTTCCTTTCAGTTTGACGGCAAGGAGATGAAAGGGCTGGAGGGCGATACGCTTGCCGCCGCTCTGCTCGCCAATGACCAGCTGCTGGTCGGACGCAGCTTCAAATACCATCGGCCGCGCGGCATTCTGACGGCCGGCTCGGCAGAGCCAAACGCGCTTGTCACCCTCGGCAAGGATGGCCGTACCGAGCCGAATACGCGCGCTACCGTTGCCGAACTTTATCAGGGCATGAGCGCTGTGAGCCAGAACCGCTGGCCATCGCTGAAACACGACTTCGGCTCGGTCAACAGCCTGCTCTCGCCCTTCCTGGGGGCCGGATTCTACTACAAGACTTTCATGTGGCCGGCTGCCTTCTGGGAGAAGGTCTATGAGCCGATCATCCGGCGCGCCGCCGGCCTCGGCAAGGCGGTCATGCAGGCCGATCCGGACCGCTACGAGAAGGCTTGGGCGCATTGCGACCTGCTTGTGATCGGCTCCGGTCCGGCGGGGCTCATGGCGGCTCTGACCGCTGCCCGCGCCGGCCTGCGTATCGTATTGGCCGACGAAGGTTTTAGACTTGGCGGCTCGCTATTGTCGGAAAAGCTGACGATCGGCGGCGCTTCCGCCGACGTTTTCGTGCAGGCGACCCTTGAGGAGCTACAGACCTTCGAGAACGTCACCCTGATGCCGCGTACCACCGTGTTCGGCTGGTATGACGACAATGTTTTCGGTGCTGTCGAGAAGGTGCAGAAACATGTGGCGATGCCATCACGCGACTTACCGGCCGAGCGTCTGTGGCGCATCGCCGCCAAGCGCGCCATCCTCGCCTCGGGTGCCGAAGAGCGGCCGCTGGTGTTCGGCGGTAACGATCGTCCCGGCGTGATGATGGCCGGCGCCATGCGCAGCTACCTCAACCGCTACGGCGTCGTTGCTGGGCAGAAGGTGGCGGTCTTCACCAATGGCGGCTCCGGCTATCGGACTGCGGCAGATCTCGCCGCGGCAGGCGTCGAGATTTCGGCAATCCTCGATACGCGCGCCGCTTCTGCCGATGCTGCCCCCCAGGGTGTGCGCGTGGTTCATGCGGCAAGCGTCCACGCGACCAAAGGTAAATATCGCATCAGCGGCATCATTGCAGACCGCGGCGGCTTGGATGAGCTGATCGCTTGCGATGCGCTGGCCATGTCGGGCGGCTGGTCGCCGATCATCCATCTTGCCTGCCAGCGAGGCGCCAAGCCGGTCTGGTCGGGCGAGAAGCAGGCCTTCATGGCGCCGATCGTCTCCGGCGAGCTGGAGATTGCCGGCTCGGCTGCGGGCATTGAGAGCGTTTCCGGCTGTCTTGCCGACGGGGCGGAAAAGGCGCGAAAAATCGTTGAAGGCTTCGGCCGCAAGGTGCATGGGGCCGAACTGCCCGAAGTGGATGGCGAATATGACCCGTCTTTCGCGGCGATCTGGCATGTGCCGGGCGCGAAAGACAAGGCATTCGTCGACTTCCAGAACGACGTCCATACCAAGGATCTTGGCCTCGCTTTGCGCGAAGGCTTCGGCCATGTGGAACATGCCAAGCGCTATACGACGAGCGGCATGGCCACGGACCAGGGCAAGCTCGGCAATGTCAACGCCGCCGGCATTATCGCCGGCATGCGCGGCGTCAGCCCGGCCGCCGTCGGCACGACGACCTTCCGGCCGTTCTATACGCCAGTCTCCTTCGGCGCGCTCGCGGGCACGGCGCGAGACAAGCATGCGCAGCCGGTTCGGGAATCGCCGCTGCATGGATGGGCGAAGAAGAACGGCGCAAGTTTTGTCGAAGCCGGCCTCTGGTATCGCTCGTCCTGGTTTGCCCGGCCGGGCGAGAAGGGCTGGCGCGACAGCGTGGACCGTGAGGTTCTGACCGTGCGCAACAATGTCGGGATCTGCGATGTGTCGACGCTCGGTAAGATCGAGATTTTCGGCAAGGATGCGGCGGAGTTTCTCAATCGCCTCTATTCCAACGCTTTCCTGAAACTGCCGATCGGCAAGGCGCGCTACGGCTTGATGCTGCGCGAAGACGGCATGGTTTTCGATGACGGCACGACGAGCCGGCTGACGCCTGATCATTTCTTCATGACAACCACGACGGCGATGGCCGGCGAGGTGATGACGCATATGGAATTCGCAGCGCAGACGCTCTGGCCGCAGCTCGACGTTCGCTTCGTATCCTCGTCCGATCAGTGGGCGCAGATGGCGATCGCCGGCCCGAAGGCGCGGCTGGTGCTGGAGCAGATCGTCGAGGACGATATTTCCGACGCGTTCTTCCCCTTCCTTGCCGCAGCCGAGGTCATGCTGAAGGCTGGGCTCAGGGCACGCCTGTTCCGTATCTCCTTCTCGGGTGAGCTCGCCTATGAACTGGCGGTGCCGGCCGGCTATGGAGAGGCGGTCGCCGATGCCATCATGGAGGCCGGCAAGGCACATGGCATCTGCCCCTATGGCGTCGAAGCGCTCAACGTGCTGCGTATCGAGAAGGGGCATGTCACCCATAACGAGCTCGATGGCCGCACCACGCCTGACGATGTCGGCCTTGGAAAAATGATGTCGACGCAGAAGCCGGATTTCATCGGCAAAAGGCTCTCTACACGTTTCGGCCTAACGGCCGCCGATCGCGGCCAGCTCGTCGGTCTGAAGCCGATCGATACGGCCAAGGAAATTCTCGCTGGAGCGCATATTTTGAAGGAGGGCGCGAGACCTTCGACCCTGAACGATCAGGGGCATGTCTCCTCGGCCTGCTTCTCGCCCGTCCTTGGCCATTCCATCGCGCTGGCTTTCCTGAAATCCGGCCGGGAGCGCATCGGCGAGCATGTGGTCGTCTGGGACGGATTGCGGGGTGAGGAAGTGGCGGCTGAGGTCTGCAGCCCCATCTTCGTCGATCTCGACAACAAGAAGCTTTTGGGGTGAGGGATCGATGAGCGTCGCGTTTCAGAACAGGCATGTGCTGGAAGATCATATTTCCGGTTTCGAGGCTGCCGCAAATCCGAATCATCTCGCCGTGGTGCGTCGTCCGGCCATCTTCTCCGTGCTCGCGAAGGCCGGCGATCAGAATGGTGTTCTGACGAGCCTGAAGGCGCTGAAGGATGTATCGGTTCGCAATGTCGGGCCGAGGGAATGGTTCGTTGTGTCGGACACGCTCGGCGCCGATAGCGTTGCGCGGGATCTCTTTACGCTCGATCCGGCGTGTGCCTCCTTCTTCGAGCAGAGTGATGGCCGCGTGCTGCTTCGCATCTCCGGCCCCAACGTTCGTCGCATCCTCGCCAAATGCGTCGCCGTTGATCTGCATCCGCAGCTCTTTGCCGAGGGGCAATCTGCCAACATGCTGTGCTGCCATGTCAGCGCCAATGTTGCCCGCACCGGCCCCGATCGTTTCGAAATCATCGTGCCGCGCTCCTATGCCGGCAGCGTCTTCGAAGAGATCATGGAGATGGGACGGGAGTTCGCGCTCACGGCCGGTTTCGCCGATTGAAAATCCTTATATCGTCTGATGTCGGATGGCGTGTCAGCCGGCTTGCGCTGCCCATAGCCGATGGCGCGATCCGAACAATTGCGATGGCGCAAACAGACATATCGGTTTCGCAGTTCGGGCTATTTGGGCTATCGGATAGCCTCTAGGGTTCCTCTCAAATACGGTCGGTCGCGCGGGAAGACACCCGGCGGCTTCGTGCCGAAAACAGGGGATCCCCAATGAAAAGCCATGCCAAGGTCGTCGTCATCGGTGGCGGTGTCGTCGGATGTTCGGTGCTCTATCACCTGACGAAATTCGGCTGGACGGATGTGGTGCTACTCGAGCGTTCTGAGCTGACATCCGGATCGACCTGGCATGCCGCTGGCGGCATGCATACGATCAACGGCGATCCGAACGTCGCCAAGCTGCAGAAATATACGGTCGAGCTCTATAAGGAGATCGAGGAATATTCCGGCCAGGACATCGGCCTGCACCTCACCTCCGGCCTGATGCTGGCGGCTACCCCGCAGCGCTTCGACTGGCTGAAGTCCATTCTCGCTAAGGGTCGCTACAACGGCCTGGACGCGACGCTGCTGACGCCGAAGGAAGCGCACGAGATGATGCCGCTCCTCGATCCCGATCAGTTCGTCGGCGCGCTTTACGATCCCGTCGAAGGCCATCTCGACCCCTATGGTACGACGCATGCCTATGCCCGCTCCGCCAAGAAGAATGGCGCGGAAATCTACCTTCACACCAAGGTGGAAGAGCTGGTGCAGCGCGAAGACGGCTTCTGGCGCGTCATCACCAATCAGGGTGAGATCATCGCCGAGCATGTGGTCAACGCCGCCGGTCTCTGGGCGCGCGAAGTCGGCCGTATGGTGGGGCTGGAGCTGCCGGTGCTCGCCATGGAGCATATGTACCTCATTACCGAGGACATGCCTGAGGTCATCGACTTCAACAAGACGACGGGCAAGGAACTGATGCACTGCGTCGATTTCGATGGCGAGATCTATCTGCGCCAGGAGCGGCAGGGCATGTTGATGGGCACATATGAAAAGGCCTGCCGTCCATGGTCGCCGCTAACGACCCCTTGGGATTTCGGTCACGAACTGCTGGCCGAGGATATCGAGCGGATCACGCCGGAACTGGAAGTCGGCTTCCGCCACTTCCCGGCCTTCAACAATGCGGGCATCAAGAAGATCATCAACGGTCCGTTCACCTTCTCGCCCGACGGCAACCCGCTTGTCGGGCCGGTACGCGGGTTGAGGAACTATTGGTCGGCCTGTGCGGTCATGGCCGGCTTCAGCCAGGGCGGCGGCGTCGGATTGGCGCTGGCCAATTGGATGATCTACGGCGACCCGGGCTTCGACGTCTTCGCCATGGATGTCTCCCGCTATGGCGACTACGCGACGCTCGCCTATACCAATGCCAAGGTGCGCGAGAACTATACCCGCCGCTTCTCGATCCGCTATCCGAACGAGGAACTTCCGGCTGCACGTCCGCTGCTGACGACGCCGATCTACGACAAGCTGAAGCAAGCCGGGGGCGTCTTCGGCGCTTACTATGGCCTTGAGCAGGCGCTATGGTTTGCTCCGCAGGGCGAAGTGGATCAATTCTCGTGGCGGCGTTCCAACGATTTCGACGTCGTTGGCGCGGAAGCCAAGGCGGTGCGCGAAAGCGTCGGCCTGATGGAAACGTCGGGTTTTGCCAAATATTCAGTCAAGGGGCCGGGAGCGGAAGCTTTCCTCGACACGCTGCTGACCTGCCGTATTCCGGCCGTGGGCCGCATGACACTGGCGCCGATGCTGAAGCATGACGGCAAGCTGATCGGCGATTTCACGCTTGCCAAGCTCGGTGAGGAAGATTTCCTTCTCATCGGTTCCGGCATTGCCGAAGCCTATCACATGCGCTGGTTCGAAAGCCTCCTGCCCAAGGACGGTTCGGTCGAACTGAATGCACTCGGTCTTTCGCTTCTCGGCCTTTCGATCGCCGGCCCGAATGCCCGCAAACTGCTGCAGAAGCTGACCCATGAGGATCTTTCCACGGCCGCCTTCCCCTTCATGTCGATCCGCCGCATGGATATCGGCATGGCGCCTGCCATCGTCGGCCGCGTCTCCTATACGGGCGACCTCGGCTATGAGATCTGGATGAAGCCGGAATACCAGCGCTATATTTTCGATCTTCTGATGCAGGAGGGCGCCGAGTTCGACATCCGGCTCTTTGGGTTGAGAGCGCTCAATGCACTGCGTCTCGACAAATCCTACGGCAGTTGGGCGCGCGAATACCGGCCGCTATATGGTCCGTTCGAGGCCGGGCTCAACCGGTTCGTCGCGCTGTCCAAGGAAGCCGATTTCATTGGCAAGGCTGCGGCTGCCAAGGAGAAGGCGGAAGGCGGAACCTTGCGGCTGTGCACGTTCATTCTGAGCGCGAGGGATGCCGACGTCATCGGCGACGAGCCCATTTATCACAAGGGCGCGGTTTGCGGCTGGGTGACCTCGGGCGGCTATGCGCACGCTTCCGGTCTTTCCGTTGCAGTCGGCTACGTGCCGAAGGAAATTGTCGACGAGACGCAGGGCTGGGCGATCGAATTGCTCGGCGAACTTCTGCCGGCAAGGCTTCAGGTCGAACCGCTGTTCGACGCAGACGGCGCCCGCATGCGCGCCTGAAGAGCGCCTTCACAAGGCAGCGGTGGATCACGAATGACCTGCCGCTGACGAGAGCTTTTCAATTTGGGCGCGGCAGAAGGCGGCTTTGGCTAATTTTGAGCCACGGACTGCCGCTTTCGTGTCATTTTTGGTCGAATTCGCATCAGCGCACCGCGATTTGAAAAGAATTTGTCAATTTCTTGCCTTTTTGGCTTCACATTTCTTTCGAAACCAGTATGGAATCGCGGCCATAGGCCTCCAGAAGGAGCCTAAAAAAGTAATAAGAGATGCGATCGTATGACGCCGCATCCAGGGGAAATGATATATGGATTATTTTATCCAGCAGCTCTTAAACGGGCTGACTCTCGGGTCGATCTACGGCCTGATCGCCATTGGTTACACCATGGTCTACGGCATCATCGGCATGATCAATTTTGCCCACGGTGACGTGTTCATGCTTGGCGGTTTTGCCGCTCTTATCACCTATCTAGTTCTCATTTCGCTATTTGCCGGCCTCCCGGTCGCCATCTTGCTTTTGGTGATGCTGATTGTCGCCATGCTGATGACGAGCCTCTGGAACTGGGTGATCGAGCGCGTCGCCTATCGGCCCTTGCGCGGATCGTTCCGCCTCGCGCCGCTGATCACGGCAATCGGCATGTCGATCGTTCTGTCGAACTTCATCCAGGTCGCACAGGGCCCGCGCAACAAGCCGATCCCGACACTGGTGGGTGATGTCTACAATTTCGGCGGCGTCTCGCTGTCGCTGAAGCAGATCATCATCTTCATCATCACCGTCGTGCTGCTGGCCGCCTTCTGGTACATCGTCAACAAGACGGCGCTTGGGCGCGCGCAGCGCGCCACTGAGCAGGACCGCAAGATGGCGGCGCTGCTCGGCATCAACGTCGACCGGACCATCTCCATCACCTTCATCATGGGGGCGGCGCTCGCTGCCGTCGCCGGCACGATGTATCTGATGTATTATGGCGTCGCGAACTTCACGGATGGCTTCGTGCCTGGTGTCAAGGCGTTCACCGCCGCGGTTCTGGGGGGCATCGGCTCGCTGCCGGGCGCTGTTCTCGGCGGTCTGATGATCGGCTTCATCGAGTCGTTCTGGTCGGGCAATTTTCCCATCGCGTATAAGGATGTCGCGACATACGGTATCCTGGCCTACGTGCTGATCTTCAAGCCGACGGGTATTCTCGGCCGGCCGGAAGTCGAAAAGGTATAACGCCATGGCAAATTCAAACTTCGTTGCAGGCAAGACCGCACCCGGCCTTGTCCAGAAAGGGATTACGGACGCCCTCTGGACCGCTGTCATATCCTTTGGCATGTTTGTCCTCTATATCGGTCTCAAGACCGATCAGAATATGGACAACAAGCTGATCATCGTGCAGCGCTGGGGCCTTCTGGCGACCATCGTTGCGATCGCTACCGTCGGCCGCTTCATCATGACGGTCTTCGTCCAGCCTTATCTGGCAGCGCGAAAGGCAGCCAAGGCCAAGGTCGTCCAGGTAGAGGGCGAACAAAGCTTCGTCTCCAAGCATTTCAACAAGATCGCCCTTGTGTTTCTGTTGATTTATCCGCTGGCGGCGGTGACAATCCTCGGGCCGCAAGGGGCGCTGACCTATGTGGACAATTTCGGCATCCAGATCCTCATCTATGTGATGCTTGCCTGGGGTCTGAACATCGTCGTCGGCCTCGCCGGTCTGCTCGACTTGGGATATGTCGCCTTCTATGCGGTCGGTGCCTATTCCTATGCACTGTTGTCGATGCATTTCGGCCTATCCTTCTGGCTGCTTCTGCCGATTTCGGGCCTTCTGGCAGCGCTTTGGGGGATGGTCCTCGGCTTTCCGGTGCTGCGCCTCAGGGGTGATTATCTGGCGATCGTGACGCTTGCCTTCGGTGAAATCATCCGCATCGTGCTGACCAACTGGACCGATGTGACGCAGGGAAGCTTCGGTATCTCCAACATCACCAAGGCATCGCTCTTTGGCCTCTATACTTTCGATATGAAGGACCCGCACAATTTCGTGCGTAGTTTCGGTCTGCCGATCTCGTCTGCCTGGTATAAGATTTTCCTGTTCTATGTGATCCTGCTGCTCTGCATGCTGACGGCCTATGTCACCATCAGGCTGCGCCGCATGCCGATCGGACGTGCGTGGGAAGCGTTGCGCGAGGATGAAATCGCCTGCCGTTCGCTCGGAATCAATACGGTAACGACGAAGCTGACGGCTTTTGCCACCGGCGCGATGTTCGGCGGCTTTGCCGGCTCCTTCTTCGCGGCGCGCCAGGGCTTCGTCTCGCCGGAATCCTTCGTCTTCCTCGAATCCGCAATCATTTTGGCGATCGTGGTCCTGGGCGGCATGGGGTCGTTGAAGGGTATCGCTATCGCGGCGATCGCCATGATCGGCGGCACGGAAGCGCTGCGTAATATGAGCTTCCTGAAGACTGGCCTGGTTTGGGGCGACACGACAATTATTCCCGGCTTCGGCCCGGATTTCACTCCGGAACTCTACCGCATGCTGATCTTCGGCCTTGCGATGGTGGTTGTCATGATCTTCAAGCCGCGCGGCTTTGTCGGTACGCGTGAGCCGACCGCCTTCCTCAAAGAGCGAAAAGCGGTCTCCGGCAGCTTTACCAAGGAGGGCCACGGCTGATGAACGCTGTGACCACAAACCCCAATGACGTTCTGCTGAAGGTCGATCATCTGTCGATGAAATTCGGCGGCCTGATGGCGATCAACGATTTCTCCTTCGAGGCGAAGCGAGGCGACATCACCGCCCTCATCGGCCCGAACGGCGCCGGCAAGACGACAGTGTTCAATTGCATCACCGGTTTCTACAAGCCGACGATGGGTATGATCAGCCTGCATCAGAAGACCGGTAAGGAATATCTCCTGGAACGGCTTCCGGATTTCCGGATCACGCGTGAAGCCAAGGTGGCGCGCACCTTCCAGAATATCCGCCTGTTTTCGGGCCTCACCGTGTTGGAAAACCTGCTGGTGGCGCAGCACAACAAGCTGATGCGCGCCTCCGGCTATACGATCCTCGGTCTGCTCGGCATCGGGCCGTATCGTTCCGAAGCCAAGAATGCGATCGAACTCGCGCGCTTCTGGCTCGAGAAAGCCGATCTCATTGATCGCGCCGACGATCCGGCCGGCGATCTTCCCTACGGCGCGCAACGTCGCCTGGAAATCGCCCGCGCAATGTGCACGGGGCCGGAGCTGCTTTGCCTGGATGAGCCGGCTGCCGGTCTCAACCCTCGCGAATCCCTGGTTCTCAACGAATTCCTGCGCAGTATCCGCAAGGATACCGGCACGTCTATCCTGTTGATCGAGCACGATATGTCGGTGGTTATGGAGATTTCCGACCATGTCATCGTCCTCGAATATGGGCAGAAGATTGCCGATGGCACGCCGGATGAGGTGAAGAACGATCCTCGCGTGATCGCTGCCTATCTGGGCGTTGAGGATGAGGAAGTGGAAGAGGTGATTGCCGAAGTCGAACACCTCCAGGAAGGTGAACATTGATGACGGGGCAGCCACTTCTCAAAGTTGCGGGCGTGGAAACCTATTACGGCAATATCCGCGCCCTTGCCGGGGTCGACATCGAAGTCAACCGTGGCGAGATCGTCAGCCTGATCGGTGCCAACGGCGCCGGCAAGTCGACGCTAATGATGACGATCTGCGGCAGCCCTCAGGCTCGTACCGGATCGGTCACTTTCGACGGCCAGGATATTACGCGCATGCCGACGCACGAGATCGCGCGGCTTCGCATCGCGCAATCGCCGGAGGGGCGGCGCATCTTTCCGCGCATGACCGTCTACGAAAACCTGCAGATGGGTGCGAGCCTCGATAAGCTCAAATACTTCAACGAGGACGTCGAGAAGATCTTCACGCTCTTCCCGCGCCTGAAGGAGCGTCAGTCGCAACGCGGCGGCACGCTTTCCGGCGGCGAGCAGCAGATGCTGTCGATCGGTCGTGCATTGATGGCGCGCCCGAAGCTGCTGCTGCTGGACGAGCCATCGCTTGGCCTAGCACCGCTGATCGTCAAGGGCATTTTCGAAGCGATCAAGGTTCTGAACCAGAGCCAGGGGCTGACCGTCTTCCTCGTCGAGCAGAATGCCTTCGCGGCGCTGAAGCTTTCCGACCGCGCCTATGTGATGGTCAACGGCCGGGTGACGATGAGCGGTTCCGGCAAGGAATTGCTCGCCAATCCGGAAGTGCGCGCCGCCTA
Organism: Martinezella sp. CNPSo 3957; assembly: GCF_057784395.1. NCBI lineage: Bacteria > Pseudomonadati > Pseudomonadota > Alphaproteobacteria > Hyphomicrobiales > Rhizobiaceae > Martinezella > Martinezella sp. CNPSo 3957. The sequence goes on from NZ_JBXSOU010000009.1 coordinate 243,188, forward strand.
TCTCGAAGGCGGACATCATTGAGTTTCGTTTCGCGGGGAATTTGAGATGCAGGGACTTTTCTTCGACAGCGATACCGGCGGCCGCATGGTGATCCGTGCCGTTATCGTCATCCTGGGTTTCTGGACCGCGTGGCGCGCAGGCCGCGCCGTCGCTTCCAGCTGGGAAAACTATCCGATTGTCGTCGTCTACAGCTTTCTGATCGGCCTTGGACTGCAGTTTCTGCACCATGCGCTGTTCAATGGCCCGGTGTTCGACCTCACCATCTACATCATCGATGTCGTGCTTCTGCTTGTTTTTGCGACGGCGGGATACCGGTATCGTCGTACCGATCAGATGGTGAATAATTACTATTGGCTCTACGAAAGGACCTCAGCCTTTTCTTGGAAGAAGAAGAATTGACACTGGGCCTAAACTAGGCACAGTCTGCGTACAACCAAGAGCGTCATCCAGCCCATAAAAACAGATGGGAACGGGCCGGGTCATGCTTCCAGAGTTCGGAATGCAAGCGTTACCGGCGTGATGATTGGTGGGTATCGCGCAGGGCAGATTAAACGGAACCCGCTTAAAAATTGGGAGTAATAATATGAAGAAGTATCTTCTGTCGGCGGTGGCTTTGTCGGCGATGATCGCTTTCGGCGGCGCTGCGAAGGCCGATATCATTGTTGGCGTTGGCGGTCCGTTGACGGGCCCGAATGCTGCGTTTGGCGCGCAGCTTCAGAAGGGTGCGGAACAGGCAGCAGCCGACATCAATGCTGCAGGCGGCATCAATGGGGAAAAGATCAAGATCGAACTCGGCGACGACGTCTCCGACGCCAAGCAAGGCGTTTCGGTCGCCAACAAGTTTGTTGCTGACGGTGTGAAGTTCGTCGTCGGTCACTTCAACTCGGGCGTTTCCATTCCGGCTTCGGAAGTCTACGCTGAAAACGGCATCCTGCAGATCACTCCCGCTTCGACGAACCCGAAGTTCACCGAACGCGGCCTGTGGAACACGTTCCGTACTTGCGGCCGTGACGACCAGCAGGGCGAAGTTGCCGGCAAGTACATCGCCGACAATTTCAAGGGCGCCAAGGTTGCCGTCGTTCACGACAAGACCCCGTATGGTCAGGGTCTGGCCGATGAAACCAAGAAGAACCTCAACGCCGCTGGCGTGACGGAAGTCGTTTATGAAGGCATCACCCCCGGCGATAAGGACTACTCGGCCCTGATCGCCAAGATGAAGCAGGCTGGCGTCGATTTCGTCTACTACGGCGGTCTGCACACGGAAGCTGGCCTCATCATGCGCCAGATGGCCGACCAGGGTGTGAAGGCTCACTTCATGTCGGGTGACGGTATCGTCTCGAACGAGCTGGCATCGATCGCCGGCGACGCCGTCGACGGCACGTTGATGACCTTCGCACCGGATCCGCGCAAGAACCCGGCTTCCGCCGACCTTGTCGCCAAGTTCCGCGCTGCCGGCTACGAGCCGGAAGGCTACACGCTCTACTCCTACTCGGCTCTGCAGGTTATCGCTGCCGCCGCCAAGGCTGCCGGTTCCAACGATCCGATGGCTGTTGCCGATGCGCTGAAGGCAAAGGGTCCGTTCAAGACCGCTATCGGCGATCTGGGCTTCAACGCCAAGGGCGACATCACCCGTCCGGACTACGTCATGTACAAGTGGTCCAAGGGTTCCGACGGCAAGTACAACTACGACGAAATCTCGAAGTAAGCTTTGTAATGCCGGTTTTCCGGCATGAGCAAGACCTGAGAAGCCCGGCCACCGGCCGGGCTTTTTCATATTCGCGATATCGGTTCGCCATTTTCTTCAAGCCAAGGCTGCTTTAAATCTGCCTGATATCGGCAGGAGGATGACCGCATGAGCAAACCCCGTATTCTTGTGACCCGACGCTGGCCGGCCGCGGTCGAATCCGTGCTTTCCGAGCGTTTCGACACGACGTTGAACACGGATGACATCGCGCTCGACGCGGGGCAGCTGCGCGAGGCGCTGCTCGCCTATGATGCAGTCCTGCCGACCGTTTCCGACAAGCTTCCTGCAGCACTTTTCGAAGGTCAGGCGATCAGGACGAAGATTCTTGGCAATTTCGGGGTCGGGTTCAACCATATCGATATTGCCGCGGCAAAACAGAAGGGCGTGGTCGTCACCAACACGCCCGGTGTGCTGACTGATTGCACGGCCGATATTGCCATGCTGCTCCTTCTTTCCGTTGCGCGCCGCGGCGGCGAAGGCGAGCGTGAAGTCAGGGCCGGCGCCTGGAGCGGCTGGCGGCCAACACATCTGGTCGGCACCAAGGTCACCGGCAAGACCGTCGGCATTATCGGCTTCGGCCGCATTGGCCGTGCCTTCGCGCAGCGCTGCCATTTTGGCTTCGGTATGGATGTCGTCTTCTACAATCGCTCCGCCATCGATCCCATGGAGGCGGCTCGCTATGGCGCCGTCCAGTTGCAGACCGTAGAAGATGTTCTGGAAGTCTCCGATTTTGTCTCCCTGCATTGTCCAGGCGGTGCCGAGAACCGGCACCTGATGAACGCGGCCCGTTTCGCGGCCATGAAACCGGAGGCCTTCCTGATCAATACCGCAAGGGGCGATGTCGTCGACGAAGCGGCGCTGATTTCGGCGCTCGAGCGGGGGACGATCCGTGGCGCCGGCCTCGACGTTTATGAGGCTGAACCGCATGTTCCCGAGCGGTTGAGGGCGATGGACAATGTCGTGCTTCTGCCACATCTCGGCAGCGCCACGGAAGAAACGCGCACCGCCATGGGAATGAAGGTGGTGGACAATGTCACCGCCTTCTTTGCCGGGCGCGAGCCACCGGATCGTGTGATCTAGAGCATTTCCGCTTTTCTTGGAATCGCGGAAACGTTCTATCTTCTTGCTTCATGTAGTTCTGGACGCAAAACCGCTTCGCACCTTGCTGGAACTGCTCCAGGCTGACGCGCATCGTCTCCGCGCCAAGGATCAAACACATCCGTTGCAGAAGCTTGCCTTTCTTTTGAGCGTTTGACGAAAAATGCAGCTGATGCGGCTGATATAGGGCCAATATTGCACGGCGTCGAATAAGGCACAGGAATTGCTTGCGTTTATTGCTCGCCGGGCTTCAATGGCCGGGCTTGGCATGTGCGATGCGTGGAGAGGCTGATGGCAATGACGGTGGCAGGGACAAGACCGCAGAGGGCGCGGGGTCGCGGCCATCTTGCGGCGAAGTCGCTTGGCGGCCGCACGCGCCTTTCCGAGCTCTTTCAGGAGGGCGCGGCCAAGATCAGGCTGCCGGAAACTTTCGATCATTCCATGGAGGCCGTCATTATCAACACGGCCGGCGGCTTGACGGGCGGCGACCGCATGGATTGGAGTATTTCCGCCGCGCCGGGCACACGCATCGATGTGACCACGCAAGCCTGCGAGAAGATCTACAAGGCTTCGGCCGGTACGGCAGAGGTCGAAACGTCCATCAAGGTTGGCCACGGCGCCCGTGTCGATTGGCTGCCGCAGGAGACCATCCTCTTCGACCGCGCCTCGCTTTCTCGTATGTTGAATGCCGAACTTGACGATGCGGCCGAATTCCTTGCCGTCGAGGCGATCCTGCTTGGGCGCAAAGCCATGGGCGAGACGATGGAGCGGGGACTGTTTCGCGATCGCTGGCGCATCCGCCGCGGCGGGCGGCTGGTTCATGCCGAGGAACTGCGGTTGGACGGCGATGTGGCTGCATTGACGGCGAAGATGGCTGTGCTGGACGGTCAGGTCGCCTTTGCGACCTTGCTTTATGTCGGGCCGCTGGCCGAGACTTATCGCGGCCGGATCAGGCCGCTCCTCGAAACCCATATGGGGGGTGCCAGCCACTGGGGTGAGAAGCTTGTCGTGCGGCTTGTTGCCGCCGATGGCTTCGCGCTCAGAAAAATACTCATCCCGATCATTTCCGCCTTGCGCGACGGAGCGCCTGTGCCGAAAGTCTGGAATCTGTAAATTGAGCAAACAGCAATCACATAGGTAGGCGATGAACCTCACTCCGAGAGAAAAAGACAAGCTGCTGATTTCGATGGCGGCGATGGTGGCGCGGCGGCGGCTTGAGCGCGGCGTGAAGCTCAATCATCCCGAAGCCATTGCGCTGATTACCGATTTCGTGGTCGAAGGCGCACGCGATGGCCGCCCGGTCGCTGAGTTGATGGAGACCGGCGCCCATGTCATCACGCGCGATCAGGTGATGGAGGGCGTTGCCGAGATGATCCATGACGTTCAGGTCGAGGCGACATTTCCCGACGGCACCAAGCTCGTCACGGTCCACGAACCCATCCGATGAGGTTGCCATGCTGGAGCTGAGGCCAAATTGCGAATGCTGCGACAGGGATCTGCCGCCGGAAAGCCAAGACGCTATGATCTGCACCTTCGAGTGCACCTTCTGTGCTGAGTGCGTCGATACCGTATTAGGCGGCGTCTGCCCGAACTGCGGCGGTGACTTCGCGCAGCGTCCAATCCGCCCGGCGGCCTTGCTCGCCAAATATCCCGCTTCGACAAAACGTGTTCTGAAAGCTGAGGGATGTGCGCCCGTCCAGGCCGCATGAGGAGAGAACCATGATTCCAGGTGAAATTATTGCCGCAAGCGGCGACATCGAACTCAACGTCGGAGCGCCGACCACAACGCTTGAGGTTTCCAATACGGGCGATCGGCCGGTTCAGGTCGGCAGCCACTATCATTTCGCCGAGACCAATGCCGGGCTGTCTTTCGACCGCGATAAGGCAAGGGGCATGCGGCTCGATATTCCCGCCGGCACCGCCGTGCGCTTCGAACCGGGGCAGACACGCTCGGTCACCTTGATTCCGCTGTCGGGCAAGCGTGAAGTCTATGGCTTCCGCCAGCAGGTCATGGGCAAGCTCTAGCTTCTGGGGGTGTCGATGAAATTGCTTGCGCCCGCTGCCGTCGCTCTTGCTGCAGCCCTGATCTGCGGCCCTACCTTTGCGCAGAACAATCCGGATGAGCCGAAGATCGATTGCGCCAAAGCCGAGGCGCAGACGGACCTCAACATCTGCGCCGCTCTCGAGTTCGACACGGCCGACAAGGCGTTGAACGCGCAATATAAGAAAACGCGCGCTGCGATGGTCGCCATCGATGCGGATCTCGATAACGATATGAAGGGCGCTGAAAAGGCACTGGTTAAAGCGCAGCGCGCCTGGGTGGATTATCGCGACGGCGAGTGTGAGGCGCAAGGCTTTCAGGCCCGCGGCGGCTCGATGGAGCCCATGCTCGTCTCCGGCTGCAAGGCGGAGCTGACCAAGACGCGGACCAAGGAATTGAAGGATCTCGCTGATGGGCCGGAGGGTGGTCAGTGAATTCCAGGCGCCACGTGATGATCGTCGGCAATGGTGAGATTGCGGCCGGTGCAGCCGCTGTCATCGATGCCGCCGATCTCGTGATCCGTTTCAACGATTGCCGATCCATGGGAGCCGGCGGCAGCCGAACCGATGTCATCGCTGTCTGCAACACAGGCCGGCCGGCCCGCGCCATGCTCGGCTCGGCGGAGTGGCGCAAGAGCCCTGCTGTTGCTGCCGCATCGGAAATCTGGAGCGTGCGTGATCCAGACAAATTCTCTGAGCTGCGCGCATCTTTGGCGATCTCGCATCCCGAGCTCGACGATTTCTGCGACGATTATACAGATCAGTTCACCGCGTTCTGCCAGGCCACAGGTAAACAGCATGTGGTGATCGACCGAGCCATTCACGAAGGCGTCGATACGGCGCTGGCGGATTACGATCCCGGCTCCTACATCGTGCCGAGCAGCGGCATGATCGTAATCGCCGATGTGATGTCACGCCATCCAGACGACGATATTGCCATTACCGGTTTCAGCCACACAGGCTGGGAGGAACATCCGTTTGCCGCCGAAAAACAGCTGGTGGATGCCTATGTTTCCCTCGGTCGCCTCAGGCGCCTTGCCGCCACGAACCTTATCTCTGCCTCCGAAGGAGACTGAATCATGCCCTACAAGATTTCTCGTGCCGCCTATGCCAACATGTTCGGACCGACTGTTGGTGACAAGGTTCGTCTGGCAGACACCGAATTGTTCATCGAAGTGGAGAAGGATTTCACCACCTATGGCGAGGAGGTGAAATTCGGCGGCGGCAAAGTCATCCGTGACGGCATGGGACAGAGCCAGGTGACGCGCGCCGGCGGCGCTGTCGATACAGTCATTACGAATGCGCTCATCCTTGATCATTGGGGAATCGTCAAGGCGGATATCGGCCTGAAGGATGGCCGCATTGTTGCAATCGGCAAGGCCGGAAATCCGGATATGCAGCCCAATGTCAATATCATCGTCGGACCCGGCACGGAGGCGATTGCGGGCGAGGGGAAGATCGTCACCGCCGGCGGCATGGACAGCCATATTCATTTCATCTGCCCGCAGCAGATCGAGGAGGCGCTGATGTCGGGCGTCACCACCATGCTTGGCGGAGGCACGGGGCCGGCGCACGGCACGCTGGCAACGACCTGCACGCCTGGGCCGTGGCATCTGGCGCGCATGATCGAATCCTTTGACGCGTTTCCGATGAATATCGGCCTTTCCGCCAAGGGCAATGCCTCCGTTCCCGCCGCACTGGAGGAAATGGTGCTTGGCGGCGCCTGCGCGCTCAAGCTGCATGAGGACTGGGGCACGACACCGGCGGCGATCGACTGCTGCCTCAGCGTTGCGGACGAATATGATGTGCAGGTAATGATCCACACGGATACATTGAATGAAAGCGGCTTCGTGGAGGATACGATCGGTGCCATCAAGGGTCGCACCATTCACGCTTTCCACACGGAAGGCGCGGGCGGCGGCCATGCGCCTGATATCATCAAGATCTGCGGGCAGTCGAACGTCATTCCGTCCTCAACCAACCCGACGCGGCCCTATACGGTTAATACGATTGCCGAGCATCTGGACATGCTGATGGTCTGCCATCACCTGTCGCCGTCGATCCCGGAGGATATCGCCTTTGCCGAAAGCCGCATCCGCAAGGAGACGATCGCCGCTGAGGATATTCTGCACGACATCGGCGCCTTTTCGATCATTTCCTCCGACAGCCAGGCGATGGGCCGTGTCGGCGAAGTGGCGATCCGTACCTGGCAGACCGCCGATAAAATGAAGCGCCAGCGCGGCCGCCTGGCGCAGGAGGTAGGCGACAACGACAATTTCCGCGCGAAGCGCTACATCGCTAAATATACGATCAACCCGGCGATCGCGCATGGCGTCAGCCATGAGGTCGGTTCGATCGAGGTCGGCAAGCGCGCCGATCTGGTGCTCTGGAACCCGGCTTTCTTCGGCGTAAAGCCGGAGATGGTGCTGATCGGCGGCTCGATCGCCGCAGCACCGATGGGCGACCCGAATGCCTCCATTCCGACGCCGCAGCCGATGCACTACCGGCCGATGTTCGGCGCCTATGGCAAGAATCGCACGAATTCGTCGGTGACCTTCGTTTCCCAGGCGGCTTTCGATGCGGGGCTTGCCGGCAAGCTTGGTGTCGCCAAGACGCTGCTGCCCGTTCGGAACACGCGCGGCGGCATTTCCAAGGCATCCATGATCCACAACAGCCTGACGCCGCATATCGAGGTGGACCCGGAAACCTATGAAGTGCGTGCCGATGGCGAGCTTTTGACCTGCGAACCGGCAACCGTGCTGCCGATGGCGCAGCGATATTTTCTCTTCTGAGGATATTTCGGACGCCGATCATCGGGCAGAGATGAAAGCCCCGGTTTTCCGGGGTTTTCATATGCTGCGTACTAGGCGCAGCAATATCAATGACATGACGTGGTGGTGGTGCCATCGCGCATTTTTCTCGGCAAGTTGGATCTTACGGATGTAGTCTCCGGCTGTTCACAACTTGGGAAATATACCGCTTTTTAATCATTCCATTAAAGACCTGGAAGCGTCTTCACCCCTATCTCACATGATGGAAATAGTGGGCTGAGGAAGGTGAATCGCATGAAGCAATGGATTTCGCTGCAGGCCGAACTCGGTAACTTTCAGCAGCGACGTGCGATTTTTATTTTCGCGCTTAAGATGAGTTTTGTCGCGGTCATCATGTCGCTTGCCTTCATCCTGGTGCTGCTTTTCGTGATGCAATGGCTTGATCTTCTGCCGGTGCCGATTTTCGAGGCGATGCGCTTTGGTGTCTTGCTGGCATGGATCATCGGCGGCACCGTGTCCGGCGCGCTTGCGGTCCTGGTAGGTTTTTCCATCCACAGGCTCGCGGTCTCCCATGCCGAATTCGAGCGGTTGAGCCGCACCGACATGCTGTCCGGTCTGCTCAACCGCCGTGCCTTTACCGAGGCGTTGAATATGGCCGAAGACGGTGCCTCGCTTGTTATCTTCGATCTGGATCGGTTCAAGGCGATCAACGATCGTTTCGGGCATGCATCCGGTGATGCGGTGATCGTTGCGGTGTCGCGGCTATTTTCGGGTGCCTTCACCGGAGAAGACGTGATTGCGCGACTTGGCGGTGAGGAGTTCGGCGTCATCATCCATGGCGGCGATACGGCCGAGCGTATCGCGCGCGTTGAGGAGATCAAGGAGCAGATCGCCGAACAGTCGATCGCCATTGAAGGCGGGTCGGTGAAGATCACCATTTCCGCCGGGATTGCCGACATCGGCGGGGATCGTAAGGCGGAGGCCGTCTATGCCGCCGCCGATAAGGCGCTTTATCTTGCCAAGACGCTTGGCCGCAACCGTGTCATGCACGAGCGCGAGCGTCTGTCGCAGGTCTGGAATCGTTGCGCCTCCGAGCAGGAGCAGGTGGCAACGACGGATGTCAGGGAACTGCAACGCTATGTGCAGCGGATGTGAGGCTTCCACACGTCATTGATGCTTGCGCGGGCGGCGACAATTTTGCATGGTCTGCCAAAGTATAAATTGGAACAGCCATGCTACGCGTCACTTCCTATCTGCCGGCCGGCACCCCTTCCTCCAATCCGATCGATCGTGTCGTCCTGCCGCATGATCTCAGGCATCTGCGCCGCAAGCTCCTGCATCTTGAAAATGGCGAGATGGTCATGCTCGACCTCAAGGAGCCGGTGCTGTTTGCGAGCGGCGATCTGCTGGTGCGCGAGGATGGCGAGTTGATCGAGATCGTTGCCGCAGACGAAAAGCTTTTCGAAATCCGCCCACGCGACCGCCTACATCTGATCGAACTTGCCTGGCATCTCGGCAACCGGCATCTTTCCGCTCAGATTGAGGAAGAGCGTATCCTGATCCTGCGCGATCATGTGATCCGCGCTATGCTCGAAGGGTTGGGTGCGACTGTGACGGAAGTCAGCGAGCCTTTCCAGCCGGCACGCGGCGCCTATCACTCCCATGGCAACCATTCGCATGGCCACGACCACCATCATCCTGGCCAGGATCATCACCACCATTCGCACGATTGAACCGTGATGACCAACACTGCGGTTTCGGACGATGGCGACCTGCAGGCGTTGCTGCGGCTGATGGCATGGCTGTCGCCGGCGTTTCCCGTAGGATCGTTCGCCTATTCCGGCGGCCTGGAGCGTGCGGTACATGACGGCCTGGTGCGCGACAGCTCCGGCCTCAGCGAGTGGATTGCTGCGCTCATTGAGCATGGCTCCGCTTGGAATGATGCGGTGCTGCTAGTCGAGGCGCATCGGGCTGACGCGGATGGGCCGCGGCTTGCGGCCGTTGCGGAGCTTGCCGAGGCACTGGCCGGTTCGAAGGAGCGCCATAACGAGACCATGCTGCTGGGAGATGCCTTTCTTTCGGCCGCAGCCGCCTGGCCGCATGCGATCTTTTCCATGCTCCCGGCAAAGACGGCCTATCCGATTGCTGTTGGTGCCATCGCAGGCGCGCATGGCATCGCCGCCGAGAAGGCGGTTGCCGCCTTCCTGCATGCGCTGGCCTCGCAGATGGTATCCGCCGGCATTCGCCTCGGCGTCAGCGGGCAAAAAGATGGAGTTGCCATTCTGGCGCGACGTGAAGGTCTCTTTGCGGATGTCGCGCGACGCGCCGCCCAATCCAGCCTTGAGGATCTCGGAGCTGCGACCGTGCAGGCGGATATTGCGAGCTTGCGGCACGAAACCCAGAGCACGCGGCTCTTCAGGTCATGATGGGCGTCACCAGGAAGATATTGAAATTGAGGCATCGCCTACGTCATTCGCCGCTGTGCGGCCGCCCGACGCTTCGCTATGCTATCACTTTATCGGAGTTGCGAGCATGAAATCGAGACATGGACCCTTGCGCGTTGGGATCGGCGGCCCCGTCGGTTCCGGCAAGACGGCGCTGACGGAGAAGTTGTGCAAGGCGATGCGTGAGGACTATTCCGTCGCCGTCGTTACCAACGACATCTATACGACCGAGGATGCGGAAGCGCTGGTGCGGATGCAGGCGCTGCCGTCGGATCGTATCGTCGGCGTCGAAACCGGTGGCTGCCCGCACACGGCCATCCGCGAGGATGCGACGATTAATCTGCAGGCTATCGCCAGCCTCAACGAGCGTCTCCCCGACCTTGACGTCGTCTTCATAGAATCCGGCGGCGACAATCTGGCTGCAACCTTTTCACCCGATCTTGCCGATATCACCATCTATGTGATCTCGGTGTGTCAGGGAGAGGAGATTCCGCGCAAGGGCGGTCCCGGCATCACCAAATCCGACCTTCTGGTCATCAACAAGAAGGATCTGGCGCCCTTCGTCGATGTCGATCTCGAGGTGATGGACCGTGATGCGACCCGGATGCGCCAAGCTCGCCCCTTCGTGTTTTCAGACATGAAGCGCGGCGACGGGGTTAGCAAGATCGTCGATTTCCTAAAGGAACAGGGCGGCCTTTGAGCCACCCCGTCCTTATTTCCATATCCGCTGCGACTGATTTATTCTGCCGCGAAGGGCGGCAGCTTTAGGACATTCGTACCCACGGATCTGCTTCTGCCGTCTTTGTTCTCGATGGTTTCAAGCCGCTCTTCCAGATTGGCGAGCGACTGGCGGTTTTCATTGACGGCGACGGCCAAGCCTTCCTTGGTGATGACCTCGTCATCCACATCCTTCCTGCCGACAAGTCTGCCGAAGAGATAGCCGAGCAGGCGGGACAAGTCGTCCATGATGAGGAAGAAGGACGGCACGACCACCAGGCTGAGCACCGTGGAAACGATGATGCCGCCGATCACGGCAATCGCCATCGGTGCGCGGAAGGAGCCGCCTTCGCCGACGCCGAGGGCAGATGGCAACATGCCGGCCGACATGGCAATCGAGGTCATGATAATCGGACGGGCACGCTTGCGGCCAGCCTCGACGACGGCTTCCAGCCGCGGCATGCCCTGATGCATCATCTCGATGGCGAAATCGACCAGCAGAATAGCGTTCTTCGTCACGATACCCATCAGCATCAGAATGCCGATCATGACGGGCATGGACAGCGCGTTGCCGGTTATGATCAAGGCCAGTGCCACGCCGCCGATCGCTAGTGGCAGCGAGAGCAGAATGGTGAAGGGCTGGATCACATCCTTGAACAGCAGGATCAGCACGGTCAGAACAAGCATGAGGCCGAGCAGCATGGCGTTGCCGAAGCTCTGCTGCATTTCCTTCTGGACTTTTGTATCGCCGCTTTCCGCCAAATGCACGGTTGCCGGGATCTTGGCGTTGTTGACGATTTCGAGGAAATGCTCGGATGCCGTATCCAATGCCACACCTTGCGGCAGGTCGGCGCCGATGGCGACGACGCGGAAGCGATTGTTGCGCTTGATGGACGACAGGCCTTCGGAATAGTCGATGTCGGCCACGCTCGACAGAGGTACGGTGTTGCCGGTGGCAGTCTTGATACGCAAGGCGCGGATCGCCGCCAGGTCTCGGCGCATGCCGAGCGAGGCCTGAACGCGGATCGGAATCTGGCGGTCGTCGAGCGAGATCTTCGCGAGCGAAGCGTCGATGTCGCCGATGGTGGCAACGCGGATCGTGTCGGAAATCATCTGCGGCGTGATGCCGAGGCGCGCGGCCTCGTCTTTGCGCGGATAGATCTGCAGTTCAGGCCGCGGCAGGGCGCCGTCAGCGCTGACATTGGCGAGCGCCGGGTCGGTACGCAGCTTGGCTTCCAGGATGCCGACTGCCTGGTTGAGATCCTTCTCGCTGCGCGAGAGGAAGTTATAGGTCAGGTCGCGGTCGCCACGATCGTTCAGCTTGGTGATGCGGACGTCGGGAATGGAGCTCAGCTTTGCAAAGACTTCCTTCTCGATGTCCCATTGCGGGCGTATGCGCCCGTGGACGGTGACCTTCGGCAGGTGAGGGCCGATGACAGGGAGCGAGCCGAGGACGTCGTTCACCAGCTTCTTCACCAGCGACTGATCGAGCTTGCCGAGTGTCAGCGTTACAGTGGCGCGGCGCAGTTCCAGATCGCCCTTCGGCGAGGCGCCGCCGAGCACGAAGACGCTTTCGACACCATCTATGCTTTTCACGCGCCGATAGATTTCGTTGGTTGCCTGTTCGGTATCATCGAGCCGGGCGTTCGGCGGCAGTTCTGCCGACAGAACGATACGCGAGGCGTCTTCCGGCGGGATGAAGCTGCCGGGAACGAACATGATGAGAGCGAAGACCGAGGCGATCGAGAAGGCGAAGGCGGCAAGCAGCGTCGGATAACGTGTGTACCACTTCTTCGTCGTCAGCCGCACCAGCCAGCTATAGCCACGCATGAAGCGGCCGTCATTGTCGTGATGATCGTCGACGCCATCTTCGGCGCGCATCAGATAGGCGGCCATCATCGGCGTGATCAGACGCGCTACGAGCAGCGAGAAGAACACCGAGAAGGCGACCGTCAGACCGAACTGAATGAAGTACTGGCCCGGAATGCCCGGCATGAAGGAGACCGGCACAAAGACCGCGATGATGGTGAAGGTCGTCGCGATAACTGCAAGACCGATTTCGTCTGCAGCATCGATGGCAGCGCGATAGGGCGTCTTGCCCATCTTGATGTGGCGGGCAATGTTCTCGATTTCGACGATGGCGTCGTCGACGAGAATACCGGTCGCCAGCGTCAATGCCAGGAAGCTGACGAGGTTCAGCGAGAAGCCGATCTGGTTCATGATCCAGAATGTCGGGATCGCGGAGAGCGGCAGAGCAACCGCCGATATCAGCGTTGCGCGCCAGTTCCGCAGGAACAGGAAGACGACGATGACGGCCAGTATGGCGCCTTCGATCAGCGTGTGCATCGCCGATTCATAGTTACCATAGGTGTAGTAGACGGAGTCGTCGATCATCTCGATCGAAACGTTCGGGTTCTCGGCACGCACCTTGTCGAGCGTGTCGGCCACTGTCTTTGCGACCGTCACCTCGCTGGCGCCCTTGGCGCGGAATACGCCGAAGGTGACAACGGGGGCGCTGTTGAAGCGCGAAAAGGACTTCGGTTCCTGATAAGTGTCCTTGATGGCGCCGAGATCGGAGAGCTTGACGAAGCGGCCGTTGGTCAGAGCGATCGTCGTATCGGCGAGCTGGGCGACATTGCGGGCGTCGCCGAGCACGCGGATTGCCTGCTCACTGCCGGCAACTTGGCCGCGGCCGGAGCCGAGATCGATATTGGTGCCGCGAAGCTGCTGGCTCACCGAAAGCGCTGTTATGCCATAGGCGTTCAGCTTGTTCGGATCGAGCTCGATGCGCACTTCACGGTCGGCGCCGCCATAGCGGTCGACGCGGCCGATGCCTGCCTTGCCCTGCAGCGCGCGCTTGACCGTATCGTCCACGTACCAGGACAGCTCCTCAAGCGTCATGTTCGGCGAGGATACGGCAAAGCTCTGAATCGCTTGGCCGACGACATCGACCTTGGAGACGATCGGCTCGTCGATGGTCGACGGCAGATTGCCGCGGATGCGGTCGATCGCATCCTTGGTATCCTGAACGGCCTGCTCGGTCGGCACTTCCAGGCGGAAGACGACGACGGTCTGCGATTGGCCGTCCGTGACGGTGGATTGGATTTCATCGATGCCGTTGATGCTGGCGACGGCGTCTTCGATCTCCTTCGTCACCTGCATTTCGAGCTCGGCGGGCGAGGCGCCGCTCTGCGTCACGGTGACATTGACGATCGGCACGTCGATGTTCGGGAAGCGGGTGATGGGCAGATTGAAGAAGGCGTGCGCGCCTACCACCATCAGCAGGAAGAAGCCGAGGAGCGGGGCGACCGGATTTCGAATGGACCAGGCGGAGAAGTTCATCTTGCCGTTCTCGCTCAGTTGGAGGCTTGCGACGCGTCGCGCACAGGGGTGATATGGTCGCCATCGCGAACATAGGCACCGGCCTTGGCGACGACGTCATCGCCCGCTTTCAGGCCTTTGAGGATCTCGACATAGCCAGCGTCCTGAATGCCTGTCTCGACAGTCACGAACTTGACCACGCCATTCTCGACCTTGCGGACGGACGAGCCGTTTTCCTCGCTATTGACGGCCGTGAGTGGCAGGGCGACGCTATCTTCCTGGCGAATGATGATCTCGGCGCTGCCATACATGCCGGCGCGCGCCTTCTCGCCATCGTCGATCGTGATATGCACCGCGCCGAGGCGGGTGACGGGGTCAACGATCGGGGCGACGAGACGGACAGTTCCGGCAAGCTTCTCGCGGCTGCCGGAAAGCGCGATGGCCGCCTTCTGGCCGATCGTGATCTTGGTGATATCACTCTCGGAGACATCGACCACCAGTTCGAGTTGGCTGTCGCGGATGATGGTGAAGAGCGGGTCGCCGTTACCGTTCGCGATAGCCCCCACACGGGCATCGCGCGATGCGACGGTGCCTGCCACCGGGGTTTTGATGCCGGTGCGGGCAAGTTTCAGATCCGTATCGGCGATCTGACTATCCGTGACCTTGAGATCGGCCTCCGCAACGGCGATCGCCTGTTCGGCGGAGACCACGCGCGCCTTGTTGGCGGCAGCCGAAGCATTGGCCTGCTCTACCGAGGAGGTCGACATGGTGCCTTTGGCGCCCATGGCAACGGCGCGCACGCGCTGCAATTCGGCCTCTTCGGCGTTGGCGCGGGCTTCGGCGAGCTGTGCGTGCAATTGTGCCAGGCTTGCCTCGCCTTTGGCCCGCGTCGCCTGCATTTGGCTCTTCTGCAGGACCAGCGCGTCGTCGTTCAGCGTGGCAAGTGTGCTGTTCGCCGTCACCTTGTCGCCTACATCTGCGTTGAGAGAGCGGATCGAGAGACCGTCCACCTGCGGCTGGATGTAGACCTCTTCGACGGCCTTTACCGTGCCGGTCGCGACGACCTTGTCGGTCAGGTGGCGCATTGCGGCTGTGGTGATGACGATTGCGGGCAAATTTTGCTTCGGCGTGGTAACGGCAGCCTGCTCTGCCATGGCAGCGGGAGCGGCCAGCAGGGAAAGCAGAATGGCAGTCGTGCTCAGAAGTCTAAACGGCGTGAAGGCCATGCGTCCGGTTCCAGTTCGGCATTGGTCAAAGGGATTTCGCTGTTTTCCGTCGCGAGCACGGGAGATCACTGCATGCGAGCCGGCTTCCCCGGCGAATGACTGCATAATTCCTTAAATCGAATCGATCTAAGGATAAAATTATGCAGCAGATTTAAAGTGTTACAGCGACCTTTGCGCGTCATATTTGTCGCGCGGCGCTGTAATATCCGTCTGTCATGCCTTGCAGGTCCTCATCCTAAAATCGCCCTTGTAGATGGGAGCAGTTTCCAATTCTCGCAAGATCACGAGAAAATGATTTCGCGGGCATTTCTATCGTCTACAACCATGCGAAGCAATCACGGCATTGTGATGTCAGCATTCGAATAATTGATAGGCGAAGGCTTTTCAGGCAATTCCTGCGAGAAAGCCAGCCTTTTGTGGCTGCTGTTACAAAATGAAAAAAAAACGCGCGAGGCCGGCAACCTCGCGCGTTCGATGGTTTGAGATGATCTAATATTATTTCAAAGCAGCGTCCGTGATCTCATGCGTATAGGCGCCGGATGGCTTCTTGCTGATGATCTTCTGATTGAGCAAGGCTTCGACCGTACGATCGTAAGTCTTCATGTCGAGCTTACCGTTGCCGATGAGCTTGGCGACTTCGCCTGCCATGCGCTTCTGATGGTTTTCATCCTGGCCGCCATTGTCCATGACGATTTCGGCGGCTTCGTCCGGATGCTCGACGGCATATTTCCAGCCCTTCAGCGAAGCGCGGACGAACTTCACCATATCGGCCTTGAATTTCGCATCCTTCAGCTTGTCTTCCTTGACGTAGAGGCCGTCTTCCAGAAGGTCGTTGCCGAGCTTGGTATAGTTGAAGACGGTCAAGTCCTCGGCCTTGAAGCCGGCATCGATCGCCTGCCAGTACTCGTTATAGGTCATGACGGAGATGCAGTCGGCCTGCTTCTGGACCAGGGGCTGAACGTCGAAGCTCTGCTTCAGAACGTTGACGCCATCCTTGCCGCCGTCGGTCTTCAGGCCGAGTTTGTGCATCCAGGCGAAGAAGGGATATTCGTTGCCGTAGAACCAGACGCCGAGGGTATGCCCCTTGAAATCCTTCTCCGTCTTGACCGGGCCATCCTTCGGGCAGATCAGCTCCAGACCGGATTTTTCGAAGGGCTGCGCGATGTTGATGAGCGGCACGCCTTTTTCGCGGGCAACCAGCGCACCGCCCATCCAGTCGACGATGACATCGGCGCCGCCGCCGGCGATCACCTGTTCCGGAGCGATATCAGGGCCGCCCGCCTTGATATCGACATCGAGACCTTCTTCCTTGTAGAAGCCTTTGTCCTTGGCGACGAAATAGCCGCCGAACTGAGCCTGGGCTACCCATTTCAGCTGCAGCGTCAATTTATCCGCCGCCATCGCGCCCTGGGTGGCGGCAAGCGTCATGGCACTTGCCATCAATGCAAACATTATTTTTTTCATGTCTTCACCCTTTCCCTCTGAAGTTATGCCTCGATCCCTTTGAAGAGATCCTGGATTACGCCTGCCCACCACGGATAGACGGATGCCAGAACGTCACCATTCGTTCGATGATGGCGACGATGCCGTAAAAGACCGAGCCGGAGATCGCGGCCACTGCGATCTCAGCCCAGACCATATCGAGGTTCAACCGGCCATTTTCGGTTGAAATGCGAAAGCCCATGCCCGACATGGGCGTGCCGAAGAACTCCGCCACGATGGCACCAATCAGAGCCAGGGTCGAGTTGATCTTCAGCGCGTTGAAAATAAAGGGCGCGGCGGCCGGAAGCCGCAGCTTGAAGAGTGTCTGCCAGTAGCCCGATGCGTAGGTGCGCATCAGGTCGCGTTCCATGTTGCCGGCGGCAGCAAGGCCCGTCACCGTATTCACCAGCATCGGGAAGAAGGTCATGACGACGACGACGGCTGCCTTGGACTGCCAGTCGAAGCCGAACCACATGACCATGATCGGTGCGATGCCGATGATCGGCAGGGCCGAGACCAGGTTGCCAATCGGCAGTAAGCCCCGGCGCAGGAAGGCGAAGCGGTCTGCGAGAATGGCGACGATGAAGCCGCTGGCGCAGCCGATGGTGTAGCCTATCAGGACCGATCGAAAGATCGTCTGCTGCACATCGATCCACAGCGTCGAGACGGAACCGGCAATGCGGGCGCCGATTGCGCTTGGCGGTGGCAGGAGGATGAAAGGTATGCCGGCGCCGCGCGTCACCGCCTCCCAGACAATGATGATCCAGGCGCCGAAAATCGCAGGGATCAGCAATCGCAGCATATAGCTGCCGGCTGACGAATGCGCGGGAACGCCGGAGAGGATGGAGACGCAACGCCAGGCGAGCAGCCAAGCAGCCGCGAGCAGAATGAAAAACGCTGCCTCCGCATTGCCTTCGTTGCCCGATAGTCCGGAAAGCAGCAGCCATGCGGCGGCGTGAGCGGCAAAGAAGAGAATAGCGGCACCGAGGTCCGCCGACAAATTCGTCAATGAAATAGTGGCTGCACCGGCGATGAGAATGAAAATGACGAAGGTCGTGCCGCTGCTGACAGGGGCCGCGGTATCGGCTGAAAACAATGGTAGCGTCGCGATTGCCGCAAGACAGAGGAGCAATGCGAGGATGCATTGCCAGGAAAAATGGAAGGTCTTCATGCTGGCCGGCCCCCCATTGCACGATCGACGATCCGCGCGATAATGCTGACCATGGCGATAAGCACTGCGGCGAGGATCGAGCCGGCCACGAGTGCCGCCCAGATTTCGATTGTAAGGCTCTGATAGGAGCCGGCGAGCAATTTCGCACCGATGCCGGCGACCGCGCCCGTCGGCAGCTCGCCGACGATCGTTCCGGTCAGGCTGGCCGCAATCGCAACCTTCATCGAGGTGAAGAGGAATGGGACGGATGCGGGGATGCGCAGCTTCCAGAAAGTCTGCATCGCGCTGGCATTATAGGTGCGCATCAGATCGAGATGCATGACCTCTGGCGAGCGCAATCCCTTCACCATGCCGACGGCGACGGGAAAGAAGGATAGGTAGGTCGAGACCAGCGCCTTCGGGATAAGGCCGGTCACACCGATGGAGCCCAATACGACGACGACCATAGGCGCGATGGCAAGGATCGGGATCGTCTGTGACGCGATGATCCACGGCATGAGGCTGCGATCGAGGGCGACGACATGGACGATGCCGACGGCAATGAGGATGCCCAGGATCGTCCCGAATGCGAAGCCGACAGCCGTGGAGGACAGGGTCACCCAGGCATTGTAAACGAGGCTTCGATTGCTGGTCAGGGCGCGAAGAAAAGTGTTTTCGAAGACATTCTGCGCCACTTGATGCGGTGCCGGCAGGATGGGCTTGGGCTGGGCGAGGGTTTTGCCGATGAATTCCACCATCGTCGGCGTCACGTTTCCGCGCCGATCCATATCGCGTTGGAACGGTGCGTTGAGAGCGACGGCGAAGACATACCAGAGCAGGATGATCGCCAGGACGATCGTTGTGACCGGCAGGAACTTGTGCTTGAAGAACTGTTCCTTTTCCATGTTCATGCCCTCCCCGTGCACGGGGACAGGTTTAGGGTGAGGGGCCGTCGCGCGACGGAGCTATCCATCATCCTATTCCTCATAGCTGTGCCCCGCTCTCAGTCCTTCCCGGACGCGGTGAGCGATTTCCAGGAATTCCGGCGTTTCGCGAATATCGAGTGGCCGCTCTGCCGGAAGCGTCGATTCGATGACATCGGTGACGCGGCCCGGGCGAGGCGACATGACCACGATCTTCGTCGAGAGATAAACCGCTTCCGGAATGGAGTGGGTGACGAAGCAGATGGTCTTGTTCGTCTGCTTCCAGAGTTTCAGAAGCTGTTCGTTCAGGTGATCGCGGACGATTTCGTCCAGCGCGCCGAAGGGCTCATCCATCAATAGCAGGTCGGCATCGAAGGCCAGCGCGCGGGCGATCGAGGCACGCTGTTGCATACCGCCTGAAAGCTGCCAGGGGAACTTGTGCTCGAAGCCGTTGAGATTGACCAGTTCCAGCGTCCGCGCGATGCGCTTGGCCTGCTCTTGCTTGTCATAACCCATGATCTCAAGCGGCAAAGCGATGTTCTTCTCGATCGTGCGCCAAGGATAGAGGGCTGCGGCCTGAAAGACATAACCGTAGGCGCGGGCCTTGCGGGCGTCTTCCGGCGACATGCCGTTGACGCTGATATCGCCCGAGGTCTTTCGCTCGAGATCGGCAATCACCCGCAGAAAGGTGGTCTTGCCGCAGCCGGAGGGGCCGATGAAGGAGACGAAATCGCCCTTGCGAACATCGAGATCGACATTGCTTAACGCATGCACCGGCCCGTCATTCGTATCGTAGGTGAGACAGAGATTCCGCGCGGAGACGACGGAGGAAGCGGATGACGTCATTAACACCTACCAGTCCTGTTTTCGCCGCATGTTTGAGGCGGATTGCGTGTTATCCTGTCTGGCATTGCCGCAGTCCGGAGAGGCGAGGGCGCCTTGTGGCTGCTGCACCGAGGGGAGCAATGCCATGAATGTCTCATCGAAGCCCACCTGCCATGTCGTGCGGCCCGGCAACACCTATGCCGGAAAGCAGGGCTTCAGCTATTTCGAAGGGATTGCCGCCGAGACAGTGGGCTCGACGGGGATCTGCATGCATCTCCTGACGATTCCGCCCGGCGCCCGCGCCAAGGCGCATCTCCACGCCTCGCATGAGACGGCGATCTACGCGATTTCCGGGGAGACGCATTGCTGGTTCGGCGAACGGCTGGAAGAGCACGTCATCGTGCGAGAGGGTGAGATGTTTTATATTCCGGCCGGCGTTCCGCATCTTCCGGCCAATCTCAGCGACCGGCCGGCGACGGCGGTTATCGCCCGCACCGACCCCAACGAGCAGGAAAGCGTCGTCCTGCTGCCGGATCTGGAGCTGTACGTGCCGCGCTAGAGCCGTTTCGCTTTTCTTCGAATCGCGAAAATGCTCTATCTCTTTGTTTTTACGAAATTCCGGACGGAAAACCGCTACGCAGTTTTCCTGGAATTGCTCTAGGCGGCCGATGAGCCGAAGCGCCGTGCCCAAGCGTCATACCCCGCTGGCGGGGATGCCGCTGCGCTGCACCTTGCGCGGCGCGGTGACCTCTTTCCAGGTCGAAAGCGCGCGGTTGACGGCGGTGAAGGGATCGCGCCTGACGAACTCGCCATGGCCCTCCTTCGTCTTCACCGTGCCTTCCTCGATGGCGACCACGCCCCGCGTCAGCGTATAACGCGGCAGGCCGGTTACTTCCTTGCCCTCGAAGACATTGTAGTCGATCGCCGACTGCTGCGTCTTGGCGGCAATGGTCTTCGAGCGCTTCGGATCCCAGACGACGATATCGGCATCGGCGCCGACAAGGATCGCGCCCTTCTTCGGATAGATGTTGAGGATCTTGGCGATGTTGGTCGATGTGACGGCGACGAATTCGTTCATCGTCAGGCGGCCGGTGTTGACGCCGTAGGTCCAGAGCATCGGCAGGCGATCCTCAAGGCCTCCGGTGCCGTTCGGGATCTTGGTGAAGTCGTTGAGGCCGAAGCGCTTCTGCTCGGTGGTAAAGGCGCAGTGGTCGGTCGCGACCACCTGCAGCGAGCCGGAGGCAAGGCCGGCCCAGAGGCTGTCCTGATGTTGCTTGTTACGGAAGGGCGGCGACATGACGCGGCGGGCGGCATGGTCCCAATCCGGATTGGCATATTCGCTTTCGTCGAGCGTCAGGTGCTGGATCAACGGCTCGCCATAGACACGCATGCCCTTCTGACGGGCGCGGCGGATGGCTTCGTGCGCCTGTTCGCAAGAGGTATGGACGATGTAGACGGGCGAACCGGCCATGTCGGCGATCATGATGGCCCGGTTCGTTGCCTCACCTTCGACCTCGGCCGGGCGGGAGTAGGCATGCGCCTCCGGACCGTTATTGCCTTCGGCCAGCAGCTTTGCCTGCATCTGCGCGACCACATCGCCGTTTTCGGCGTGAACGAGCGGCAGGGCACCAAGTTCGGCACAGCGCTGGAAGGAAGAGAACATCTCGTCGTCATCCACCATCAGCGCGCCCTTATAGGCCATGAAATGCTTGAAGGTGTTGATGCCCTTGTCGCGGACGATGGCTTCCATCTCGTTGAAAACCTGTTCGCCCCACCAGGTGATCGCCATGTGGAAGGAATAGTCGCAGGTGGCGCGGGTGGACTTGTTGTCCCACATGGTCAGCGCCTCGAGCAGCGACTGGCCGGGTGAGGGGAGCGCGAAGTCGACGACCATGGTCGTGCCGCCGGCAAGGGCAGCGCGGGTGCCGCTCTCGAAGTTGTCGGAGGAATAGGTTCCCATGAACGGCATTTCGAGATGCGTGTGCGGATCGATGCCGCCGGGCATCACATAACAGCCGGAGGCATCGAGCACTTCGCTGCCCGAGAGATTCTGCCCGATTTCGACGATCTTGCCGCCTTCGACCTTCACGTCCGCCTTATAGGTCAGGTCGGCCGTGACGATGGTTCCACCCTTGATGACTGTGCTCATGGCGCATGCTCCAGATGTGTTAGGTTCCGATGCTGGGAATCGTGGCCGTCAAGCCACGATCTCCGCCGTCTCGACGACTGCGTGGAACAGCACATCCGCGCCGGCGGTCGCCCATTCCTTGGATATTTCTTCCGCCTCGTTGTGCGAGAGGCCGCCAACGCAAGGGCACATGACCATGGTGGCGGGGGCGACCTTGGCAGCCCAGCAGGCATCGTGACCGGCGCCGGAGATGATGTTCATATGGCTGTAGCCGAGTTTCTCGGCCGCGTTGCGCACGGAAGTGACGAGCTTCGGATCGAAGGTTACCGGTTCGAAATGGCCGATGGCTTCGACCGTGCAGCCGACACCGAGGGCATCGGCGATCTTCTTGCCTTCGGCTTCGATCTTGGCACGCATGCGATCGAGTTTTTCCTTATCGGGCGTGCGGATGTCGACGGTGAAGACCACCTTGCCCGGTAGGACGTTGCGCGAATTCGGCGAGAAGAAGACCTGGCCGACGCCGCCGACGGCACCCGGCTGGTTTTCCATCGCGACGCTCTGCACCATCTCGATGATCCGCGACATGGCAAGGCCGGCATTGACGCGCAGATTCATCGGCGTCGAGCCGGTATGCGCTTCCTTGCCGGTCAGCGTGAATTCCAGCCACCAGAGGCCCTGACAGTGCGTGACGACGCCGATGGTCTTCTCTTCGGCTTCGAGGATCGGGCCCTGCTCGATGTGATATTCGAAATAGGCATGCATCCTGCGGGCGCCGACTTCTTCGTCGCCCAGCCAGCCGATGCGCTTCAGCTCTTCGCCGTAGGTCTTGCCGTCCGGATCCTTGCGGCCATAGGCATAGTCCAATGTGTGCACGCCGGCAAAGACGCCGGAGGCGAGCATCGCGGGTGCAAAGCGCGCCCCTTCCTCGTTGGCCCAGTTGGTGACGACGATCGGGTGCTTGGTCTTGATGCCGAGGTCGTTCATCGTGCGGACGACTTCGAGCGCTGCGAGCACGCCAAGTACACCGTCATACTTGCCGCCTGTCGGCTGGGTGTCGAGATGCGAACCGACATAGACGGGGAGCGCAGCCGGGTCGGTGCCGGCGCGGGTGGCGAACATGGTGCCCATCTTGTCGACGCCGACCGTCAGGCCGGCCTTGTCGCACCAGGTCTTGAAAAGGCTGCGTCCTTCGGCATCGGCATCGGTCAGCGTTTGGCGATTGTTGCCGCCGGCAATGCCGGGGCCGATTTTCGCCATGTCCATCAGCGTATCCCAAAGGCGATCGCCATTGATACGCATGTTTTCTCCTGGCGCTGCCACCATGATGCAATCCTCACCTGTTTGTCCTGGGGCACGCAAGGTGCATGCCCGAAATTGTTCCCGTTGGTCTTATTTCAAATTCCGGAGCGTCGTCTTGTTTTTCTTGCCCGGAAATCGCCAGTTGCCTTTAGAAGACATCTGACAGATAATTTGACCGATTGGTAAACATTACAACTTCCGTGGCGCGGCTCAAGACGAAAAGCACGAAAAATTCCGATAAAATTTCAGGCGATTGCCGAAATCCGATGCATCGACAGGGTGAATGAGGGAACGGCCGAAAGGCTTGGATTTCAAGGAGAAACAGAGCAGATATGGCCATCCCCAGAGCCGCCAGGACGCAGCGTCGCACCCGTATTCAGGAAGAGAAAGAGGAAATCATACTGGAAGCCGCGCTCGACGTATTTTCCGTCAGCGGTTTTCGTGGCTCGACCATCGACCAGATCGCCGAAGTCGCCGGCATGTCGAAGCCCAATCTCCTTTATTATTTCCGTACCAAGGAGGCGATGCATCGGGCCTTGATCGACCGGGTGCTGTTTACCTGGCTGGAGCCGCTGCGCGCTTTCGATGCCAACGGCAATCCCGAAAGCGAAATCCGCTCCTATATCCGCCGCAAGCTTGAGATGGCTCGGGATTTTCCGCGCGAAAGCCGGCTTTTTGCCAATGAAATGCTGCAGGGCGCGCCGCATGTGGAGGACGAGCTGCGCGGACCTCTGAAGGCCCTCGTCGACGAGAAGGTGGAAGTTATCCGTGCCTGGGCGAAGGCCGGCAAGATCGCCAAATGCGATCCCTATCACCTGATCTTTTCGATCTGGTCGACCACGCAGCATTACGCGGATTTCGACGTACAGGTGCGCGCCGTTCTTGGTGACGAGCATTCGGGCGAGGGGCGCTTCGAGGATGCCGCCCGCTATCTGGAACAGCTTTTCGTTGACGGGCTTCGGATTCGTCATAGCTAAGCGGCGGCGCGATCCCGGAAGCATAGCGCTGCATATCGCAGGTGAACGAGTTAAAGTTCCCTAATTCGACCCGACGGACCTTGGTTACGAAAAAGGCGGCCGCTGTAAGCCGCGACCGCCTTTTGAATGCTTGCGGACTTTACCGTTATTATTCCGCCGCCTGGCGAGCCATCGGATTGTTCGGATGGGTCGTCCAGTTGGCGTAGTTCGGGTCAACGACCTTGCCGGTGCGCTTGTCGAGGCTGCCTGCCGGCAGTTCTTCCATGGTGATGCAGTTCTCGACGGGGCAGACATTGACGCAGAGATTGCAGCCGACGCATTCCTCTTCCATCACCTCGAAGCGCCTGACGCCATCGACGAAGTTGGTGATCGCCTGGTGCGAGGTGTCCTCGCAGGCGATGTGACAGCGGCCGCACTTGATGCAGGCGTCCTGGTCGATCTTCGCTTTGGCGATGTAGTTGAGGTTCAGATATTGCCAGTCGGAGACATTCGGTACGGCGCGAGCGATAACATCGTCCAGGTTGCGATGCCCCTTCTCGTCCATCCAGTCGGAAAGGCCCGTGATCATCTCCTCGACGATCTTGAAGCCGTAGGTCATGGCCGCCGTGCACACCTGCACGTTGCCGGCGCCGAGCACCAGGAATTCCGCCGCATCGCGCCAGGTGGTGATGCCGCCGATACCCGATATCGGTAGGCCGTAGGTTTCCGGATCGCGGGCGATTTCGGCCACCATGTTGAGCGCGATCGGCTTGACGGCCGGGCCGCAATAGCCGCCGTGGCTGCCCTTGCCGCCGACAGTCGGGTTCGGAGCGAAATTGTCGAGGTCGACCGAGACGATCGAGTTGATCGTGTTGATCAGCGAGACCGCATCCGTGCCGCCGGCCTTGGCGGCGCGAGCGGGCTTGCGGATATCGGTGATATTCGGCGTCAGCTTGGTGATGACCGGCATGCGCGTGTATTGCTTGCACCAGCGCACGACCATTTCGATATATTCCGGCACCTGTCCGACTGCGGAACCCATGCCGCGTTCGGACATGCCGTGGGGACAGCCGAAATTGAGCTCGATGCCGTCGGCGCCGGTTTCCTCGACTAGCGGCAGGATCGCCTTCCAAGCCTGTTCCTCACAGGGCACCATGATCGAGGCGATGAGCGCGCGATCCGGCCAGTTCATCTTCACCTGCTTCATTTCGCGCAGGTTGGTGTAGAGGTCGCGGTCGGTGATCAGCTCGATGTTATTGAGGCCGAGCAGACGGCGGTCGGCGCCCCAGATCGCGCCGTAGCGCGGGCCGTTGACGTTGACGACAGGTGGGCCTTCTTCGCCGAGCGTCTTCCAGACTACGCCGCCCCAGCCCGCCTTGAAAGCGCGCTCGACGTTGTAGGCCTTGTCGGTCGGCGGCGCGGAAGCCAGCCAGAACGGGTTTGGGGATTTGATACCAACGAAATTATTGCGGAGATCTGCCATGTCGGTTCTCCTTTCAGGCGACTGCAGCGGCCGCCTTGGCGGCAGCGAGCGCACGGTTGATGGATTCGGCCGCGTCGCGACCCTGTGCCACGGCCGAGACCGTCAGGTCATCGCCGCCAAGCACGCAGTCGCCGCCGGCCCATACGCCTTCGATCGAGGTTCGGCCTTCGCCATCAATGGCGATGCGGCCGGATTCCATACGCAGCGCGCCGAGGCCTGAGGCTTCGAACGTCTGGCCGATCGCCTTGAAAATCTGGTCGGCGGCGATGACGCCGACATCGCCGGTACCAACGAGCTTGCCGTCACGCAGCTCGGTATATTCCACCTCGATACCGGCGACTTTGCCGTCCTTGTCGAGGATGCGCTTCGGGGCGAGCCAATGACGGATGATGACGCCCTTGGAGGCGGCCAAGTCCTGCTCGAATTCCGAGGCATTCATGTGTTCCTTGCCGCGGCGATAGCAGATCGTCACTTCTTCGGCGCCAAGCAGTTTTGCCTGCACAGCCGCGTCGATTGCGGTCATGCCGCCGCCGAGAACGACGACGCGGCGGCCGATGGCAATATCGGCTTTGTTGCCGGCCTGACGAAGGTCGGCGATATAGGCAACCGCATCGGCGACACCATCGAGATCCTCGCCTTCGGCACGGAGCGCGTTGACGCCGGCAAGGCCGAGGCCAAGGAAGACGGCGTCATATTGCTGAGAGAGGTCGGAAAGGCTGAAATCGCGGCCGAGCGCCTGGCCGTTCTTCACCTCGATGCCGCCGATCGCAAGCACGTAATCGACTTCCTTCTGAGCGAAATCGTCTACCGCCTTATAGGTGGCGATGCCGTATTCGTTGAGGCCGCCGGCCTTTTCTCGGGCGTCGAAAATGGTGACGTCATGGCCGTTGACCGCGAGGCGGTGGGCGCAGGCGAGGCCTGCCGGGCCGGCGCCGATGACGGCGATCTTCTTGCCGGTTGAAGCGGCGCGCGAATAGAACTGCTTGTTTTCAGCCATCGCCGTGTCGGTTGCGTAGCGCTGCAGCCGGCCGATCTCGACCGGGCGCTCTTCGGCAGTGTTGCGTACGCAAGCCTGCTCGCAGAGCTGTTCGGTGGGACAGACGCGGGCGCACATGCCGCCGAGGATGTTCTGATCGAAGATCGTCTTGGCAGAGCCGATCGGATTACCCGTCGAGATCTGGCGGATGAACATCGGAATGTCGATGGAGGTGGGACAGGCCGTCATGCACGGCGCGTCGTAGCAGAAATAACAGCGGTCGGATGCGACCAGCGCCTCATGCTTGGTGAGGCGCGGATGAAGATCGGAAAAGTTTGCATCATATTCGGCGGGCGTGAGCCTGCCTTTATGAATCCCAGTTTCCAGTCGTCCCATTGAAGTTCCCTCTTATAGTAAACGGCTAGTACTGGAACGGTAACTCAGCTTAAAAAATTTATCAAATGGTAAAATTTTGGAGGCAAAGCGTGCCGCTTGGTATTCTTCAGCCTGGACGGACTAACTCAGGAGGGCGCCAGATCATTGCTTTAAGCATATGATTTAAATAGATTTTTTACTTTCATGGAGCCGGGGCGCATAGAGATCGGGGTGCGATGAGGATGACGAGCACCCGCCTATGGGCCGATAAGCGTCATCTCTGCGGTCGCGCTGAAATGTAAAAGACCGATGAATTTTTTTGGGTCTGCATGGAACCAAGGCCGTGCAGCATCGTTATGTCGGTGTCCTGACGATGATCGCATCTCCCGATGCACGCCCAATACGTCTCAGGACTTTTACTCACGGTCCCCTCCCGATGAGTGCAAAGCAGCCAGTGCGTCGCCCTCGCACTGGCTGTTTTATTTTGTCGCTGTTATCAGCCTTAGCGGCGTCTCAGGATTTCATATTCAGTTTCGGGAATGGTGATCCGATAGCCGATGCTTCCGTCGTCAATGGCGAAGTCGGCGCGGCCGTTCATGGATGTCGGTACGACGCGCTCAAGCACCGTTCGGCTAAAGCTGTTGTCTTCGAACTCGTGATCGGAGGGTGTGTAGAATCGTTCCGACCATGCCACTTCGATCGCCTTCTTGCCGTCGAGT
Organism: Martinezella sp. CNPSo 3957; assembly: GCF_057784395.1. Classification (NCBI taxonomy): domain Bacteria; kingdom Pseudomonadati; phylum Pseudomonadota; class Alphaproteobacteria; order Hyphomicrobiales; family Rhizobiaceae; genus Martinezella; species Martinezella sp. CNPSo 3957. Next base: position 270,866 of record NZ_JBXSOU010000009.1, read on the forward strand.
TCGGCTTCCCTGCAGTTCAGCGTGATGCTGGTTGCACCGGTCGAGATGGCGCCGTGAGATGCGGAATTGACGATGAGCTCATGCAGAGCAAGGCCCAGATGCACGGCCGCATTGGGCGTCAGATGAGCGTTGATGCCATAGATCGGCATGGGAACGCCGGCATCGGGCCAATAGGGTGCGAACTGCTTTTCCGCCAGTTCGAAGAGATAGGCGCCCCGCCAGCTGGAATCGGTGATGAGATCCTGCGAATTCGACAGGGATTGCAGGCGGCCGCGGAACTTGATCAGGAAATTATCGACGGAAAGCGTGTGGCGGGCGGTCTGCGTGGCGATGCCCTGAATGATGGCGAGCAGGTTCTTGGAGCGGTGCGACAATTCGCGCAGCAGCGACTTCAGCACTTTCTCGCGGTGGCGGCTTTCGGTGATCTCCGAGATGACCGACAGCACGCCTTGTGGCTTGCGCCCGCCGACTCGCTCCATTTTTAGTTCATAGATGCGTATGCCGTCGCCGCTGGCGATCTCGACCTCGGCGGTTGCCGGCCTGCCGCTGTCGAGTACGCCGCGCTTCAATCGGGAAAGATGCTCGCCGTCCTTTTCGCCGAAGAGATGTGAATCATTCCCGCCTATGACGACAGACGGCTGCAGATGATCCGGCAGATTGTCGGCATAACGGATCAAGAGATTTACATCCTGAAACAGGACGGACACACTGGCGCTCGCAAGCGCCCGCTCCATCAGAGCGGCCTTGCCTTCCAAACTTAAAGGCGCGCCGGGTAATGGTTCAGACGTATTCACCGGCTTGCCTTTCACACGCATTTCGGGAACCCCGCCGATAGGGCGTTCCCACTCGTAACAACCTGAACCGACCTATAGAATCATCCCGGATAATAGTCGGTAAACCGGCCGCTTCGCACACAAACGCCCGGTCAGGGTCTTTGTTCCGCCGTAGGGGTTTCACTTGAATCAGGCAGCCACCTTTGTGGTTTCGTTAAAGAACAGTGCCTGGCTGATGAGGGCCTTCACCATGTCTGGATTGAAAGGCTTGGTCACAAGGAATGTCGGCTCCGGCCGTTCGCCCGTGAGCAGCCGCTCCGGGAAGGCGGTGATAAAGATCACCGGGATGCTGGCAGTCTTGAGGATGTCGTTGACGGCATCGATGCCGGAGCTGCCGTCGGCAAGTTGGATGTCGGCAAGCACCATGCTCGGTTTCGTTGCATTGTAGAGCGCGACTGCTTCCGCGTGTGTACGGGCGATGCCGGTGACGCGATGGCCGAGGCTTTCCACCATCTGCTCGATATCCATCGCGATCAGCGGTTCGTCCTCGATGATCATGATATCAGTCGCCACCTGGCGGGAGATTTCCTGGGAGGCAGTGTCAAGCAGGTGCATCGCGTCGCTTTCCGAAACGTCGAGGATATCGGCGATCTCGCCGAGGCGGAAACTTTCAACGGAGGCAAGCAGGAATGCCTGTCGTGCGAGCGGCGAAACCTTGGAGAGGTTCACGGTGGCGCGCTGTTCCCAGGCAAAGGGAGAGGCCGGTTCAGTAATCTGAAGTGTTACGGAACCGAACAGCTTGGTGAACAGTTTATAGAGTGCGACACGATCGCTGTCCGTGTCCGGAAAGATGGATATGTCGGCGATGATGGCTTCCAAAACCGCAGCAACATAGGCGTCCCCCGACGTCTGCGTTCCGGTCAAGGCACGTGAATAGCGCCGCAAGTAAGGAAGGTGCGGCGCAATGCGTGTGGAAAGTGTCATCAATGGCTCCCGCCTTTTATAACATTCTAATTAAATACAGCCTAAAGGCCGCAACAACTAAGAAAACGTCAGTTGAGTAAAAAAGTTCCTCTTTGTCGGAACTTTTTTTAGGCAGTCGCATTACAATGCTTACAATCAGTGGACTTCAACCTTTACGATTCGTTAGGCATTGTTTTGATTGGGGTCGATCGGTCTTCCGGACGGGAGATTAGGGCGTCTTATCCATGAACGCGAGAAAAGTGAAAAGCGAGCAGGTTAAATGACTATCCAGAATCACGAGGACGCAGACAAGAAGACATCGGACCTGCGCGCGGTGGATATCCTCGATCCCAATAACCAGATCGGCAACCGATTGCGCTCGTTTTATGCCGCCGTGCAGGATGAGGCTATTCCCGATCGCTTTCTCGACCTCTTAGAGAAGCTCGATCGGGCGGAAAGCATGGCCTCGGCAAAGGTCTCCGAATAGGAGGGCGCGCCATGGAAACGCAAACGAGCTTCAAGCGCGAACTTCTCGCAGCCCTTCCGAGCCTCCGGGCCTTCGCCATTTCGCTGACCGGCCGTCACGACCGGGCGGATGATCTTGTCCAAGATACGATCATGAAGGCGTGGGCCAAGCAGGATCATTTCGAAATGGGCACCAACATGAAGGCCTGGCTCTTCACCATCCTGCGCAACGAGCTTTACAGCCAGATGCGCAAGAGCGGCCGTGAGGTGCAGGACAGCGACGGCGTGTTCACGGAATCGATGGCGACGCACCCGCCGCAATATGGCGCTGTCGACCTACAGGACTTCCGCAAGGCCCTGGATCAGCTGCCGCCGGATCAGCGCGAAGCCATCATCCTTGTGGGGGCGTCGGGATTTTCCTATGAGGAAGCTGCCGAGATTTGCGGCTGCGCGGTCGGCACCATCAAGAGCCGCGTCAATCGCGCGCGCCAGCGCCTGCAGGAATTGCTGGATATTTCCGGCGAGGCAGATTTTGGTCCGGACGCCACCTCGGCACCGCTGACATCAAAGGCATTCGCTTTCTAAAGCAGTTCCAGCAAAAGTGCGAAGCGGTTTTGCGTCCGGAACTGCGTAAAAACAAGAAGATAGAGCGTTTTCGCGATTCGAAGAAAAGCGGAAATGCTCTAAGAAAAGGCCCGGCGCTATCGACCGGGCCTTTTATTGTTACAACTTATTTATGGCTTCACGAGCTTCGCGCCAAGTTCCCGGCAAGGCGACGATTTCGCTTTGCGGCGTTTGTCGATTTGGAAATGTCGGATCAATCGTCTTCGTCGCGCGCGCCGAACAGATTTCCGAAGAGAAGAGCGGCGGCGATGGCCGCAGTCATTAGCGGTTGCTTGCGCACGAGGCCGAGCGCTGCTGCCGCCATCGATTCCATCGCCAGCAAACGTTCTCGGGCCTGCCGTTTCTCCTGCTGATTGATGATGGCCATAATGACGAGGACGATCAGCCCTAGCAGCAGGGCACCTGCGGCAATCAGCAGGGCAGAAACCGCCCCGCCATAGATCGTTGCCAGCCAGATGGCTGCCGCTATAAGCGCGAAGGCATAGGCCGTCAGAAGGAGGAGAGCCGCGATCACGATGAAAATACCGTTGCGCTTGGTTCGCGCAACGGTGCGGTTGAATGTGCCTGACAGGAGCAGGCCGAGAATCGGGGCGATCATCCCGCCACCCTAGCGGCGAGACAGAAGCAGAGCGACGGCCAGGCCGAATGCAGCCGCCGCGCCGATGGTGGCGACGGGATGCTGACGCACGGTCCTGCGCACTTCGCGCGAACCTCTCGTATAGCCGCGCTGCAGATCGCGCAGCAGCTCCTCGCCGCGAACCGTCAGATCGTCCAAATTGGATTCGGCGGTCGCGCGCAATTTCTTACCATGCCTCGCGCCGCTTTCACCGATCAGCTTGGCAAAGGCTGCAACTTCTTCGCGCAGCGACTCGATTTGATCTTCGATGCTTGCCTCGACATCATGCAGGCTGCTGCCATTACGCTTGCCGCGCGCCGAATGAAGGATGGATGTAGCCATGTTCAGCTCCCTTTCGCTTTGCTTCGGCGCCCGAAGGCACCTCTTATTCGCGATAATCGGAGGTCTTTTGACACACCGATAGTGTTCGGAACATCGTTTCCGATCACTCGCTCTCAACGCGCGGATGCAACAAAAGGTTCCAGAAGCCGCCGGATCGGGAGTTCTCAGCCGTCGAGCGCGCTGTGTGCGAGGACGAATGGAGCACCATCGGCCGGAACGCGATTGACCTGCAAGTTGCAGCCGAATACGTCCTGAAGATGCCGATCGGTCAGCACCTCCTTGACTGAACCCTTCGCCTGCAGCCGGCCGTTCTTCAGCAGAACCATCCGATCGGCAAAAAGTGCAGTGAGATTGAGGTCATGCATGACGGCAACGACCCCGCCGCCACGCCGGCAGAATTGCCGGGCTAGCGTCATGATGGTGAGCTGATGGCTGATGTCGAGGCTGGAGACCGGCTCATCGAGAAGCAGCCAGCATGGCCTGCCGTCTATGGTGGGCTCGGAAATCTGACAGAGCACCCGGGCGAGCTGCACGCGTTGCTGTTCGCCGCCGGAAAGCTCCTGATAGAAGCGCCCTTCGAAGCCGTCGAGATCGACGGCGACGAGCGCCTCTGTCGCGGTGCGGTCAGCCTGCTCCGGATGACGGTTGCGGCCGCTTGTCAGGCCCATGCGGACAATCTCGCGGACCGTAAAAGGGAAGGAGATCGAGCTTGCCTGCGGCAGCACGCCCCGCATTTCGGCAAGTTGCCAGGCCTTGAGGCCGGCAATCTCAGTGCCGTTCATTCGGGCGCTGCCGCGATAGGCGAGTTCGCCGGAAATGGCTTTCATGGTCGTGGTCTTGCCGGAACCGTTCGGCCCGCAGATTGCCGTTAGCGTTCCGGCCTCGGCCGTGAAGGATATGTCCTCAACGACCGGTTTGCCGGCAAGCCGGACGCTCAGATTGGAAACGTCGATCATCGCAGGCTCACAGGCTAAGGCGCGAGCGCTGCCTGAGCAGCATCCACAGGAAGAACGGACCGCCGACGCCGGCCGTCAGAATGCCGATCGGCAACTCTGCCGGGGAAACGATGGTGCGGGCAACGACATCGGCAATGACAAGCAGCGAGCCACCAAGCAAGGCCGAAGCCGGAAGCAGGAAGCGATGGTCCGGCCCGATCACCATGCGCAGAATGTGCGGCACGATAATGCCAACGAAGCCAATGCCGCCGCTGACAGCGACGGATGCACCGACCGCCGCGGCCACGCTGACGATGGCGATATTCTTCAGCCGCTGCACCGATATCCCCATGTGGAAAGCGGCCGCCTCGCCGAGCGTCAGCGCGTTCAGTCCGCGTGCCATGAAGGGAAGGGGTAGAAGCGAAAGGACGATGATCGGGCTGGCACCTGCGACCTTGCTCCAGGTCGAGCCCGCCAGCGATCCCATGCTCCAGAAGGTCAAGTCGCGCAACTGCCGGTCGTCGGCCATGTAGATGAGGATTCCGGTTGCCGCCAGCGCAAGCGAACCGAGCGCGATGCCGGCCAGCAGCATGGTTGCGATCGATGTCTGTCCGTACCGGGTCGCGACTTTATAAAGCAATATCGTCGTTGCCAGACCGCCGATGAAGGCGGCGATCGGCAGGGAAAAGATCCCGAAGAGATGTGCGAGAGGGGCGAGCACGCCGCCACCGAGGACGATCATCGCGACCGCACCGAGGCTGGAACCCGCAGACACGCCGATCAGGCCGGGATCGGCGAGCGGATTGCGGAAGAGGCCCTGCATGACTGCACCCGAAACCGCCAGCCCGCCGCCGATCAGGAAGCCGAGGACGGCGCGAGGCACGCGGATATCGAAAATGACGATGCGGTCGCGGATGCTGAGCGTACTTTCCGCGCCGCCGCTCAGCATGTTCGCTATTAGGTCGATGACCGAAGCATTCGACGCGCCTGTCGTGATCGAAAACAGAAAAGCAACGGCCGAAACCATGACCAAGCCGGCGATGACGAGGATCGCAAGTGCGGTGCGATCCCCTTGGTGGCGGTGTGCCGTGGCTTGCGACATCTGCTTCAATCCAGCCATGGCATCGTTGAATGCCACGTCAGCCTCCGTAGATCGCCGCATTCAGCTCGCGGATGGCGCTGGCCGTGCGTGGTCCGAAACCGAGCAAATGCAGGCCGTCCATGCGCACGACTGCCTTGTGGCTCGCGGCTGGCGTCAAAGAAATAGCCGGTTGCTTCAGAAGATCCTCGTTCGACATCGACAGCGGGCCCTCGCGATCCATGATCAGGATGACGTCAGGCTTGGCTTCGATGATCGCTTCGTCCGTCACCGACTTGTAGCCGGAGAAGCCGTTGATCGCATTGATGGCGCCGGTCAGCTTGATGATGCCGTCGGCGGCCGTGTCGCTGCCCGACGCCATGATCTTGCCGTTCTGGTTGCTGAGCACGAAGAGGACGCGCTTGCGCTCGGCCCCCGGGCGCTTGGCGGAATCGTTGATCGCGGCATCGAGATCGGCGGCGACCTTATCTTCCAGGGTCTTGGCCTTGTCCGGCACGCCAAGCAGCGCGCCAACGACTTCGATCTTCTTCAGGATGCCGTCGCGATCGTAGGTCTGCGGTACGGTCTCGAAGGGCAAGCTGGCATTGCGCAGCACGGCCAAGGCTTCCGGCGGGCCGGAACCTTCCACCGCAATGATGGCTGTGGGATTGACGGCCAGAATGCCTTCCGGCGATAAAGCGCGCATATAGCCGACATCGGGAAGTTTGGTCGCTTCCGTGGGATAAAGGCTGGTGGAATCGCGCGCGATGAGCCGCTTCTCCTCGCCGAGCGCATAGACGATTTCCGTGACATCGCCGCCGATTGAGACGAGGCGCGAGGTATCGATCTTCGGTGCCGCCTCGGCAGCGTGTGCTTGCCGCACGAAGCTGCCGAGCCCGGCGATCGGGTTGGCCGGCACGAGCGGCAGGGCCATCACCACCATGGTCAGGGCGATTTCCCACGGCCTGATGTGCTTCAAGTTCTTAAACATCGTCATGAGCATCTCTTATGCGGCGACGCTGGCGCCCGATCTCGTCAGGTTTTCCAGGATAGCGCGCCAATTGCGGCGCTCATCGAAGCCTTCCTTCCGCTTGCCGAAGAACTGAATGATCATCTCGCCCTTGGCATTATAGGCCTCGAGCGAGGTGACGTGGCCGTCCTTGGTCGGCTTGCGCACGACCCATGCCTCGGCGATGTGGTCCTGACGCAGATGCAGATGGAAGGTCGGGTCCATGACGTTGATCCAGGGACCCATAGTCTGCACGTTGTAGATCGGGCCGGAATGGATCTGCACGGTGCCTTCGTTGGCGACGAAGCACATGATCGGCAGGCCCTCGCGCACGCAGGCATGCATCATTTCAGTGACGGCACCGGCATCCAGTTTCCATGCGTAATCATCGCCGACGGTGCGGATCGCGTCCTGGCGGCCGATCTTCAGCTTTTTCAGCATGCCGAAGAATTCGTGCGTATCGGTCATGCGGCTCCAATGGTCGCGCAGCTCGTCGCGGCTGACATCGCCGTCCGTCGCGCCATTGTCGTAACCTGAACGATCCTCGGCGAATTCCTGCGACTGGTCTTCGATGCGCAGCTCGGCGACCATCGCGTGATAAGCCTCGACATTCGAATCGGGGCGCAGATGTACCTTGTGGACGGCATCACCGGCCTTGTCGAAGAATTGCAGGCTCAGCCTCTTCTGGTCGCCATCTGTCTTGGTGACGGCGAAGCCATGCACCCAGCGCTTCGGGAAGATGCGCAGGTCGATGTTGTCGCCAAGCACGATCGCCGCCTGTGCGCCGAATTTCATGTTCTCATAAACGCCGATCTTTTCGTGCACGGCGCTTTCGTTGCGCGACAGGGCCATGATCTCGCCAAGCGAGGCGATCCGCTCGAGAAAACGCTCGACGCTGGCGTCGATACGAATGGCCGAAATACCGACTTCGGCCGCAACCAGCGCCGCTTCGGAAATATCGAGGCGGGCAGCGATGTCGCGCTCGCGCATCTTCGGGTTCTCGGCGCGGAAAGCGCGAATTTCGGCGGGAGTCGGGCGGCTCGTCTTATTCATCTGTCATGCCTATTTGTTGAGTATGAGTTTGCCTTGGCGCGTAATCTTCATGCGGTAGATGACGCCTTCATGCTTGATCATGATTTCGGTCTGGCCCCGGAAAATATCCGTGCTCTCGACAATTCGTATCTGTGGTGCGGCCATGCATTGCACCGGCGGCGTAGGGGTCTTCTCAGCAATCATCCTGTTTAGTTTTGCCTGAAATTCATCTGGGGCCGAACCGTTGTGCGGCCAAATTTATCTTGACTCTCTTACTCATGGTTTCATAAACACACAATAGGATACCTATAGAGTCAAGTTTAAATTTTAGACGATACACGCCAAGGCCGCGCTGGTCGGGCGGGCGGCGTCAAGCACATACAGGAGACATGCCGATGCTGACGAAAACGATCTTGGCGCTCGCCGCCTCGGGGCTGTTTGCTGCGGCATCTTCTGTTTCTGCTTTCGCTCAGGATGCGAATTCCGCGGCACTCGCATCGGCTGCGCACAAGCTCACCGTCGAACTCAATGCATTGGCTCCCTCGCAGAAGGGATGCCTGATGACCTTCGTTGCCGAAAACGATATGGCAGCGCCGATCAACAAGATCTCGTTCGAGCTTGCCTTCTTCAACGACAAGAATGCCGTCGACCGCGTTACGGTGCTTGATTTCCGCGATCTGCCGCTCGGCAAGAAGCGGGTGCGGCAATTCGATATGCCGGGCGTCAAATGCGAAACGGTCTCGCGCATCATCATCAACGACACGCCGGTCTGTGACGGCCCGGCCGCCGGCGAATGCAAGGCCGCATTGACGACCCGCTCGCAGACCGCAGTTCCCTTCGAGGGCTGAAGCCATGGCAATACGCTCGGCGAAAGTTTCCATGGAGCGCCGCGCCAATGGCGGCTTGAATGACAACTATCCGAGTGTGTTGCCCGGCCACGAACTGACCGGCCTCGAGGGTGTGCCGCGACCGCCGGCCGGCGAGGCTGTGGTGCATTACAGCCGCTTTACGCAAATCAGCTCCTATCCAGACCATCCGAGCGATGCCGCCCCAGATGAGGCGGCGGAGCATCTGCCGATGGACGCGCTGCCTGAGAGGGCGCGAGAAACGGCTTCTGGGCGCAAGACGTCGCTGCTTTTCTCCGGCGTGGGATCCTGCCTGTTCCATGCCGCCATCGTTATTGCGCTGTTGTTTACCTTCGTTGCCACGCCGGAAGAAGCGCAGGAGGAGGCGGGCGATACCGTCAGTGTCATCATGATCGGCAATTCCGATGCCGATCAGATGGCTACGGGCGAGGAAAACCCGCAGACGGAGCCGGAGCAGGTGACCGCCGAGGCCGTGCAGCCGCAGACGGTGCAGCCGACTGAAGTCACGCCGGAACAGGCGCAACCGCCCCAACCGGATGTCGTTCAACCGCAGACAGTAGAGACGCAGCAGCTTCAAAGGGTTGAGCCCGTGGAGCAGACCCAGCCCACCGCAATCGCGCCTGAGCAGCCGCAGATTTTGGCGACGCAGGTGCCGGCCGAGACGACGGTGATCCAGCCTGCCGAACCGGTGCAGCCTGTCGATAGTCAGGATGCCGAAGCTCAGCCGACAGAGCCTCCGCTTGAAGTTGTGACGCCGGTGGAGAAGCCGAAGCCAGTTGAACGGCCGAAGGAAGTGAAGAAGCCGGTCGCAAAAGTCGCGAAGGTGAAGTCTGGATCGCGCGGTGAGAGCGAGCAGGATTCCAAGCGGGGGTCCGCCGATGGCACCGAGGCAGCGCAATCCGATCAAAATTCTCAGTTGAATGCGCGTAAGACAGGCTCTGGCGATGCGGCAATTGCGAATTATACCGGCAAAGTGCAGGCCCGCATTAAACGCTACGTGCAACGCGTACCGTCGAAGTATGAAAAGGGCCTGACACTCGTCGTGCGTTTGACGATTGGTTCGAACGGCGAACTTCGGTCTCTTTCCGTGGCGCGCAGTTCCGGAGATTCTGGCTTGGATCAGGCTGTGATCGAGCAAGTGCGGAAGGCCGCCCCATTTCCCTCTCTGCCTTCCGAATGGGGTAAGCCGACTTGGCCGTTCACGCAGGCGGTTCAGGTTGGAGGGCGATAATAGCTGCTTCTCTCGCCTAAAATATGATGAAAACTCTCAACTTTATACTTTACTACAAAACTCATGTTTATTAAGGTCGCCTCACGCTCGGTGGAATCGAGCGTGGAAGAGCAACCAGCAAACGGGTGATGTATGGCGCGTAAGGGGAAGAGGGGTTCTGGTCGCGAGAGCCGCGAAGTGCAGACAACGGCGCAGGCTCCCGGGAAATCCACTCTCGATGGACGCAGCTTCCTCTATGTCGGCGGCCGCGATTGTCAGGTGGCGCATCTGCGGCAGATCGCCAGCAATTTCGGCGCCGAACTGATCCATCACGATGGCGGCCTGCGCGAGGCGGTTTCGCGCATCGACACCGTGCTGCCATCGGTCGACTGTGTGTTCTGCCCGATCGATTGCATCAGCCATGACGCCTGCCTGCGCGTGAAAACGGGCTGCAAGAAGTTTGGCAAGGCGTTCATTCCCTTGCGCAATGGCAGCAAATCCAGCCTCGAGCGGGCGCTGCAGACCATGAAAGAACGAGACGCTTCAAGATGATCGATAATGGCCCTGACGGGTTTGCGCTGATCGGCCTGCACAAGCTGGCCGCACAGAATGGTGATGGGCTTGTGCCCGAACTCTATGAATTGCTGATGCGCCGCGCCAATGACCAACGGCGGGCCGCCAATGTCGCGACATTTCCCGCCTGGAAGACGCGGCAGCCGGGAGAGGCGCCGGAGCAACCGCTCGACGCAGCGAGCCGCAATGGCGCAAATGTCGTTGCCTTTGCGCCCGACGCGGATAAGACTGTCGCCCGTCGCAAGAAGGTCTGATCGTCGAACGAGGTTGCCATGTATATCGCCATGAACCGCTTCAAGGTCGTCATCGGTTTGGAGGGCGAATTCGAAGAGGTTTGGAGAGGGCGCGATTCCCGCCTATCGGACGTGCCGGGTTTTCTCGAATTCCGCCTTCTGCGCGGAAAATCGAGCGTGGAGGAGGGCTATACGCTGTTTTCCTCGCACACGACCTGGCACAGCGAAGATGATTTCATCAACTGGACGAAATCCGAGCATTTTCGCATGGCGCATCGCAATGCCGGCGAGAACAAGCGGCTCTATTGGGGGCCGCCGCAATTCGAAGGCTTCGCTGTCGTTCCGGGGATTTGAAGCAGCGTCCCTTACCCTGGTAAAATAGTTTTCTCTCAGGCCTTGGCCGTACCGGTTCTGAAAAAGGCGCCGAGCGCTATCGCCGCCCAGCCGGCAATCATGCCCATTCCGCCCGTCGGAGCGGCCATGGGAAAGAGCGAGCCGCCGCCGAAATGCCTGTTGATGAGATCACCGGCAAAGATCAGCGTTCCCAATCCGAGCAAGATTGCAGCAATAGGCGCTGTGCGGATACGGTCATAACCGGCATAAAGCGCCAGGAGGGCAGGGGCGTGGGCGAGGCTCATAGTGGAGGCTGCGCCGAGGAAATGCGTGTCGCCGCCATGAGTTGCGGCTGCGGCCAGCGCAACACCGCCGCCCCCGAGGATGCCGGCGATAAACAGGGTGACCGGACGGATTATGGCGCCGATGCTCATGTTTTCCTCATTCCCTGTTCTGCATATGAAAGGCCAGACGCTCGACCGGCTCCCAGATGACGGCCCGCAGCTTTTCGTTTTCGATGGTCTCGTCCATGGCGCGGCGGAAGCACAGCAGCCATTCGTCGCGCTCCTTTGGACCAATGGCGGCGACAAAATGCCGGCTGCGCAGGCGCGGGTGGCCGCGCTTTTCGATGTAGAGCTGCGGCCCGCCGAGATAGCCGGTCAGATATTCGTAGAATTTCTCCTGCGAGCCTTCGAGGCTCGGCGGGTGCACGGCGCGGCAATTTGCGGCCTCCGGCAGCGTATCCATCAATTCGTAAAAGCGTGATGTCAGCGCCCGCACAGTTCGGTCGCCGCCGATGGCTTCGTAGAGTGTGATGGTTTCTTCGCTCAAGCCCAGGCCCCTGTTTGCGATGTTCTAGATGGCAACTCAGGAGCGCTGCCGCAACTGTCCAAGCGGCCGGTGCGGCGTTTCGGCGCTACTATTTTTTGGCAGTCAGCTGGAAAGCATCGCTTTCCCCAGGGATGAGCTCGAGCGGCCAAACGGTCTGACGCGCCTTTCTTGGATACTCGTGGCTGTAGGCGGGCATGCTGGAAAGCAGGATTTCCGCCAATTCGACGCCAAGATCGTGTACGGACGTGCGGAAGCAGGTCAGCGCCGGCTGAAGGAATTTGGCGCGCGGCGCCTCGCGGAAGCTGACGACCGCTATATCGCGCCCAGGGATGATGCCAGCTTCCATCACGCGCCGATAGAAGCCGATCGCCATCAATTCATAGATCAGGATCACGGCCGTCGGCCCGTTTTCGAGGGCCAGTAACTCGTCGGCAACCTGATAACCGCCTTGTTCGCTCGATTTCGCACGAATGACGAGGGCGGGATCATAGGCGATGCCATGCCGCTCCAGCGCCCGGCGATAGCCGTCAACGAAGATGAAGCCGAGATTGATGTCGCTTGAGGGTGCGCTGACCGCGATGCGGCGATGTCCATGCGCAACGAGCCGGTCGACGGCGGCATTGGCGACGCCGTCAAAATCGAGGTCGGCCCAGGGGTGCTGCGTGCCTGACAGGCTGCGGCCAAGCGCTGCGAAAGGGATTTTGGCCTTGGCAAGCAGGTCGAAGCGCTTGTCGACGCGCTGCGTCTCCGAGATGATGAGCGCATCCACGATCCGTCTCGCCACCATGCGCTTCAGATATTCATAAGGGTCCTCGTCATGCGGGCAGGGCAGCATGATGAGATCGAGCTTGTAGCGGGAGAACACGCTCTGCAGCCCGCCCGTTACCGTCAGGAAGAAATTGTCGCTGTTTTCAACCGTTTCCCGGCTGGACTGGATCATCAGACCGATGACATTGGTCGTGCCCTGCCGCAGGCTGCGGCCGGACTGGTTGGCGACATAGCCGAGCTGCTCGGCAGCGGCGAGCACGCGCTTGCGGGTCTCCTCGTTGACATCAGGCTTGCCGTTCAATGCGCGTGATACTGTGCCGATCGAGATATCGAGATGCTCGGCAAGCTGACGAATTCCCTTCATCGGCCGCGGTTTTCCTCCCTGCTCCATTTTCCGCTGTCCTCCTCTATTGACACAGGAAAATCTTTTCGCATAGTATCGTAAACGTTTACGGAGCGCGTGTCATGAGGGGTTACGCACCGCCCGCAGGAGGACATCGTGAAATTTAATGCCATTTTGTGCGGGTGCGGAGCTATGTCCAAGGGCTGGCTCAGGGCCATCGCCTCGACGCCGGCGCTTGCCGAATCCATTCAGATTGTCGGTCTGGTCGATCTCAATCGAGCGACCGCCGAAAGCCTTGCGAAAGAATTCTCCCTGGATGGTGCCGTCATCGGCTCCGATCTCGCTGAGGTCATTGCGATCACCAAGGCGGATCTGGTCTTCGATATCGTCATTCCGGCTGCACGCTTTGGCGTGGTTTCGACGGCATTGAAGGCCGGCTGCCATGTGTTGAGCGAGAAGCCGATGGCGACGTCGCTCGCCGAGGGGGCTGCCTTGATCAACCTCGCGGCAGCTGCGGGTAAAGTCCATGCCATCATCCAGAACCGCCGCTTCATCTCCGGCATCCGTCGTCTGCGACGTTTCGTGGAGGAGGGGGCAATCGGTGAGCTGACGGGCGTCCATTGCGATTTCTTCCTCGGTCCACATTTCGGCGGCTTCCGCGAGGAGATGGACAATGTGCTGTTGCTCGACATGGCAATCCACACATTCGATGCCGCCCGCTTCGTGTCCGGCAAGGTGCCGCTTTCGGTCTATTGCCTTGAAAAGAACCCGGTGGGCTCTTGGTACAAGCATGGTGCATCGGCCCATGCGCTCTTCGACTTTTCCGATGATGTCGTCTTCAGCTATCGCGGTTCCTGGTGCGCCGAGGGTCGTCGCACGAGCTGGGAAAGTGAGTGGCGGCTCACCGGCAGCAAGGGCATGCTGACCTGGGACGGCGAGGACAATTTCGAGGCTGATGTTGCCGGCAACGAGCCGGGGCTGCTGCATGGTTTCACGCCGATCGAGGTTCCCGGACCGAAGCACGAAGAGGAGACGCATGGCCACGCGAGCGTCATCGCCTCCTTCATTGAAGCGATCAAAACCGGCAAGCCGCCCGAGACGGCGAGCTCTGACAATATTCGCAGCCTTGCCATGGTTCTAGGCGCCATTGAGAGCGCCAAGACCGGCCGGCGCGTCGACATTTCAGCACAAGGACAATGACATCATGACAAATCCGGCAAAGGCCATCCGCATCGGCACGATGATCAGGGCGACGAACGAGGATGCTGCCCAGAACATCGCCAAGATCGTCGATCTTGGCTTCGAGAGCTTCGAGCCCTTCTTCTGGCAGAGCACCAACGGTCAGAACCTTGCGGAACTCGGTAAGCGCTGCCGCGAGGCCATCGGCGATCGCGACATCACGATCTCTACCCTCGGCATGTTCGGCAATCCGCTCGAAGAGCGCGAGATGGACCTGCAGACGTTGCAGGGCTGGAAGGATTGCATCGACAATGCCCATCATTTCGGCGCGACCTGCGTTGCCGGCTTCACCGGCCGTATCCGCAACCAGCCGCTCACAGACAGCCTGCCGCGTTACAAGCAGATCTGGAGTGAGCTTGCCAAGCGTGCGGCCGACAAGGGCATCAAGATCGCCTTCGAAAATTGCGCCATGGACGGCAATTGGGCGACCGGCGATTGGAACATCGCGCATAACCCCGATGCGTGGGAGCTGATGTTCAATGAAACTCCGGATGACAATCTCGGCCTGGAATGGGAGCCGTGCCATCAGATGGTCTATCTGATCGAGCCGCTGCCGCAGATCCGCAAATGGGCGAAAAAGATTTTCCACGTCCACGGCAAGGATGCGACGATCCGCTGGGATGTCATCAAGGAGCACGGTATCTTCGGCAAGGAGAAGTTCGTCTTCATGCGCACGCCGGGCTTCGGCGACAGCAACTGGACCGACATCATCTCCGAATTGCGCTTGGCCGGCTGGTCCGGCTCCATCGACATCGAGGGCTGGCATGACCCGGTCTATCGCGATGCACTCGAAATGACTGGCCAGGTTCATGGCCTGAACTATCTCAAGGCAAGCCGGGGTGGGGACTTCGTCGAGTAACGCATGCATTTGCAGAACTGCATCGATTTAGGAGGCAAGTTGTGCGTTAATGAAATGCCCTGAGTGATCGACGCTTAGGGCATGACGGATACCCGAACGGAGGAACCCGAGCGTCCGCACCTTGCCCCATGGGACAGGCGGGCGCTTGGCGCAGGTGAGAGGAAAACGCCGATGGCAGCGCGGGCCATGTCATCGGACAGATACCGTCACGGTTCGCATGGTGGAGGAGAATGTATGAATATTTTTTCGAAGCTGGCGATCTCCGCCGGCATGTCGCTTCTGCTTGCAGCCGGTGTGGCGCAAGCGCAGAGCAAGACATTTAACGTCTGGTGGTTCGAACTGCCGGATACTTCGCAGGCCAAGGCATGGACCAAGGCGCTCGAAGAGCTGAAAGCCAAGCATCCTGATGTTACGATCAATTTCGAGCAGAAGACTTTCGAGCAATTGCAGAAGGCAGGCAGCCTCATCCTCAATTCGGATCAGGCCCCGGATGTTCTGGAATATAACAAGGGCAATGCCACGGCTGGCCTCGTCGCCTCGCAGGGCCTGCTGACACCGCTCGACGATCAATTCAAATCGCGCGGATGGGACAAGATCCTCAACGAAACGAATAGCCAGCTCAGCAAATACGATGGCAACGGCATCTACGGTTCCGGTCCGATTATCGGTATTCCCGTCTATGGCGAGTTCGTTTCGGTTTTCTACAATATCGACATGTTCCAGGCCAATGGCGTGAAAGTGCCGACCACGCTGGACGAATTCGAAGCTGCGCTCGACACTTTCAAGAAGAAGGGCATTACGCCGCTTGCCTATGGCACGGTGGATTCCAACGCACAGCACCTGGTCTATACGCTTGCTCTGACGCAGGCTGACGATACCTGGGTCAAGAATTATCAGGGGCTGAAGGCACCGCTTGATACCAAACCCTTCCTGTTCGCCGCCCAGAAGATCGCCGACTGGGTGAGCAAGGGTTATATTTCGAAGGATTCGACGGGCCTTAAGGGTACCGGCGGCGCTGACAATCTCTTCTCGTCGGGCACAGCTCCGATGTTTGTCAGCGGCACCTGGAACAACGGCAACTTCGCGAGCTCGATCAAGACCTTCAAGTGGAGCCAGTTCATCTTCCCGACCACGAAGTACAGCGTGGGTTCGACCGGGAACCTGTTCATGGTGCCGAAGAGCGCGAAGAACAAGGAACTCTCCTACGAGTTCATCGATCTTGTTCTGAGCAAGGAAAACCAGAACCAGCAGGCCAATCTCGGTGGTGTTGCCATCGCCGCCGATCCGGCCTCAGTCACCGACGAAGTCGGCAAGCGCAACGTCGAGCTCTTCAACCAGATCTCCAGCAAGGGCGGCCTCGGCTTCTACCCGGACTGGCCGGTGCCTGGTTACTACGAACTGCTGATCCAGGCGACCACGGGTCTTGTCAACGGTTCGACCACGCCTGATCAGTTCGCGGCGCGCCTGAAGAAGGCCTACGACGACGTGCAGGCAGCGCAGTAACACCATCGGCGACAATCACAACGGCAAGACGGCTTTGATGCCGCCTTGCCGTATCGGACTGGAGGATTTCGATGGATAAGTCGAAGAGCGCCGGCAGGGCGGGGTACTATTTCTACATGATCCCCGGCGTGCTCGGGTTTTTTCTCGTTGTGCTCGTTCCGCTGATTGCCAATTTCGTCATCAGCTTCACGACATGGAAGGGCGGCGTCATTCCGCCGCGATATGTTGGCTTTGAGAATTATCAGCGGCTGCTTCACGATGCGGCTTTCTGGGGTTCCATCCAGCATACGCTGCTGTTCATCATCTCGATGACGATCGTGCCCATCATATTAGGGCTGGTGCTGGCGGCGGTGCTATTCGACTATATCAGTGCGCAATTCAGCCAGACGTGGTCGAGCTTCTTTCGCGCAGGCTTCTACCTGCCGCAGATCCTGCCGCTGACAGCCGCCGGCGTGCTGTGGGCCTGGATTCTCAACCCCATCGGCATCATCAATGCGGTGCTGAAGGCGATCGGCCTCGATTTCATGGCGAAGAACTGGCTGGGGGATGCCACCTATGCTTTGTGGGCGGTTTCGGCCGTCATCGTTTGGGTGCAGGTGGGCTATTGCCTGGTCGTGTTCATGTCCGGACTGGCACGCGTCGATCCTTCGCTGTACGAGGCCGCCGAGCTCGACAATGCGAGCTGGTTCGCGCGTTTCCGTGCCATCACCATTCCGATGCTGATGCCCGAAATTTTCGTCGTCGCGCTGACGACGCTGATTGCGGCGCTCAAGGTCTTCGCGCCGATCTATGTTCTGACGTCGGGCGGACCGGACAATGCAACGACGGTCCCATCCTATCTGTCATACTATCATTTCTTCACGACAAACCGCGTCGGATACGCGGCAGCCATCGCGACGCTGCAGACGGTCATGACCATCATACTCGGCATCCTCTTCCTGCGTATGCAGTCGAAGCAGGCCGAAGGAGGGCATTGAGATGGCAACGGCATCCTCGATTTCCACACACATCGTTTCGACGGAACATCGCGCAAGAAGGGGTTTCGGCCGCTGGGTCGTTCTGGGCATCCTGCTGGTTTTCCTTGCAGGCACGCTGTTTCCGTTCTTTCTCGCGGCAGTCAACGCTATCAAGACGCCCTCCGACTATGCCGCCAATGGTCCGCTTGCTCTTCCGCACAGCTTCGATCTGACGGCGCTCAAAAACTTCTGGGCCACTGTCGATTTCCCCCGCAAGCTCTTCAACAGCATTCTCATCAGCGGATGCACCGCAATTCTGGCCGTCGTTCTCAGCTTGCTGAATGCCTATGCCATCGGCATAGGCCGGGTGCGCGGCGGCCAAGGTCTTCTCGTATTGTTGCTGATATCCATCATGGCGCCGCAGGAGGCTTTGGTCTATCCGCTCTACTATATGTCGAAGCAGGTCGGCCTGTTCGACTCGATGCTGTCGGTTATCCTGATCATCGGCGTGCTGCATACGGCATTCGGGACCTATCTTTTGTCTTCGGTGCTGGCGACCTTTCCGCGCGAGATCATCGAGGCGGCACAGATCGACAATGCCAGCCGCTGGCAGATCCTCTGGATGGTGATCGTGCCGGTGCTGCGCCCGACGCTCGCGGTGCTGGCGACCTTCTTCTTCATTTGGACTTGGAACGAATTCCTCATCCCGCTTGTGTTTCTGGTTTCCAACAACAATCAAACCATCTCGGTTGCCATGGGCGTGCTGACAGGTGCCAATACACAGGATCCGACCGCGATTGCTGCAGCTTCTCTGCTCGGCATAACGCCGACGATTATCTTCTTCCTTATTTTCCAACGGACCCTGACGCGCGGTGTCGCGGTTGGTGCCGTCAAATAACCAATGCGGAAGCCTCGTTCGGCGAAAGCCGCCGGGCGGGGCGCGATGAATGGCAAGTTCGATGAATTCGATTTTTCCGCAGGAGGCGTAAAGTGGCAGGTATCAATATCAAATCCCTCACCAAGCATTTCGGTGCCGTGCAGGTTCTGAACGACATCGATCTGACGATCGAGCGCGGCGAGTTCGTCGTCTTTCTCGGCGGCTCTGGCTGCGGCAAGTCGACCCTGCTGCGCATGATTGCGGGTCTCGAGACGATCACCAGCGGCGAGATCTGGATAGGCGGAAAGCGGGTCGACCAACTGCCCCCCGGCGAGCGCGGCGTGTCGATGGTCTTTCAGTCCTACGCGCTCTATCCGCACATGACGGTTCGCGACAACATGTCCTTCGGCCTGAAAAATATCAAAACACCCAAGCACGAGATTGCCAGGCGCATCGAAGAAGCCGCAAAGATCCTCGAAATGCCACATCTCTTGGATCGCAAACCTTCGGCTCTCTCCGGCGGTCAGCGCCAGCGTGTCGCGATCGGCCGCGCCATCGTGCGAGAGCCCGACGTCTTCCTTTTCGACGAGCCGCTCTCCAACCTCGATGCCGGCCTGCGCACCCGCACGCGCGTCGAGCTGGCGCAGCTTCACGAGCGGCTGGGTGCGACCATGGTCTTCGTCACCCATGACCAAGTGGAGGCGATGACGCTTGCCGACCGTATCGTGCTCTTGAACAACAAGAAGATCGAGCAAGTGGCTACACCCGTCGAGATCTATACGCGCCCTGCGACCCGGTACGTCGCCCAGTTCGTCGGCTCACCCGGTATGAACTTTATCAACATAGCTGGTGTTGGCGAGGCAGGCGGGCTGGCGACGGCAACGCTGCCGGATGGCTCTGTCATCAAAACGGCGGTTGCGCTCAATGGCCTTGCGAATTCCGGACTGACGCTCGGCATCCGCCCGGAGCATCTGGTCGTTACGGCGGCGGAGAAGGGTGATATCGGTGGTCAGGTCGAGACCATCGAACGTTTGGGCGACCGTTCGCTCGTTCACGTCCGGCTCAAGGATGGTTCGAAGATCATCGGCACGGATCCCGGCATGACGACGATCACGACCGGCTCGCCGATCGCCTTCACTGTCGATGCAACGAAGGTCAGCATCTTCGACGAGAACGATGCCGCCCATCATTCCGTAAACTAAGGAGGGAGGACACAAAGATCAGCCATTTTCGATAAGCTTCAGAGGCGATCAAGTAGGTCGTTGACGAAACCGTCCAACTGGTATGTTATGCCACCATGTCCACTGCGCACCATAGAAAGAAGCAGCCTTTGTTCGTCCGCCAGCAGTTGCTGGAGGTCGCGGCGCGGCTTGCTTCCGAAAAGGGGATGACGGCGGTGACGCTGGATGCCGTTTCCGGCGCCTCCGGTGTCAGCAAGGGTGGATTACTGCATCACTTCCCCAGCAAGCACATGCTGCTGGAAGCGCTATTCGACAGCCTGCTGGAGCGGCTGGACGCTGCGATCGAGGAAGCGATGCGCGCCGATCCGCTGCCGCATGGCCGCTTTACCCGCGCTTATCTGCATGCCTGTCTGGCGCTGCGGGACCAGCCGCAGGGCGCCAAGGATTGGGCGCAGGTGACGATGGTGCTGCTCACCGAACCGCAATTGCGGCAGCGGTGGCACGAGTGGGTGCGCGAGCGCAGCGAGGAATATGTCGGTACGGACTCCTCGGTGGATGCGGCAATCGTCAGATTGGCGGCCGACGGGATATGGCTTGCCGACCTGCTCGGCAGCCACGAGTTGGACGAAAGCGCCCGCCAAAGGCTGATCGACCGGCTGATCGAGCTGACACAGCTCTAACTTATCGGAGACAATGGAATGGCGAACGCATCGGTCTATGCAATGCTGCTGGTCGCGATCGTGCTGGAAGTGATCGGCACGACGGCGTTGCAGATGTCGCAGCAGTTCACCCGCCTCGGCCCGACAGTGGTTTTGGTGATCTGCTATACGGCCGCCTTCTATTGTCTTTCAGTGACGTTGCGGGTCATCCCGGTGGGTATCGCCTATGCTATCTGGAGCGCGCTCGGCATCGTGCTGATTTCGATGGTGGGGGTCGTGCTTTTCCGCCAGAAACTCGACCTTGCTGCCGTCATCGGCCTGGGTCTGATCATTGCCGGCGTGCTCGTCGTCAATCTCTTTTCAAAATCCGTGTCGCACTGAAAACACAGGTGTTGTCTATGGTCGTTTTTGCCTTTGTCAAATTCTCGGGGAGGCTTTATCTCTTGCCCCGAACGGGCTGATGGAGGCTTGAAGTACGGCGCTTTCCCAAAGCGCTTTGGATCGCGTAACCCATTCAATTTCAATGGTATAAGAGGAGTGCCGTAATGACTATTCGTGCCGTCGTTTGGGGCGAGAACATTCATGAACAAACAAACAAGGTCGTCGCCGAGATCTATCCGGAAGGCATGCACAACACCATCGCCAAGGCACTCAATGCCGATGCGGGTATCGAGGCGACCACGGCAACGCTGCAGGAGCCGGAGCACGGTCTCAGCGAAGCCCGTCTGAAGGATACCGATGTCCTGTTGTGGTGGGGGCACAAGGACCATGGCGCCGTCAAGGACGAAATCGTCGAGCGCGTGGCAAAGCGCGTGTGGGAAGGCATGGGCCTGATCGTCCTGCATTCGGGCCATTTTTCCAAGGTCTTCAAGCGCCTGATGGGGACGCCCTGTGCGCTGAAGTGGCGCGAAGCCGGCGAGCGCGAGCGCCTCTGGGTCATCAATCCCCGCCACCCGATCGCAGCCGGCCTCGGCGAACATTTTGAGCTTGAGAATGAGGAAATGTACGGTGAGCAGTTCTCCGTTCCGGAGCCGCTGGAAACCGTGTTCATCTCCTGGTTCCAGGGCGGTGAAGTCTTCCGCTCGGGCATGACCTGGCGCCGCGGCGCCGGCAACATCTTCTATTTCCGTCCAGGCCACGAGACCTATCCGACCTATCACAACGGTACCGTTCAGAAGGTTCTGATCAATTCCGTGAAGTGGGCTCACAACCCGCTCGGCACTCAGGCTAGCATCCATGATGCGCCGAACGTGCCGGTCGAAAAGGCACTGGAGCCGATCGTCGAACGCGGCCCGAAACTGCACCAGGCCGGCGAAGCCGGTTATCGCTGAGGTATCAGATGCGTCTCATAGTAGTTGGCACGGGCGGCATGGCGAAGAACCATGTGGAGCATTTCGCCCGCATTCCTGGCGTCGAAATCATCGGCGCCGTCGATACGGATGCGACGAGGCTCACCGCCTTCTGCGACACGTTCGATATCAAGAAGCGCTTCTCGTCGCTCGACGAGGCGCTCACCTGGGGCGAGTTCGATGCGGCGACCAACGTCACGCCGGACAAGGCGCACCACCCGACGACCCTGCCGCTGCTTGCCGCCGGCAAGCATGTTCTCTGCGAAAAGCCGCTTGCGGAGAATTACGAAAAGGCGCTCGAGATGACGGAAGCTGCCGAAAGGGCAGGGGTCGTCAACATGGTCAACCTGACCTATCGCAATGTCGCGCAGCTGCAGAAGGCGCGCGAGATGGTGATTTCGGGGGAGATCGGCACGGTCAAGCACGTGGAGGCGTCCTACCTGCAGAGCTGGCTCGTCTCAAAGGCCTGGGGCGACTGGCGCAGCGAGTCCAAGTGGCTTTGGCGCCTGTCGACCGGTCATGGCTCGAACGGCGTTCTCGGCGATATCGGCATCCATATCCTCGACTTCGCCGCCTATGGCGCCGCGACCGATATCGATCACGTTTTTGCTCGTCTCAAGACCTTCGCGAAGGCTCCCGGCGAGCGTATCGGCGAATATACGCTCGATGCAAACGACAGCTTCTCGATGTCGGTGGATTTCGCCAACGGCGCGCTTGGCGTCGTGCATGCAAGCCGCTGGGCGACAGGACATTTGAACGAGCTGAAGCTCCGCATCTATGGCGAGCGCGGCGGCCTGGAAGTGTCCCATAGCCCGAACGGTTCCGAACTGCGTGGTTGCCTGGGCGATGATACGGAAACGGCGACGTGGAGGGTGCTTGAAGTACCGCCGGTTCCGACCAACTATCAGCGCTTCGCTGATGCTGTCATGGCGGGCAGCAGCCAGGATCCGAGCTTCCGTCACGCAGCCAACTTGCAGCGCGTGCTGGATCTTGCCATGGTGACTGAAGTTGAACGGCGCGAACTGAAGGTCTGACATCACAGTCAGCCTTCAGACAAGGCCTTGGGAGTGCACGCATGTCTACCGAGGAAAAAGTGGCCAGCCACTATACGCACGGATCGCTGGAAGCGGCGATCCTGCAAAGCCTTGCGGCCGACGGCAAGGATGTCGACAACTTGCGCATCCGCGACCTGGCCGATGTCGATGAATTCCATCTGGGGCGACATGCGGCGACGGTGGATTTCGCGAGGGATCTGGATCTTTCCGCCGGCCTGCGCCTCGCCGATATCGGCTCCGGGCTCGGCGGGCCTGCCCGCCATTTTGCCGATTCCTACGGATGCATCGTATCTGGCATCGATCTCACCGAAGAATTCGTTCAGGTCGCCAATTCGCTGACGGCTCGCTGCGGTCTCGCGGACCAAGTCTCCTTTCGGCAGGGGAGCGCCTTGGCATTGCCCTTCGAGAGCGGCAGCTTCGATCGGGCGACGCTCATTCATGTCGGGATGAATATCGAGGACAAGACGAGACTGTTTTGGGAGATCAGGCGTATTCTCAAGCCGGGCGGGCGTTTCGGCCTCTATGAAATCATGCAGATGCGGGAGGGAACGCTCCCGTTTCCCATGCCCTGGGCTATGGAGCAGGAGACGAGCTTCGTCCGCAGCCCCGATATCTATCGCCATCTGCTTGATGAAGCCGGTTTCGCGGTTGAGCTTGAGCAGGACCGCAGTGCTCTTGTAATCCGGCTGGCGCATGAAGCGCGCGCCAGGGCCGCTGCGGCTGGCGAGGTGCGAGACCAGAGTGTCCGCACGCTGATGGGTCCGCGGGCCGGTGAGCGCATGAGCAACGTCAACGTGTCGGTCGAGGGCGGCCTGCTTGCGCCGATCGAGATGATTGCCCGGGCGGTGTGACGGCTGCTGCCCGTTGACAGCGGCGGGCCTGTTTCTGTATGGAAAGTACAACGGTAATGGATTTCTGCCGGGCCATGGTGGCCGAACCGCTGCTCTGATTTTTCCAGAGAAGCTGATGACTCCTACTCAGCACGCCTGAAAGGCGAAGGAGTAGAGTCATGCCTGTTATCTTGCCGTTATCCCACTGTTTCTTGTTCACCGTCCCCGGAAGACCGTATGTTGGCTTCGCGGGAGGGGCAAACTGATGTCCGCATCCGCTTATTTTCATCATCGTTTTCAGCAATTCCGCAGCCTGTTCAAATGGATTGTTCTCGTGGTGCCGATGGCTGTGGTCGTCGGCTCGCTCTGCGCGCTGTTCCTCTGGAGCCTGGACAAGGCGACAGCTGCGCGCTTCGATCATCTCTGGCTTATCTTTCTTATGCCGGTTGCCGGTTTCCTGATGGTGCTGGTTTACCAGCACTTCGGCCGGGGTTCGGAGGGCGGCAACAATCTGATCGTCGATCAGATCCATGAGCCCGGCGGCGGCGTGCCGCTGCGCATGGCGCCCTTCATCCTGGTTTCGACGGTTCTGACGCATCTAGTGGGTGGTTCTGCGGGACGCGAAGGGACGGCGGTGCAGCTTGGCGGCAGCATTGCCAGCGCCTTTGCGAGAGTTTTCCGGCTCAGCCATGGCGAGATCCGCATTCTCCTGATGGCGGGTATCGCCGCCGGTTTTGGTGCGGTCTTTGGCACACCGATCGCTGGCGCCGTCTTCGCTCTCGAAGTCCTGACGATCGGGCGGATGCAATATGAGGCGCTGATCCCGAGCCTGGCAGCGGCAATCGCGGCCGACTGGACCTGCCATGTCTGGGGCATCGAGCATATTCAGTACCACATCGGCTATCTCACCGGCACTCCGGCCAGCACCTTCCATCTCGATGCGCTGCTGCTCATCAAGGTCGGGCTTGCCGGCGTCATCTTCGGCTTGGCCGCACGGTGCTTCAGCGAGCTCTCGCATGCTGCGTCGGCGGCATTCAAGCGGTGCTGCGCCTACGCGCCGCTGCGACCGGTCATCGCCAGCACGGTCCTGATCGGCCTCGTTTACCTGCTCGGCACCCGGCAATATCTCGGGCTTGGCGTCTGGTCGCCCAACCCAGATGATGCGACGATCCTCGGCTTCTTCGATCCGGCTCGCGTCGATTACTGGAGCTGGTTCTGGAAGGCAGTCTTCACGATCGTAACGCTGAGCTCCGGCTTCAAGGGCGGCGAGGTGACGCCCTTATTCTTCATCGGTGCCGCGCTCGGCAATGCGCTTGCCGCCATTCTCGGTGCGCCGGCCGATCTTTTTGCCGCGTTGGGCTTTGTCGCCGTTTTTGCTGGCGCGACCAATACGCCGCTTGCCTGCATGATCATGGGTATCGAGCTCTTCGGCGCGACGCACACGGTCTACCTCGCTGTCGCGTGCTTCCTTGCCTATATCTGCAGCGGCCATACCAGCATCTATCTGTCGCAGCGTCTCGGCATCGCCAAAAGTGCTTCCGATAATATCCCAGCCGACATGCCGATTCGCCATATTCGCGAACACCGTGTGAAGACGCGGCGGGGAAATGCCAACAAGACCGAAGAGGTTTGACGCAAGGACGGCTGGAGGTTGTCGTGCCCTCTCTGGGAGCCGGCCGATGGATGCCGGCCATCGCCTATATCGGCCGTCCGTTTTCCTGTCGATCGACGCTCCGATGGCAGGACTTGCAATTGTCCGGCTAATAATTCAGGCTCAAACGGCATAGTGATTGGAGATCGGCAGATTTCGCCGCATTTTTGCCGATTCTGAGGTGAATCCCTCTCGAGAATCGCGGAGATTTATTCCACGACAAACCACCGCTCGTTGCGAACGGACTCTCTTGCGAAATTCGACTAATCAACTCATATAATCGCCTATTAAGATCACCGCATAACACAAGGAGTCGGGCGTCGATCAGGATAAGCACCGGCAAAGCATTCCCAATGACAAGCCTGTTCTCGCTCCGGGATTCGCATGCGGATTCCCCGGGCGACTTCCTCCCGGACCGCACCGCCCCAAAAGACAGACATGACGGAGAGTCCCTTGAGCGCACCTGCTCCCACTTCCAACCAATCTTCTGCTCCGGAACAGACCTTCGGCACCGCCGGCATCGCGCCGATGGACCGCCCGAGCGCTATGACCCGCTTTTTCATGTGCATTGTTGCATGGGCCGAAAGCCTCAACCTGAAATATGCCAAGCTCGGCAATCCGCCGGTCTATGACACCGCGACTTTCCCCTGGGCGGCCGAGATCGAGAAGGATTATCCGGCCATCCGCGCCGAGCTCGAGAAGGTTCTGCTGCGCCAGAGCGAGCTGCCGACCTTCCAGGACATCTCCACCGACGTGAAGACCATTTCCACCGATACGCGCTGGAAGACGTTCTTCCTTCTCGGTTTCGGCGTGAAATCCGAGCAGAACATCAAGGCGTGCCCGAATACCTGGGCGGCCGTGCAGAAGATTCCCGGGCTGACGACGGCGATGTTCTCGATCTTCGAGCCGGGCAAGCATCTGCCTGCGCATCGCGGCCCCTATAATGGCGTGCTGCGCCTGCATCTCGGCCTTATCGTGCCGGAGCCGAATGACAAGCTCGCCATCCGCGTCGACAAGCAGGTTTGCCATTGGCAGGAAGGTAAGGCGCTGATTTTCGACGACGCCTATGAGCACGAAGCCTGGAACCACACCGACAAGACCCGCGTTGTGCTTTTCGTCGATTTCGTCAAGCCGCTGAAATTCCCGGCCCGTTTCGTCAACTGGGCCCTGATGAACCTGGCGATCTTCACGCCCTTCATCAAGGAAGGTCTCGATAATCACAAGGAATGGGAAAAGAAGTTCTACGCCGAAGCCGAGGCGTTCAGAAACCGCCCGAAACCCTGATCGCATCGACTGTTTAGCTTCATAAACCCCGGTCTCTCTGAGGGAGGCCGGGGTTTTGTTTTATTCAGTCACGCGCAGCCGCGGGGAGGCGTCCAGAGAGTGAAACCCTGCCTACTTCACCGTTCGCACGATTGCAGCGCCTGCCGTCATGCCGCCACCGAAGGCCACGAGCCCAAGGTTCAGCGGCTCGGAGCGCTCATTGGCGACATGCAGCATGGCAAGCGGAATGCTTGACGAGCTGGTGTTACCGTAGGTCTCGATGACGCTGAGGGCCGGGCGGCCGCTGCGCTTGGCAATCGTGTCGATGATGCGCTGGTTGGCCTGATGCGGCACCAGCAGATCGAGATTGGCAAGCTCGATGCCGGCATCGACGCAGGCGTTTTCGATCGAGCGGGTCATCGAATGCACGGCTTCGGTGAAGACCGAGCGGCCGTTCATGGCAATGACGCCATCGTCCGGCAGCGGAACATAGAGCAGATCCCCCGGTTCCGGCCGGCCGCTGACGATCGGGCGGCTCGCGGTGAAGAGCGGGTTGCGCGCCATGTCGCGGCTGGTCACGAGGCTGGCGGTCGCGGCGTCGCCGAAGAGGATCGCGGTGGAAAAATCATTCATGTCGAGCAGCGGCGACAGGACTTCCGAGGTGATGATGAGCACCTTGGCGTCGTTCTGCTGCGCAATGAAATCATAGGCTTGCTGCAGCGCGTAGAGATAGCCGGAGCAGGCCGCACCCATGTCATAGGCCGCAAGCGAAGGCCGCACGCCGTCTTCGGCGACGGCAACCGCGACGCGGCTTGCGAGCGACGGCGTGGCGATGTCAGGCGTTCCGGTGGCGGCGATCACCAGATCGACATCGTGGATCGACATCTGGTTCTGCTTGAGGAGATCGCGAGCCGCCTTCGTGGCAAGGCTCAACGTGCCTTCGTCGGGTCCGATCCAGAAGCGGCTCTTGATGCCCGTCAGCGCGAGGATTTCGTCGGCCCGTCGGTTCGGCCAGTTATGGATGATTTCTTCGTTGGTGACGCGGCGGGCGCCGGTCGCGATGCCAATGCCGTTGATGACGACTTCCGAGAAGCTGCCGGTATGACGGCGCAGCGCCGGGATGACATGCGACTTTAAGCGCCGCAGCACGAATTTGTTCTGGATTTCGGAGGCGAGCGCGAAGTTCTGCTCGCTCAGGTCGCGATTGGCGTCGACAGTCAGAAGCGGGCTGTCCGTGGCGATCTGGTCGCCGATTTTGGCAAAGACTTCCTGCACGACGCCGCCGATATTGGCGCAGATCTCGACCGAGGCTTTCGTCGCCTCGACGACGGCCACCAGCTGGCCGACTTCGATCTTGTCGCCGGGCTTGACGAGCATATCGGTCACGAGGACGTTTTCGTCGGCAGGGCCGGAGCCGATCGCCTTGATCGCTGCTGTCGGGCCGCTGTCGTCCTCTTCGTGCCAGGTGACCTCGCATTCGAGAACCTCTGCCATCAGGTCGACCAGCTTGCGATAGGAGGGAAGGGTCTCGAGCTGATTGCGGAAATTGAAGGGGATATGAGCGTCTGAGCGGGCAAGCCGACGCACGACGACCGGGACATCGGTCTTTTCGGTGACGGTCGCGATGATTTCCGCGCCCATGCCGACGGTGCGGTTATCTTCGTGAACAACGATCAGGCGGCGGGTGCGCCGCGCGCTCGCCAGCACTTCCTTCTCGTCCCAGGGCGAGATCGAGCGCAGATCGATCACCTCGACGGAGAAGCCCTGAGCCTCGAAAGCGCTTGCGGCGTTGGCACAGAGCGAAACCGTGTTGCCGTAGCTGACGAGGGTAATGTCGCGGCCGCGGGTAACATGGCGCGACAGGCCGGGATGGACGAAATGCTTGTGCAGATCCTCGGAAGTGCGGCCGTCGGAATTATTGAGCACGGCCTTCGGATAGAGGAAGACCGTCGGGCGCCGCGATTCGAAAGCGGCATTCAGCAAACCGGCGGCATCGCCGGCGCTGGAGGGCATGACGACGTCGATGCCGGGCGTATGCGCCAGCATTCCCTCAAAGCTCTGGGCGTGGAAGGGGCCGAGACCGGGCTTGTAGCCGCCGCAGCTCACCATCAGGATGACGGGTGCTTCCCAGGCGCCATTGCTGCGCCAGAACATGCTGCCCATTTCCGAGACGATCTGGTTATAGGCAAGCGGCAGGAAATCTGCGAACTGCAGGAAGGCGACAGGGCGCTGGCCGGCCAATGCGCGGCCGACGGCGGTGCCGACGATTGTCGATTCGGTGAGGGCGGCGTTGCGCACGCGGTCGGGATATTTCGTGCTGAGGCCGCGAGTGACGCCGAAAACGTCGCCCTTCGGATCCTCGATATCCTGGCCGAACAGGACGACCTCGGGATTGGCGGCCAGCTGCTTGTCTAGAACGACATTAAGCGCCTCGCGCATCGTCAGTGTCGATGCGGTTTCGTTGCCGCGATATTCCGCCTTGCCATTGAACGATGCGGGGTAGGGAGCCTTAGCTTCCGGCTCCACCTTCGGAGCGTCTTCCTTGCGGGCAAGGGCGGCTTCCGCCTGCACTTCCGCAATCAGTTCCTGTTCGATCTTCTGCAGCGCATCGGCGTCGACACCGGCTTTGTGCAGCATTGCCCGCAGGTTCGGCAGCGGATCGCGCGAAGAGCCCGCTTCGATTTCGAGCAGGGTGCGGTAGGTCTTCTGATCGTCGGCATTGGTATGATCGGAAAGGCGCTCGACGTTCAACAGCACGATGCTGGGAGTGCGGTTGTTGCGGCTATGGCGCACGGCCTTGTGGAAGGCGTCGCGCGATGCGGTGAGATCGTCGCCATCCGTGCGGATGATATCGATGCCGTAGAAAGAGGAGGCAGGGCCGGCGGGCAAATCGAAGAAGGTCTGCTTGCCGGTGCGTGTCGAGATGGAAAAGCTGTTGTCCTCAATGACGAAGACGACAGGATACTGGCTGCGCACGGCTTCGGCGACGGCTTCGAGGAACTCGCCCTGCTGCGTGGTGCCGTCGCCAACGCAACAGATGGCGATCGGCATTCCCGGCTTGTGCTTCAGGGATGCCGCGACGCCAACGGCATGCAGAGCATTGTTGCCGACCGGTCCGACGATCGATGTGATATTGAGGGCGCGGGAGGAAAGATGCGCGCTCATCTGCCGGCCGGCGGAATGGGAATTGGCTGTCGCAAGCAGGCTGGAGAAGAACTCACGAATGGGCATGCCGCGTGCCAGCATCAGGGCTTTGTCGCGATAATGCAGATGCAGCCAGTCGTCGTCCTGAAGGAATTCGTTGAGAAGCGCCGTGGACTCGTGTCCGGCGCCGGAAACATGGAAATGTGCTATGCCCTGCTTGATGAATTCTCGCTCAAGACGGTCTATTTCTCTGGAAACGAAAAATATTCTGTGAAGTTGCTTGAGGTATTCTGTTGTAAACCTCCCTTCCATCTCAATGATTTTCCTAATCTTTCGTCTAAAACCGCTGAAGGGACCTAGGTAGACCCCTAGGCTGCCTTTTTCAATACACGTTAAATGACAATATTTTCTCGGTTTGAAACGGAAATAAGTGAATTGTCAGGCTGCAAATTTTCGCGATGTTTCTATCCATGGCCACGCGCCGGCAAACGCACCCGTCCGCGCGCCGCGCGATTGGTACCGTTTATCGAAAGCGATCCTAGCCTGATTTGCGGATCCTAGCGTTGGCGTTCCGCCTTGCCGCAGCGGCCTTTGCGGCCTGTTCTTCCTGAAGGATCAGTTCCTTCGGCTTCTTGCCGATGATCTCCTTGCGGCCTTGCCGGGAGAAGGGCTGCGCGAGCTGGGCGAGGAAGCCCTTGGCGACCTTACCGGTGATGCCGATATCCGTGGAGGAGGGGCGCGGCGGGTTATGGAAGGTGCCGAGAAGCTGATCCCAGATCACGAGGTTTTCGCCATAATTCGTATTGCCTTCGGCAAGCACCTTGGAGTGATGCCAGCGATGCAGGCGGGGAGTCGAGAATATGAGATCGAGCGGGCCGGTGCGCATATCGACATTGCAATGCGTCAAGAGGCCGATGAAGGCCGTGACCGCGCCGATCCAGAGGAAGACCGGCAACGGCGCACCGAGCAAATAAAGCGGGATCTGGCCGAGGGCGATCTTGAAGAGCGTATCGATGAAGTGGAAACGGCCGGTGTTGATGACCCAAAGGCGCTCGACGCTGTGATGAAGGGCATGGAAGCGCCACAGCGACAGATGCTCATGCGCCAGGCGATGCGCCATATAGAGGCCGAACTCGGCAATAACGAGGCCGAGCACCACCTGGAAGGCCATCGGCCATTGATCCGGCCAGAAGTGAGAATGGTAGCTGAGCGCCGGCTGCGCGACCGTCGCGACGGCCATGGGGAAGGAGGTCCCGATCGCAGCGGCGATCTGCACGCCGCCCTTGCTCAGCAGCGTATGGGCGATATCGTTGAAGGTCTCGCCATCGCGCTTCTGCCAAGTCTTCTCGTAAGGCATCAACCGCTCGAAGAAGGCAATGATGGCTACCGTCGAAAGATAGACGACATTGAACCAGAGAAGATGCATATCCGACCGGAAGGCGAAATAGGCTCCCGTTAGTCCACCGCATAGGATGGCTGGCCACAACAGGGAGGAAACAGCAGCGTAAAGACGCGAACTGCTTTGAAATGTCATTCCATCATCCTCAGATTCTGATCGGCGAAATAGCGCGTGAATATGCGCGATATGTAGCGCGATGATTGTGGAGTCGAAAGCGAAATTTTTCCGCTGGTCGGCAACAGGCAGTTGGATAGGAGATCAAGACATGCGCATAGAGCAGGCGGCAGACGAACATCTGGAGGCGTGGGCGCGGTTGCGCTTCGAGCTTTGGCCCCATAGTTCGCTCGAACATCATCGGGCGGAACTGGTGCAATTTCGCGCTCATGAAAATGCTTCTGCGTTTGTCGCGATCGATTCTGCCGGTCATGTCGTCGGTTTTGCCGAAGCGACATTGCGGCACGATTACGTCAATGGCTGCGAGACTTCGCCGGTCCTGTTCCTGGAGGGCATCTATGTGCGTCCCGAAGATCGGCGCGGAGGGACGGCGCGGGCGCTTTGCCAGGCTGTCGCCGCATGGGGGCGGGAGGCTGGCTGCACTGAGTTTGCCTCGGATGCACTGATCGACAATCTTGCGAGCCACGCCTTTCATGCCGCGCTCGGTTTCGTCGAAACAAGGCGCGTGGTCTACTTTCGAAAGCTGCT
>NZ_JBXSOU010000010.1:0-216035 GCF_057784395.1 Martinezella sp. CNPSo 3957
CGCCGGGCCGCCCACGCCTTCTTCGGAGATGAAGGAGACGCGCATGAAGAACATGCCGGTATCGAGATCGTCGAACTGGCTGGAGTCGACGATGTTGCAGCCCTGCCCGGCCAGATAGTTCGAGATCGCCGCAACGATCCCACGCGTCGATTTGCACGCAACTGTCAATACATAGCTCGTCATGCTGATTTTCCTCCGCCGTCCGCGGCCAAAATTCCGCTGTTGTGCCGGGGGCTCGCGCCCCGGCACCTGAGCCCTTAAGGGCATCTTGTCGCTGCGCACTCAGATATCGAGCGTGCTGTCGCGCTCCCACTGCGTAAAGTGCGAGCAGTAGGCGTTCCATTCCTGATGCTTGAGCTTCAGATAGGCTTCGGAGAATTCCGAACCGATCGCCTGCTTCAGCCCCTCGTCCTCGTCGTAAGCCCGCAAGGCATCGAGAAGATTGAGCGGCAGGCGCGGCGCATTCTTCACCAGGTGACCCTCAGCATACATGTCGATATCGTGATGGGGGCCAGGATCGGCTTTGTTGCGCAGACCATCGAGGCCGGCGGCGATGATGACGGCCTGCAGCAGGTAAGGATTGACGGCACCATCGGGCAGGCGCAGCTCGAAGCGGCCGGGGCCCGGCACGCGCACCATGTGTGTACGGTTGTTGCCGGTCCACGTCACGGTATTGGGAGACCAGGTGGCGCCGGAGGCCGTGCGCGGCGCATTGATGCGCTTGTAGGAATTGACCGTCGGGTTGGTGATCGCTGCCAGCGACGAGGCATGTTTCATGATGCCGCCGAGGAAATGCTTGCCCTCGGCCGACAGGCCGAATTCAGCTTCCCTGTCGGCAAAGACGTTGGTCTTGCCGTCATTGCTCCACACGGAGATATGGCAATGGCAGCCATTGCCGGTGAGGCCCTTGAAGGGCTTCGGCATGAAGGTTGCTCGCAAGCCATGCTTCTCGGCGATCGACTTGACCATGAACTTGAAGAAGGAGTGCTTGTCCGCCGTCTTCAAGGCATCGTCGAATTCCCAGTTCATCTCGAACTGGCCGTTGGCGTCCTCGTGGTCGTTCTGATAGGCACCCCAGCCGAGCTCCAGCATATAGTCGCAGATCTCGGAGATGACGTCGTAGCGGCGCATGACCGCTTGCTGGTCGTAGCAGGGCTTTTCCGCTGTGTCGTATTCGTCGGAAATCTTGGAGCCATCGGCGGTGATCAGGAAGAATTCAGCCTCGACGCCGGTCTTGACCCGCTTGCCTGCGGCTTCCGCTTCTTTCACGAGCTTTGTCAGCACGTTTCGCGGCGCCTGGCCGACAAGTTCGCCCTCCATCATGCAATCCGCCGCGACCCAGGCAACGTCCTTCTTCCATGGGAGCTGGATGACGGAGGAAGCATCAGGTACGGCGAAAAGATCGGGATGGGCGGGCGTCATGTCGAGCCAGGTGGCAAAACCGGCAAAGCCGGCGCCCTCTTCCTGCATTCCGGCAATTGCCTGCGCCGGTACCAGCTTGGCACGCTGGCCGGAAAAAAGATCCGTATAACTGATCATGAAATATTTGATGCCTTTGTCCTTTGCAAAGGCAGCAAGATCCAGTGTCATTCTCGTTCCCCTTTGGATTTCTTCGAGACACTTCGATGATGCATGCAGCGGCCGGGCCTCTTAGCCCGGCCGAAATCTTAAAAGCCTCCCTTGCCCGGGTACCAATTCGTGCCGGCGAGCGGAATCTGCGCCATGGCGGCAGCTTCCATCGTCAGCGCACAGAGGTCCTCAGGTTCCAGATTGTGCAGGTGATTTTTGCCGCAGGCGCGCGCGATCGTCTGCGCCTCCAGCGTCATCACCTTGAGATAATTGGCAAGGCGTCGGCCCGCCGCAATCGGATCGAGCCGGCTTGCGAGCTCCGGATCCTGGGTCGTGATGCCTGCCGGGTCCTTGCCCTCGTGCCAGTCGTCATAGGCGCCGGCCGTCGTCCCGAGCTTCTGGTACTCTTCTTCCCACTTGGGATCGTTGTCACCGAGCGCAACCAGCGCCGCCGTGCCGATGGCAACCGCATCAGCGCCGAGTGCGAGCGCCTTCGCCACATCGGCCCCAGAGCGAATGCCGCCGGAGATGATCAGCTGCACCTTGCGGTGCATGCCGAGATCCTGCAGCGCCTGGACGGCGGGACGGATACAGGCTAGCGTCGGCATGCCGACATTCTCGATGAAGACGTCCTGGGTCGCGGCCGTGCCGCCCTGCATGCCGTCAAGCACGACGACATCGGCGCCGGCTTTGACTGCAAGAGCCGTGTCGTAATAGGGGCGTGCGCCGCCGACCTTGACGTAGATCGGCTTTTCCCAGTCGGTGATCTCGCGCAATTCCATGATCTTGATTTCGAGGTCGTCCGGCCCGGTCCAGTCCGGATGACGGCAGGCCGAGCGCTGGTCGATGCCCTTCGGCAGATTGCGCATGTTGGCGACGCGATCGGAAATCTTCTGGCCGAGCAGCATACCGCCACCGCCGGGCTTGGCCCCCTGTCCGACCACGACTTCGATCGCATCGGCCCGGCGAAGATCTTTAGGGTTCATGCCGTAGCGCGAGGGAAGATATTGGTAGACCAGCGTCTGCGAATGGCCGCGCTCCTCGTCCGTCATGCCGCCGTCGCCTGTTGTCGTCGACGTGCCGGCAAGCGTGGCGCCCCGGCCGAGCGCTTCCTTGGCGTTGCCGGAAAGCGCACCGAAGCTCATGCCGGCAATGGTGATCGGGGTCTTCAGCGTGATCGGTTTCTTGGCGAAACGGCTGCCGAGGACAACGGTCGTATCGCATTTCTCGCGATAGCCTTCGAGCGGATAGCGCGAGATCGAAGCGCCGAGAAAGAGCAGATCATCGAAATGCGGCACCTTGCGCTTAGTGCCGGCGCCGCGGATATCGTAGATGCCGGTCGCTGCCGCACGGCGGATTTCAGCGAGCGTATGATCGTCGAAAGTCGCCGACTTGCGGGGTGGCGTATATGGATTGTGGTAGCTCATGAGGTCCCCTTCGCCTTAGTACGCGTCGGCATTGTCGATATTGAAATTATAGAGCTTGCGGGCCGATCCGTAGCGCTTGAATTCCTCAGGCTTGACGCCGCGCACGCCGGCCTTCTCGAGAAGCTCGGCAAGCTTCTCCAGATGCTCCGGGCGCATCTCCTTTTCGATGCAGTCCGAACCGAGACTTTGCACTGAACCGCGGACGAAGAGCTTGGCCTCATAGAGGCTGTCACCGAGCGCATCCCCAGCGTCACCCAGCACGACCAGATGACCGGATTGCCCCATGAAGGCGGACATATGGCCGATATTACCGTAGACGACGATGTCGATGCCCTTCATCGAGATGCCGCAGCGCGACGCCGCATTGCCCTTGATGACAAGCAAGCCGCCGCGGCCGGTCGCGCCGGCATACTGGCTGGCATCGCCTTCGATGACGACGCTGCCGGACATCATGTTCTCGGCGACACCAGGACCGGCAGAGCCATGCACGGTGACGTTACCGCCATCGTTCATGCCGGCACAGTAGTAGCCAACCGAACCCCTGATATCGACAGTAACGGGCGCATCGATACCGGCGGCGACAGCATGATGGCCGCGCGGGTTGACGACTTCGAAGGCGAGATCGTTGGCGCCCGAGGGAAGGCCATGAAGGGCGCTGTTGAGTTCGCGTAGCGGCGTGACGGATAGGTCGAAAACTGGCATGTAAGATCTCTCTCGATTGCGGCGCTTCTGATCAGGCAGCCTTTTCGTGATCCCAGAAATAGACGGTCGCCGGCTCCGGCTCCCAGATGCGGGCATTTTCGATACCAGGCAGGTTGACTAGCGCCCGGTATTCCGAGCCGAAAGCGACATACTGATCGGTCTCGGCCATAACGGCCGGCTTGCAGGCGATGGGGTCGCGAACGACGCCGAAACCGGACTTGGTGCCGACGACGAAGGTGAAGAAGCCATCGAGATCGTCGACCGCGCCTTCCAATGCCGCGCCGAGATCCTTGCCCTTTGCCATTTCGGCCGTCAGATAGGCGGCCGCGACTTCGGTGTCATTTTCCGTCTCGAAGGTCATGCCGACGCGCTTCAGCTCGCGACGCAGGTTGTTGTGGTTCGAGAGCGAACCATTGTGAACCAGGCATTGATCCGAACCTGTCGAGAAGGGATGAGCGCCAAGCGTCGTGACAGCCGACTCGGTCGCCATACGGGTATGACCGATGCCATGCGTGCCGGACATGGCGGCGACGCCAAAGCGTGAGACTACATCCTTCGGCAGGCCGACTTCCTTGTAGATCTCGACGGTATCGCCGCTGCTCATGACCCGGATATTCGGGCGCAGAGCCGCCAGTGCTACTCTACCCTCGTCAAGCTTGTCCTTGGTGATGGTGATGACCGCATGCGTGCTCTTGACCGCGACGGATACCGGGACGTCCAGCGCGCGCCGGAGTTTGTATTCCAGACCGTCGAAATCCTTGGCCGGATCGGCTGACTGGACGGTTATCTTCGCCGTGTTGCCGTTATCGTTGCCGTAGATCGCAATGCCCGCGCTATCAGGTCCGCGATCGG
This sequence comes from Martinezella sp. CNPSo 3957, assembly GCF_057784395.1. NCBI lineage: Bacteria > Pseudomonadati > Pseudomonadota > Alphaproteobacteria > Hyphomicrobiales > Rhizobiaceae > Martinezella > Martinezella sp. CNPSo 3957. The sequence continues at coordinate 4,551 of NZ_JBXSOU010000010.1, forward strand.
TCATCGTGATCAGCATGGAGGACAGAAGCGCGCCAAGTTTCGGCTCCAGCGCCTTATCCTTCAAGAAGAGACCGACAATTCCGCACATGCCCAAACCCTCCGTTTTCGCATCTGCAAAATGGCTATCAGGTCTAATCCGGTTTTTCAACTCAAAAGAATAAATTTTTCTTTTTAGGCAAGTTAATCAGTCTTGCCCCGCTGTGGATAGCTGATGATCGACAGGTATTTCGCCGGCAGTTTCACCAGGACTTCTGGGCCATGCGGCGCATCCGCATCGAAGAAGAGGCTGTCGCCGGGCTGCATGGGATAGAGCTGGTCGCCATGACGGTACATCACCTCGCCCTCAAGCATATAGAGGAACTCCATGCCCTCATGCTGGAAAGTGGGGAAGACATCGGAATCGGCCGTCAGCGTAATGAGATAGGGCTCAACGATGACGCCGCTCGAATTGTTGTCGATATGGCCGAGCACATTATATTGATGGCCGGCACGCGTGCCGCGGCGTTCGAGTTCGACGCCCTGGCCAGCCTTGACGAAGACGGCGTTGCGCGGCTCTTCGTAACGACGGAAGAAAGCTGTCAGCGGCACGCCGAGTGCACGCGACAGCGATTGCAGCGTCGTCAGCGACGGCGAGATATTGCCGTTTTCGATCTTCGACAGCATGCCGAGCGAGATACCCGTCGCGGCGGCAAGATCTGTCACCGTGATGCCGAGCTTCTTGCGATAGGCGCGAACCTCATGGCCGATCGCCATCTCGAGATTGTTTTCCTTCGGCTCGCGCACCGCATGCGGATTTTGTGAGAAAGCTGACCGCCCGCCATGGGATTGGTCGTCGGCCGATATCTTGTCTGCCTTGGTTTTCATTTATGATCCTTTTTGCCGGCAGGGCTTGCTGCGGCGATCCTATCCTCCGAGTGAAATTTTCTCAACTGCGGCGAAAATCACGCCTGACGGGTGTCGCCGGGCGCAATCCCATAGAGAGAGCGATAGGCTCGGGCAAAATGCGCGCCGCTTGAAAAGCCGGTGGCGATGGCGATTTCGGAAATCGAAAGCGGGCTCTGCTCCAGGAGCCGCCGGGCATGCTGTAGGCGTATTCGCCGATACTGATCGAGGAAGGTCGAGCCGAGATGAACGGCAAACAGCCGGTCGAGATGACGCGGCGTGACCCCGGCAATCCGCGCCATGGCGGCACGATCGAGGGGCATCTCGATCGTTTCCTCCATTTTTTCGAGCACGCTCAGCAAACCCGGGTGATGGGCGCCATAGCGCTCGGCGAGCGAACCGCGTTGCGGCGCAGTCGGCTCACCCACCTCCGTATGCAGGTACCAGTCGCTGACGCGGCGAGCAAAATCGGCGCCCATGCGCTCTGATATCAAAACATGCATCATGTCGAGCGGCGCAATGCCGCCGCCGCAGGTGATGCGATTGCCGTCGATGACGAAGCGCGCTTGGCGCGGCGTAAGCGCCGGAAAGGCTTCGAGCAGGGCTGGCGCATGCTCCCAATGAATCGTGAAATCGCGCTCAGCCAAAAGCCCGGCGGCGGCAAGCAGATAGGGACCGCCGGAGATGCCACCGATGCGCACGCCGTCGCGTGCGAGCTGGCGCAGACAGGCAAGGACCGAAGGGTAATGCCAATCGCGTGGCGAGCCGCCGGCGCAGACGAAGACCGTGCCAAGACCGGATCCGCGACCTGGAAGAGGCTCGGCCGGCACCGGGACGCCGCCCGACGATACCGCCGGAGTGCCGTCCGGCGAGAAGGTCGACAATCGATAGATTTCCCGCCCGGCCAGGAGATTGGCGGCCCGCAATGGCTCGCTTGCCGAGGCAAAGGACATCAAGGCGAACCCTGGGATCAGGATGAAACCAATATTCTGGCTATTTTTGCTATCGATCGCCGTCATGTCCTTTTTTTATCGAAAAAGGTCCTAATTAGGCAAGTCGGCATTTGCCGCTCTGTCATCATGAGCGCAATTCAAACCGGATCCAACCATGCGCTATTCGGCTTTCTCTGTTTTTCTCAACGGCCTTCGCGGCAATACCGGCTGGGTCCCCGCCTGGCGCCAGCCGCAACCGAAGCCGCATTACGACGTCATCATCGTCGGTGGCGGCGGCCATGGTCTTGCAACTGCCTATTATCTCGCCAAGACCTTCGGCATCACCAATGTCGCCGTTCTGGAAAAGGGCTATCTCGGCTCTGGCAATATCGGCCGCAATACCACGATCATCCGTTCGAACTACCTGCTGCCCGGCAACAATCCCTTCTACGAGCTGTCGATGAAGCTCTGGGAGGGGCTTGAGCAGGATTTCAATTTCAACGCCATGGTCTCGCAGCGCGGCGTGCTCAATCTCTTTCATTCGGATGCGCAGCGCGATGCGTATACGCGACGCGGCAATGCCATGCGCCTGCACGGGGTCGATGCCGAATTGCTCGACCGCAAGGCCGTTCGCAAAAAGCTGCCCTTCCTGGATTTCGAAAACGCACGATTCCCGATCATGGGCGGCCTGTTGCAGCAGCGCGGCGGCACGGTGCGCCACGACGCGGTCGCCTGGGGCTATGCCCGCGGAGCCGATGGCCGTGGCGTCGATATCATCACCGGCTGTGAAGTCACAGGCATCCGCACCGACCAGGGCCGCATCACGGGTGTCGAAACCACCAAGGGCTTCATCGGCTGCGGCAAGCTGGCACTGGCGGCAGCAGGTAATTCCACCGTCGTCGCCGATATGGCGGGTCTGCGCTTGCCGATCGAAAGTCATGTTCTGCAGGCGTTCGTCTCGGAAGGCCTGAAGCCATTCATCGATTGCGTCGTCACCTTCGGCGCCGGACATTTCTATGTCTCGCAATCCGACAAGGGCGGCCTTGTCTTCGGCGGCGATATCGACGGCTACAACTCCTATGCTCAGCGCGGCAACCTCGCAACCGTCGAGCATGTCGCCGAAGCAGGCGTTGCAATGATCCCGGCGCTGACACGGGTCCGCTATCTGCGCACATGGGGCGGCGTCATGGACATGAGCATGGACGGCTCCCCGATCATCGACCGGACCCATATCGACAATCTCTATCTGAACGCCGGCTGGTGCTACGGCGGCTTCAAGGCCACGCCGGCGTCAGGCTATTGCTACGCGCATTTGATCGCCCGCAACGAGCCTCATGAAACAGCGACGCAGCTGCGCCTCGACCGATTCCGGCGTGGCTATCAGATCGATGAAAAGGGCGTCGGCGCCCAGCCGAACCTGCATTGAGGACATGACGACATGGCAAGCCTGATTTCCTGCCCTCACTGCGGCACACGTCCCAAGGAAGAATTCACCATCAAGGGGGATGCAAATCTTATCCGCCCGAAAGCCGATGCCGGCACCGAAGACTGGTATGATTACGTCTACCTGCGCAACAATCCAAAGGGACTTCATAAGGAATATTGGCACCATTCCTCGGGCTGCCGCCGCTGGCTGATCGTCGAGCGCGACACCGTCACACACAAGGTCCATAGCGTCAGCGATGCGGCGCTTACCAAGCTTGGAGGCGGCGCATGAGCAGTTATCGCCTTTCCTCCGGCGGTCGGATCGACCGCTCCAAAACCATTGCCTTCAGCTTCGACGGCAGGAGCCTGGCGGGCCATCCCGGCGACACGCTTGCGTCCGCCCTCCTCGCCAACGGCATCCAGCTTGTCGGCCGCAGCTTCAAATATCATCGCCCGCGCGGCATACTGACGGCGGGTGCCGCCGAACCCAATGCACTCGTCACGACCGGCACGGGCGGACGCACAGAAGCCAACAGCCGTGCCACGATGATCGAACTTCACGACGGGCTGATCGCCCGCAGCCAGAACCGCTGGCCTTCGCTCAATTTCGATGTCGGCGCCGTCAACGGGCTGCTCTCACCCTTCCTGAGCGCTGGCTTCTACTACAAGACCTTCATGTGGCCTGCCGCCTTCTGGGAAAAAGTCTACGAGCCGCTGATCCGCAAGGCAGCCGGCCTCGGCAAGGCGTCCTATGAGGCAGATCCCGATTCCTATGAAAAGTGCTGGGCGCATTGCGACCTGCTCGTGATCGGCGCCGGGCCTGCAGGTCTTGCCGCGGCGCTGACGGCGGGACGCGCCGGAGCGCGTGTCATTCTGGCCGACGAAGGCTTCGCTCTCGGCGGCAGTTTGCTCTTGGAGCATAGCTCGTCCCTCAAGGATATGTTGGACGAACTCGACAGCCTGCCGAACGTGCAATGCCTGCCGCGCACAACGGTTATCGGCTGGTATGACGATAACGTCTTCGGCGCGGTCGAACGCGTTCAGAAGCATGTGGCAGCGCCCGACCCGCGTCAGCCGGTCGAACGCCTGTGGCGCATCATCGCTAAGCAGGCGATCCTTGCGACCGGCGCCGAGGAGCGGCCGCTTGTCTTTGGCGGCAACGATATTCCAGGCGTGATGATGGCTGGCGCCATGCGCAGCTATCTGAACCGTCAAGCTGTCGCTCCCGGCAAGCGCACGGTCGTCTTCACGACCAACAGTTCCGGCTACCGGACCGCCGCCGACCTCGAGGCCGCGGGTGTCGAAGTGATCGCCATCCTCGATACGCGCGCCGCCGGTGAACACTGGGGCGGCAAGGCCCGGGTGCTGACCGGTGCTTGCGTCCTCGATGCGGTCGGCACCAAGCAGCTCCGCGGGGTCAAGATTGCGAGCGGTTCGGGCACTCAGGAGATCGATGCGGACGCTTTGGCCATGTCCGGCGGCTGGAGCCCGATCATCCATCTTGCCTGCCATCGCGGCGCAAGGCCGGTGTGGTCCGAACGGCATGCAGCCTTCCTCGCGCCCGAAAGACAGGCGGGTTTGCTGATTGCCGGCTCGGCATCCGGCCTTGCCTCCATGGATAGCTGCCTTGGCGACGGAGCAATCAAATCTGCCGAGGCGCTGGAAACCATCGGCTTTGGCAAGGTCGTGCCCGCCTTTGCTTTAGCAGAAGAAGAAGTACCGGCTGTTGCCGCGCGGCTCTGGCAGGTCAAAGGGAGCAAAGGCAAAGCCTTCGTCGACTACCAGAACGACGTGAACCTGAAAGATCTGGGGCTCGCCGTGCGCGAAGGTTATGGCGATGTCGAGCTCGCCAAACGCTATACGACGAACGGCATGGCGACCGACCAGGGCAAGCTTTCCAACATCAACGCCATCGGCATTCTGGCCGAGGTCCGCGGCGTCTCGCCGGCCGAAGTCGGGACCACGACGTTCCGGCCCTTCTATACGCCGGTTTCCTTCGGCGCCCTGACGGGTACTTCGCGGGCTAAGCACTTTCAACCGGCGCGCAAATCTCCCTTGCATGAATGGGCAAAGAAGAATGGCGCAGTCTTCGTCGAAACCGGCCTCTGGTACCGCTCCTCCTGGTTCCCGCGTGGCGGCGAGAAGACCTGGCGCGAAAGTGTCGATCGCGAAGTGCTGAATATCCGGAAGAATGCCGGCATCTGCGATGTCTCGACCCTCGGCAAGATCGAGATCTTCGGCAAGGATGCGGCGACCTTTCTCGACCGCATCTATTGCAACGGCTTCGCCAAGCTTTCTGTCGGCAAGGCGCGCTACGGTATCATGCTGCGCGAAGACGGCATGATCTATGACGACGGCACCACCAGCCGGTTGAGCGAAGACCATTTCTTCATGACTACGACGACGGCGCTTGCCGCCGGCGTGCTCACCCATCTGGAGTTCTGCGCCCAGACGCTCTGGCCCGAACTGGAGGTCTATTTTGCGTCGTCAACCGATCAATGGGCGCAGATGGCGGTGGCAGGCCCGAAATCCCGCGCCATCCTTTCCGAGATTGTCGATGACGATATTTCCGATAAGGCTTTCCCCTTCATGAGCGCGCGCGCGGTCTCTCTATTCGGCGGCAAGCTCAAGGGTCGGCTCTTCCGCATCTCCTTTTCCGGCGAGCTCGCCTACGAGCTTGGCGTACCCGCCGCCTATGGCGAGTTCGTTGCCGATGCCATCATGCAAGCAGGCGAGAAGCATGGTATCTGCGCCTATGGCGCCGAAGCGCTCGGTGTTCTGCGCATCGAGAAGGGCCACGTCACCCATGCAGAGATCAATGGTACGGTAGCACCAGGCGATCTTGGCTTTGCCCGCATGGTTTCGACCACGAAACCCGATTTCATCGGCAAGGCGATGCTTCAGCGCGAAGGCCTCCAGGCCGCCGATCGGCCTCGCCTCGTCGGTGTCAAACCGATAGACCCGGCAACAAGCTTCCGCACCGGCGCCCATATCCTCGCTGAAGGTGCGGTGGCGACGCTCGAAAACGATCAGGGCTATGTCACCTCGAGCGCCTTTTCCCCCAATCTCGGCCATACGATCGGGCTCGCTCTCATCAAGAATGGGCCGGAGCGTATCGGCGAGAAGATCGTCGTCTGGAATGGCCTCAGAAACGAATACACGGATGCGGTGATCTGCAGTCCCGTCTTCATCGACCCTCAGAACGAGAAACTCCATGCCTGATTTGCCGACATCGAAGCCGGTCCTCGCCGGCAAGGCCGTTCTACAAGGCGAGACCATCCGGCTTGAAGCCTTGCCCGAGGGCCATCTGCTGCATGTAATGGGCGCGACGACGAGCGAAGAGCTTGCGGCGCATCTTCCAGCAGCCGGCCTCACGGACAGCTCCGTGCGTCCGGCCGGATACCGGCAATGGTTCATCGCCGGCAACGCGCAGCTCGCCGGCTCCCAAGAGCGGGTGCTTGCGGACGCTCTGGCGGGCGGAGCTTTCATCTCCGATCAAAGCCACGGGCGCATCCGTATCCGCATCTCAGGATCGAGCGCTGCCCGGATGCTCAACAGGGGTGCTGCTGTCGACCTGCATCCAGAGAACTTCCCGGAGGGAAGCAGCGCCATGACGCTCTTCGGCCATATCTCCGTGCAGCTCACGCGCCTAGGCATAGAGGATTTCGAACTGACTGTCCTGCGCAGCTTTGCGGAATCGCTGTATGAAGAGCTCGAAACGCTGGCCGCAACCATGTCATAGCTGATCGGCACGCTGCCGTCGCCGGCAGAGCAACTCCTCAGATAAGTCTTCAAATCGTCAGCCATACGCAAACACTTCCACAAGGGTTCGCCCAACTGCTGTGTGGTGACGGGATATCGCTTATTCTTTATGCCATAAGGTGGTGTGGTATTAAGGCTTCCTACCCGAACGCTGAAGAGGACAATCATGTCAGTGCCTCTAAGGCTCATGACTGGTTGAGATACTCAGGCTCAATCATGGAATGAGCGCAAGGGCAATCCGATTGGCAGCTGCGACGACGACCAGCGCGATCGCCAGCGTTGGCCAACCGAGGTGATTCAAAATCAAGGCTGTGATCAGGAAAATGCCAGCTTCGAGAACGAGCCGGCCGGCCGGGCCAACCTCGTATCTCCGCTTCGGGGAAAGGAATTTACCCCAAAAAGTGGCAACTGCTGCGCACAGCCCAAACCCCAACAGCACTTGTGCCATGATCGGTACGGCAAGATGTGCGGCCAACGCCGCAAGCGAAGCGAGTATACAAAGCTCGAGGGCAAATCTGATGCTAAGTGCTATCGCTTTCATCTTCCCTCCCAGCTGTAGAGCTGTGTTCATTCATTTTTGAAGAAGCAAGGTCATCAAGAAGCTCTAAGGATATCTGAATAGCAGTTTTTACTCGAAGTCCCGAGCCTTTATGTGGCCACACAGCGCGCTCGGCACAGCGAGTGCCTTTACCCGATTGCGCATTCAATTGCGGCTCGGTGTGCAGCGGCAAATTCCGACAGCGAACGGAAGTGACCAGCAACTTTCGGAGGATTGTCGAGGGTTTTCGTCGCCCCTTGCCCCGCTTTACCAAATCGCCTGTCAATCCATACACTGGTCAGGTCCATTTGCACGGCCGGCGCATGGTCGTGATATAAACTCTGCGCCACATGCAAAAGCTCGCTCTTTTGAACGCCTAGATCCTGCTGCAACCGCGAGAAAAGGAAATGGAAATTCTTCGGATCCGGCTTATAGCTCCCAATGTCCTCTGCGGTGTAGACAGCATCAAAGGAAATACCGAGCTTACGGTTTGAAGCCTCAAAGCTCTTGCGATCCACATTGGAAAGCACAACCAGATGATAGTGCCGCTTCAGATAAGCGAGTGCCTCAGCAGAATCAGGGAACGCCGGCCAATCAAGCACCGAGGCGCCGAAGCGCTCATGTAGGTCAGAGTGGACAGTTAAGCCCCAGTGCCGAGCAAGCCTTGCATGCACGACCGACAAGAGCGTGACGTAGTGCAAGGACGGCGTCTCAGCCTCCTGCGCCGTTTCAATCTCCCCGTAAGCTTTCAGCGCTTCCTCGCGCCCAATTTCACGACCTCCCGTGCTCAACAACGGCTGCAGGGCGTTCCAGATGCCGCTCTCCCAGTCAATCAGCGTACCGTAGACATCAAAAGAAAGGGCCTTAAAGCAGGTCAGATCCATGTCGTTCATCCTCTCGCGCAGATTTTCGTTGCGCTACACTAGCGCTTGCTGTGCCAGAAGAGATGAGCCTGGAATCTGGAAGACTATGCCAAAGCTACGATATTTAGCCGAGCCTCAGTCCACGCGACCAGTCAGACGAAATTCGCCTGGTGAAATCCCAAGGCGACGCTTGAATATGCGGTTGAACGCAGAAACATCCTCATAACCTGCCGCGTAGGCAATTTCCGCTATAGTGTTATTGGTGGTGATCAGGCACTCCATCGCTACATCAAGCCGCCGCTCAATATCATACTGTCTCGGAGAACTGCCGAACGTCGCCCTGAACAACGCATGGAAATGGCTTTGGCTAATGCCGGCCTCGCGCGCCATAGCGCTGATATTTGTTTTGCTGCCGCCTGTTCCAAGGTCGGCCGCCAGCCGCTCTATTCTGTTCGATGCTTTTGATTTTGTCTTAGTGGCCGAGGCCGGACGGATAAGATGTAGTCCGGTTAGCGCCAACATGGCTGCATCTTGAGCGCGATGCCCATCCGCATTGACCTCTGTGCCGATCTGGCGGAAGATTCGCCAAAGCCAGAGCTCCATGCGCGAGACCAAAGGGCTACCTCTGGTCAGTAGAACCGGTGCTTGTTCCGCATCGCTTTCGTGGAGTTTGAGATCTACGACCAACAGACTGCAATCCGCACTTGGGACAAAGTCATGGTAACATCCCGTCGGGATGACAGCGACTGAGCCGCCTGCGATAATGCCCGATCCGGCGTCGATGGAGATCTTCATCGCGCCCCGCAACGGAAATAGCACCTGGACGTGGTCGTGATAATGATAGCCGCGGCTATGATACTGTCTTGTCTCGAGATTGATGTCCACGGCTCTTGCTCCCAGGCAACCCAGTCTTGCGCTTATGAATCAGCTGGGCATACCCGTTTTTCGCGCGCGATGTTAATTTTCGCGGAGTTCTGGCTCAGATCGTAGTTTTCTGCTGGTCGGTCTGAACGTATCGAAGGCGTCGAGAAGATCAAGGTTGAATTTCTGGCGGCGTCAGCGCGAAGTGGAAATTGATCAAATCACCTCATCGCCGATCCTCCTCGTGCTGTTCCGCTCCCTCGATCGGAGAAAGCCAGGGTTCCCGCCGCTTGGTCCACAGCTCATAGGTGGGGCGGAGACGCGTGGGCGCCTCGCTCAGGATTCCGAGTTTGATCTCAACCTCGTTATCACCCATGGCAAAGACGCGCGAACCGCAACGCGGGCAAAACTCCCGTCCAGCAAACTCGCTTGTCTCGCCTTCATAGTGAAATTCACTTGCCGGCCACAGGCCGAAATAAGTGAAGGCGGATCCGCTTTCCTGTCGGCAATCTGTACAGTGGCAAATGCCGATATGAAGCGGCGTTCCGCGCACCGTCAGACGCACTTGCCCGCACCGGCACGATCCGGTCGATTCCGTCATGGTATGTCCTCATCATCGCTTACATTCCTGATGGGGCCTTGCCCACGGCTGACATGATCCGTCTGCGAGCGCCGATCAGACAGCTGGTAGCCGATTTCTGCATCCTCACCGCCCTGTTGCTGGCGGGCTGCAGCAGATTTGGCGGCCGCGAGCGCACTCTCATGGTCGGGAAAGGTCTCCGATCAGACATAAGCCAATCTTCAAGAAGATAGCCTCGGTCTTTTTCTGCCTTTCCCGAGCCTTGGGGTCACCCTTTCGGCATTATTCAAGGATGCGGACAACCGTACGCGTCTTCGGTTGGACAATGATACGTTTGTGGTTCACGACCGCGTAGGCATAGGTCGGGTTGTCCGGGACCGGTGTGACGACAACTGTCTCTGGGAGCGCGCGACCAACAACGATCTGGTCCTGGACGACTGCCTCGGATGGAGGCAGGGGCTGCTCCTGAACGTAAGTGATCACTTTCTCTGGTGGTGGATCGATCGCGGTGCCGGCAATCGCACCGGCGACACCTCCGACTGCAGCGCCGACAGGGCCGCCTACTACTGCTCCGGTCACCGCACCGCCTGCGGCGCCGGTTACGGTGGAAGACTGCGCGAAGGCCGAACCGGCCAGAAGGCCGAAGGCGGCCATTGAAACGACAAGTCTCGTTTTCATAGCATTCTCCTTTGATTCCAGCTCTTGTGAGCTGAAAGGAGAATTACTGAGCCAATAGAATGTTCCTCTTCGGTTACCATCGGAAGCCATCACGAGTTAGCCGCCTGCGACAAACTTCGTGATCGGTACGGAAGAGGCAGGTGCATCGACGAAGGATGCGGTAATAGCAACGCTCCCGACTGGATCTCATGTTCTGTCATGATGCCATGCCGCCCAGGGGACTTTGTCTCAGGCAGACGGTGGTCGTTATGATCTGTCTTAGCTTCGCCCTGCCGCTTCCAACCGATGCAGCAGCTGGTCACGCTTTTCGCCCCGCATGCGCTGAGGCCCTTATTGGGGATGGTCTTGTGTGGCGCTACAGATTGTCAGCTCGCGGATTTAGTCTCACGACCTGTTCTACATCTACCGGCACCTCGACCAAGATGGATGGCTGACCGAGGCTGTAGCTTTCGCGCATGATCTCGGCCAGGTCGCTGAGATCCGGCACCAGCTTCCGGCTTGTCCAGCCACATGCGCGCGCCATTGACCCAAAGTCGATGCGGTGGAGGTCACTGTGGTAGCGGTCGGATGAATAGTCTGGAATGACCACGGGAAGGCCCTGCACCATGATGCCGAGCGCGCCGTTGTCCAGCACGAACAGAACTAACCCCAATGATCGCGCTTCGGCCAACTAATCGTAGGCCTGCTCATCGAGCTCAATTAAACAGCAACCGTTAACCCACCGAAAACGTGACAACGCCTGATAAGATGTCATTACATGCGACTGCCCTCGCCCGAGCCATCCGGGCCGAACGATGGCAGCTCTTGCCTACGCGGCTTCCATAGCAGGTCGCTTTTTTCAGCCCTGTGTCACGCCACCAGCTTTTCACCCCTGAGATGACGCTCCAGGAAGGGAAGGCTGTCCTGTCCCCAATAGAGCTCGCCTTCGTGGCGGAAGGTCGGAAGGCCGAAGACGCCCGCCTCCTTGGCAACATCGCGATTGCTGCTCCAGAGTTCGGCAATATCGGGACGAGCCGCGCGCGCCTCGAGCGCAGCGCCGTCAAAACCTGCAGCTTCGGCAATCGCCTTTCGCACATCGGCATTGCCGATATCCGCAGCGGCGCCCCAGAAAGCATGTTGCAGCGCGCGGGCGAGAGCGGTCCAATCCTGCCCATCAAGCTGGGCCGCCAAGACAAGAAAGCCCGCGGGCGTCGGATCGGACAGCGCCGACCGGTTGGTAAAGTCGAGCTGCTTGCCGCGAAGAGCCGCCCAGCGCCGGAGATCCTTCATCCAGTAAGCCCGGCGCGCGTCGGGACGATCACGCGAGTAGATCGCACCATTTTCGACGATCAGCGGAATGAGATAAGGGCGGATCTCGGCGCCCGATCGCGCCGCGAGTTCGATAAACGCGTCGAAGCCGATATAGGCCCAGGGCGATCCGATGCCGAAGAAGTAGTCGATGGTTTTGGTCATAAAGTTTTCCTCCCGACGGGATCAAATGTGAAACAGATCTAAATTGCTGGAGCGACCTTTACGCGTCACACGCGACGCCGGATGCTGTGGTCGCCATATCGAAAACGGACAGCGCGCAATCACGCGCGATCAGAACAGACCGGGGGTCGCGGCCGACAGCGACCGTAGCTAAAGCGCCTTCGTAAAGCAGAGACAGATGCGCAGCCGCCTGCTCGGTCGGACACCTCGCCGCCGACATGACGGAACGGAAGATCTCTCGCACCGCATTCTTATGCTCGCGGGCGATAGTGACGACCCGCTGGGAATCGCCATGCTCGGCGACCGCCAATGCGAAAGCGCAGCCGCGAAACTCCGGACTGTCGGCCTTTTCGAACAGGCGCTCGAAAATCATGGCGATCTGGTCACGCGGCTGCAGGGTTGCGGTCGATATGACCTCTCTCAACTGGAGAAGGACGCGTTCGTGACGTTCGGTCAGATAGGCCGCGACAAGATGATCCTTGGATGGAAAGTGCCGGTAGAGGGTGGCTTTTGCAACATCGGCTTCATCGATAATGCGATCGATGCCAACGGCGCGAATGCCCTCCCTATAGAAAAGGGTACCGGCGGTGGTCAGGATATGGTCTGAAATTTTCATTGCGTCGGTCCGGATGCCTTCACCGCACTAACTCGGAACTAGCCCGCCAGGTGCGCCTTCGGCCTCGAATGAATGGGAGTGGAGAAAGACAGGTAGTTCTCGGCAAGCTCACGCAGACTAGCGAAAGGAAGGAGCCCCGTGAAGCCACCCTGTTGCGCCGCCGATCCGGCAATTTCCTGGGCGGCACGATTATGGGGTGTCGCTATCGCATACAGACGCCCGAGAAGCACGATTTCTCCGTTCAGATAATCGACTTCGCTCGAGGCGCCGCGCGTGAAGCTCTGCCACGTCGATTGCTGACCGGGGCGAATACCGGCATTCTCGGCGATCTTCCAGTGCGCTATGCTGATCGTACGTTCCGAGGGAGATGCTAATCCATAGCCCGCGGCCTTGAGAACGGTTTCGGCCTCCTCGACAAGGGCCGCGCTGAACGTTGCTCTTTCGTCGTCCGCGCCATCGAAAAGCTCCAGCACATTTCGCACATTGTGAAGAAGCTTCGCCGCCTTCCATCGCTTGATATCGTGTGTTGCCTCGGCAATGTAATCCGACCGGCTAAGATCCGCGACGATCTTGGCAGCAGTCTCGTCCGAGCCTTGCGGATAGCGACCGATGGTGACGATCGCCACTTGCGGATCGCCCCCGACCACGACGTGGCCGACTTCCGTAAAGCGAGCTGGTGTCAGGATGCTGGCGCCGTAGACATTCGGAAATAGCCTAAAAGCCGCCGCTTCCGTCGCCAGGCCATTCTGAAACGTGACGATCGGCAGGGCGGAGGCGGTCAGTCCCTCGGTATGTTCGACTGGCCGCCAGGCCCAAAAGGCAAGAGCTTCGGCGGCATCCTGCGATTTCACCGTCAGCAGGAGGATGTCTCCCTGCCTCAACGGCGGCGGTTCAGTCGTGTCGAAGGCTTTCAGCCGGATTTGCCGGGTGCCGGCGGGCCGCTGATAGACGAGGCCATGATCGACGATATGCCTGATCTGGGCGCCGCGTCCGACAAGGGCGTAGTCTATCCCCGAAAGCTCAAACTGCGCGGCAAGGCTCGCACCGACGGCGCCCGCTCCGATGATGATATAGCGTGTCATGCTCGCCGCCCGGAAATTGCATTCAGGAGCTCCCGCGCGTCTTCTGCATGCCGGAAACTGGGGGAGACAGCTGACGCCTTTTCAACCGCGAAAAAATGAGGCGATTCCTCTGCCTTTCGGCTCCATCTGTCACATGCCGAGCGTCCGAGAATGGAAACAGACGTGTCCTCCTGGGGCGCGTGGACGAGAACCGATTGGATGTCGCGGAAATGCCGTTCGATCCCGAGATCGCCATTGAGACCGGGATTGCCGAGCGTGCGAACGGCAAGCTGAACTGCGTCGCGTATGTTGCGGGCCGCAAGAAGGCGCGCCCTGATGAGCGCTTCAGGTTCATCCAGCGAATGGTCGAGCGCATTGAACAGGATCTGTCTCGCGCCGCCCACGAGCAAGTCGATTTCACCGGCTGCGGAAATGAACCTTTCCGTTTTTGCGATCGGAACGCCGAGATTGGCGGGGATACGTTCATGACCGAAACGGATAAAAGCCTCCTGGGCAGCTTCCGCAGCTCCGAGATATATGGCGGTGAGCGCGACGTTAGCGGCGGCATGGGCACGATTGTCCTGCGTGCCGACGGAAACATCGACAAGATCGAGGACGTCCTCAAGCGGCACCTCAACATCCTTGAATTCGACGTCGTGCGAGCCGCTGGCCCGCATTCCCAGGCTCTTCCAATTCTCGATCACCTTGATGCCGGAAAGGGTCGACGGAACGACGAAAGTGCCGACGCGCTGCGGTGTCTCATCGGTACGCGCCCAGACGAGGAAATGGGTCAGGCCAAGCGCACCCGTCACGAAACGCTTGCGCCCTGTGATCACCCATCCACTGGCGGTGCGGCGCGCCAATGTGTCGGGAAGGCCGCCTCGGGCGGGAGAACCAAGCTCGGGCTCGACGCGGGCCGCGTTCAGCAGGATCGGGCGATCGCGCGCGTCGTCGAGCAAACGTCGATAAAGCGGCTCCGGCCATTTGTTGCCTGCCGCCTGTCCGAGATGGGTGAATATGGTCATCGCACTGATCAGGGCGACCGAAGGATCGCCGCGACCAAGCGCGACCAGAATGCGCCCGACATCGGCAAGACCAGCACCTTTTCCACCGAACCTTGGCGCCACGGTGCTTTCGAGCAGCCCAGCCGCATGAACGGCCTCGATGCCGACCCAGGGGAAGGTGCCGGATTCATCTGCCGCCGCAGCTGCGGCGGCAAGCTTGCGGGTCACATCCGTCAGATCGATGGTGTTAAAGGACACTTTGCATCAGCCTCTTTGAAGCGGTGAGGAGTGCCATGCGCGGACTTTGCCGCGCGATGGCCTATCTTTGCGAACACAACCCGAATGGCATTCGCCAATTCTGTTTGTCGGTGCGTGACAATGTGGGATCAGGGTGGGATCAGGCGACGGCTTGCTGCGGCGCCTCTCTTGCCGCCAAATCCGCCCTGACGAGCGGCAGAATATAGCGGCCATAATCGATGGCATCGTTCAGGTTGTCATAGCCTCGGATCGAAATCAGATCCGCGCCGAGATCGACGTAATCGAGAATGGAGTCCGCAATCGTTCTTGGCGAGCCGACCAGGGCGGTGGAGGCGCCACGCGCATTCGTCGCCGTCACCGTCGGATACCAGAGAGCCCGATCATGGACATCGCCGCGCGAGGCGATCTCAAGCAGGCGCTGCGAGCCGATATTCTGCGGAGAAGGTGCTGCGGGTGGCACCTTGCCAAGGCCCTTTGCGCGATTTTCCTTCAAAAGGTCGAGGGTGTGATGCGCCTTAGCCCAGGCAAGCTCGTCGGTCTCCGCAACGATCGGACGGAACGTCACCCAGATCCGCGGGCGATCCTTGCGCCCGGCGCGCGCTGCTTCAGCATAGATCCGGTCGATTTGCTGTTTGGTTTCCGCCAGCGGCTCACCCCATAGGCCGAAGATATCGGCAAGCGCGCCGCCGATGCGATAGGCGTCGTCCGACGATCCGCCGACCGACACCGGAATGGTGCCGTTTACCGGACGCACACGGCTGTGGAACTGCTTGAATTGATAGTAGCGGCCGTCGAAGTCAAAGGGTTCACTCGACTGCCAGACGCGTCGCAGAATGCGGATATACTCCTCCTGCCGTTCGTAGCGCTGGCGCTTGTCAAGAAAGTCACCTTCCTTGGCCTGCTCCTCATCGCTTCCGCCGGCAATGAAGTGAACCACCACACGCCCGCCGCTCAGCTGATCGAGCGTGGCGAGCGATTTTGCCGCGACCGTCGGATAGATCGTGTTCGGACGAAGGGCGATGATGATCTTGATATTCTTCGTATGCGCCGCAACCGTAGCGCCGATGGTAAAGGGGTCGAAGGACGCGCTGTCATAGGGAATGAGGGTGTAGTTGAAGCCATAATCATCGAGCGAACGGGCATAGCGCTCTAGGAATTGCGGGTCGAGCGCGGGGTTTTCCAGAGGATTGAGCTCGGTCGAGGCATTCGGAAAGGTGACGCTGATGAATTCGGTCGGCATATCGATGTCCTATGGTTTCCTTCATCGGATTTGGACAGAATGCTAGCGTGACCCTCCGGCCTCAGAAAGACAGGTCGTTCTTTTTCTACTAAATTTGTAGAATATTCGTGCTTAGGATGTCTTCAATCCTGAAGGCACAGTTCTATCCGACCCAATTCGTCATCCAATAGGTGAGTGCGGAGATAGCAGCCGCCGCCGGAAGGGTTATTACCCATGCGATGACAATATTGCCCGCCAATCCCCAGCGGACTGCGGAGACGCGCCGGGCGGCACCGACGCCGATGATAGCGCCCGTGATCGTATGGGTCGTCGAGACCGGGATGCCGAGCCATGTCGCGGCAAACAGTGTCAAAGCACCACCCGTCTCGGCGCAGAAACCCTGCATTGGGTTGAGCCTGGTAATCTTCGAACCCATCGTATGCACGATCCGCCAGCCGCCAAACAGCGTCCCGAGCGCCATCGCGGACTGACAGGACAATACGACCCAGAGGGGGACATGGAACTCCGCTCCGGTATGCCCCTGGGAATAGAGCAGAACGGCGATGATCCCCATCGTCTTCTGAGCGTCGTTTCCGCCATGACCGAGGGAATAGAGGGAGGCGGAGACAAATTGCAGCACACGGAAGGTGCTGTCGACGGCGAAGGGCGTCTGGCGAATGAATATCCAAGTCACGCACAGCACGAGGAAAAGCGCGAGAACGAAGCCCAGTAACGGAGACATGACGATGGCGCCGGCCGTCTTCAGCAAGCCCGACCAAACAATGGCGCCCATGCCGATTTTAGCCAGGCCAGCGCCGACGAGGCCACCGACCAGTGCATGCGACGAACTCGATGGAATGCCGAAAACCCAGGTCACGATGTTCCAGACGATCGCTCCCATCAGGGCGGCGAAGATGACTTGTGGCGTGACGATATTGGGATCGATGATGCCAGTGCCGAGGGTTTCGGCAACGTGAAGCCCAAAGAACAGGAAGGCGATAAAATTGAAGAATGCAGCCCATAGCACCGCATATTGCGGCCGCAGAACCCGTGTCGAGACGATGGTAGCAATGGAATTGGCGGCATCGTGCAGCCCGTTCAAAAAGTCGAAGAACAAGGCCACCGCGATGAGACCCGCCAGCAGCGGAAAAGCGAGGGTGGCCTCCATCAGACGTTCTCGATCACAATGCCGCTGATTTCATTGGCGACATCTTCGAACCGATCGACAACCTTCTCCAGCTCACCATAAATCTCGCTGCCAATGATGTAGGCCATGGGGTTCGTTGCGCCATGGCGGCGAAAGAGATCCTTCAGCCCCTGCTCATGGAGTTCATCGGAACGCTCTTCGACATGAACAATTTCTTCCGTGAGCGCGCTGAGGCGGGAGGAATTGGCACTCATACGATCGAGAAGAGGAATTGCATCAGCCACCAGTTTTGCCGCCTGAACGATCGCGCCGCCCATTTCCTGCATACCGGGATCGAAGCTATCCTGCTCGAATAGGCGGATTGTCTTGACCGTCTTGTGCATCATATCGATCGCATCGTCCATCGACATGATGAGATCCTTGATATCGCCACGGTCAAAAGGCGTGATGAAGCTGCGCCGTACCGCAAGCAAAACTTCGCGCGTGATGTCATCGGCCTCGTTCTCAAGTTCGACGATGCGTTTGCAGTGCTGCTCGGTATCTTTGCCGCTCAGCAGTTCGTTCAGGGCTTCCGCGGCGCTGACGATTGTACGGGAATGCCGCCCGAACAGATCGAAAAAGCGATCTTCCCGGGGCATCAATTTACGGAACCAGTTCACTCTCGGCGCTCCGAACGTGTGTTGTCATAAATCCGTCATAAATGATGGAGGCCACCATGAAAAGCCAATGTGCCCGCGAAACCACGGTCTTCGACAGTCTCGCAAGAGTTGGGACGTCGATAGAGGTGCCACACCGAGACCTGGGCGATACGTAAGAACCGTATAGAGCGGGTCAAAATCGCCATGCGCTTCTATCGGCTTCCCCAACAAAACAAGGACAACAGGGAACAATGACCGCCAGGTCCCGTTTGTTTCCTGTCGTCGATATGGAGTCCGCTGATGAGTGCGCGTGCGCAATGGAAAGGATATCTGAAGTTCGGGGAGGTCGGCTGCGCTGTTGCGCTCTATACGGCAGTTTCCACTTCCGAGCGGATTTCCTTTCACACGCTGAACCGCGCAACCGGCAATCGCGTCCGACGGGAATTCATAGATGCTGCGAGCGGAAAGCCGGTATCGCGCGAGGATCAGGTCAAAGGCTACGAACTCAACAAGGACGATTACATCGTTCTTGAGCCTGAGGAAATCGCCGCGGCGGTGCCGGAAAGCGACAAGGTCTTGCAGATAAAGGCCTTCATGGCATGCGACGACATTGATGACGTCTATTTCGACCGTCCGTATTATCTCGCCCCTTCCACTCCTGCGAGCGAAGAGGCATTCGCACTGATCCGCGACGGAATGCGCAAGAAGCAGGTCGCTGCCATTGCCCAAACCGTTCTGTTTCGCCGCCTGCGAACCGTCATGATCCGTGCCCACGGCAAAGGGCTGATCGCGACGGTATTGAATTTCGACTACGAGGTTCGCTCGGCAAAAGAAGCCTTCGAGGATGTGCCCGATATGAAAATCAAGGGCGAAATGCTCGATCTCGCCAAGCACATCATCACCACCAAGAAAGGCAAATTCGACCCGAGCGAATTCGACGATCGCTATGAGGCCGCGCTTGCAGAACTGGTAAAGGCCAAGATCGAGGGCAAGAAGATCCCGCAACGCAAGCCAGCAAGGGTCGCCAAGGTGACCGATCTCATGGAGGCTCTACGCCAGAGTGCCGGCATGAGTGGCCAAGGTAAGGCAAGCGCGAAGCAACCGGCCAAAAAATCGGGCGCGACCTCCCGCAAGACGGTAAAATCGCGAACAAAATCTTCTTCGCGGCCGCAACGCAAGGCGAGCTGACGATGGCATTGGAGACCTACAACCGCAAACGCGATTTCAGCAAGACCACCGAGCCGAGAGGGCGAGCCGGCAGAAAAAAGATCGCGGTATCCGGCAACAGCTACGTCATCCAGAAGCACGATGCGCGCCGGCTACACTATGATTTTCGCCTCGAATTGGACGGTGTTTTGAAGAGCTGGGCCGTGACCAAAGGGCCGAGCCTAATAGCCGGCGAAAAGCGGCTGGCGGTTCAGACCGAAGATCATCCGCTGGAGTATGGTGACTTCGAAGGCACGATTCCCAAGGGAGAATATGGCGGCGGAACCGTTATCGTCTGGGACAGCGGCTCTTGGACACCGCTTGGCGACCCCCACAAGGGCCTTGCGAAGGGACATCTGGAATTCGAGCTCCACGGAAAGAAACTCGGCGGCCGGTGGCATCTGATCCGCATGGCGGGGAAGCCACGCGAGAAACGGGAAAACTGGCTGCTGATCAAAGGCGAAGACGAGGCGGCGCGCCCGGAAGGCGCTGCCGATATTCTCGAGGAACGACCGGAATCGGCAAAAACGGGGCGTGTCATAGACGAAGTCGAGAACGAAAAGCCGGGCTGGTCCTCGAAGACGGGGAAGATCCGTCGCAGGACCGTCCGAAAGAGGGATGATGCCGCCAAGGAGGAAGCCGGCGAAACCGCAACGCAAACGGACGCAACGCCTGTTGATCCCTCGTCTTTGAAGGGCGCACGCAAGGCCGCTCTGCCATCCTTCGTCGAACCTGCTTTGGCGACATTGGTATCCAAGCCACCTTCAGGCTCCCGGTGGCTTCACGAAATCAAATTCGATGGCTATCGGCTCGAGGTCCGCATCGAGGCAGGTCGCGTCAAGCTGCTCACGCGCAGCGGCCTCGACTGGAGCCAGAAATTCGGCAAGGAGATTGTCAGCGCCTTCCGGGATCTCCCCGTCGGCACCGCAATCATCGACGGCGAGCTGGTCGTTGAGCCGGCGGCCGGCGCTTCCGATTTCTCTGCCCTGCAGGCGGATCTCAGCGAAGGCCGTAGCGACCGCTTCGTCTTCTATGCTTTCGATCTTCTCTATCTCGATGGCTACGACCTGAAGGCCTCGCCGCTGATCGGCCGCAAGGAATTGCTGCGGAAGATCATCCCGTCCGAAACCGGGATCCTTCGCTTCAGCAGTCATTTTGATGAAAATGGTGACCTGCTGTTGTCGCATGCCTGCAGGTTGAGCCTGGAAGGGATCGTATCGAAGATTGCCGATGATCCATATCGCCCCGGCCGCGGCAAGACATGGGTGAAATCAAAATGTTCCTCCCGGCAGGAATTCGTGATCGGCGGCTGGGTTCCCTCGACAACGTCGCGTAAGGCCATCGGCTCGCTGGTGCTCGGCGTCTATGAAGACGGCAAGCTCGAACATGTCGGCCGCGTCGGTACGGGGTACACGCACACTGTCGCCGAGCAGCTCTTCAAAAGGCTGGGCCGCCTGCAAGTGAAGGAAAATCCTTTCGCAACCAAGCTGACCGCGGAAGAACATCGCGGTGTCCGCTTCGTACGGCCTGAACTGGTTGCGGAAGTCGAATTTCGCGCCTGGACGGCAGACGGCCATTTGCGCCACGCATCCTTCCGCGGATTGCGAGAGGACAAGAATCCGCTCGAGATTGTTCGCGAAACACCGAAATCCACGAAGGAGTCCGCGGCTGAGAAGCCCGCGCGCAGCAGCGTATCCTTGACCCACGGCGATCGCCTCTATTGGCCTGACGAAGGTGTTACGAAGGCGGGGCTTGCGGATTATTATACCGAGGTCTGGCGCTATATGGGGCCTTTCGTCGTTGGCCGGCCGCTCGCGCTGGTACGCTGTCCCAATGGTATTGCCGGCCAGCATTTTTTCCAGAAGCATGCCTGGAAGGGCATGAACAGGAACATCGCCTTGGCGAAAGACCCCCAGGATGAAGAACCCTACGTCAGCATCGATGACCTGAATGGCCTGATCGGCCTCGTGCAGGCGGCAGTCCTCGAAATCCATCCCTGGGGATCGATGATCGGCAATTGGGAAAAGCCTGACATGATCATCATGGACCTCGATCCAGGTCCCGGCGTCGCCTGGAGCAAGGTCATCGCCGCCGCGGAAGAAACGGCTGAGCGGCTGAGGCAGACGGGGCTCGTTCCTTTCGTGAAGACCTCCGGCGGAAAAGGGCTACACATCGTCTGCCCACTAGTAGCCAAAGCGGAGTGGCCTGCCGTCAAGGCCTTTACCAAAGGTATCGCCGACGCCATGGCCGCCGACAGCCCAGATCGCTATGTTTCCACCATCACCAAGTCGAAACGCCGAGGTAAGATCCTGATCGATTATCTGAGAAATCAACGCGGCTCGACTGCCGTCGCGCCTTACTCCACCCGCGCACGGCCGGGCGCCGCGGTCTCGATGCCTTTATCATGGGAGGAGTTGAGCCCTGCAATAGGGCCGGACTATTTCACCGTGCTCAATGTGCCGACGCGGCTTGCCGCGCTTCGTTCGGATCCCTGGGCGGACTTCCGGAAAGCCGCCGAACCTTTGCGCGAGGAGTCCGCGAAGGCCAAGCGTAAGTCTTGACGAACAAATTTCTTCCTGACAGCGAAAACCAGCAGGTGACTAGCGCAGTTCCAGGAAAAGTGCGAAGCGGTTTTGCGTCCGGAACTGCGTAAAAACAAGAAGATAGAGCGCTTTCGCGATTCGAAGAAAAGCGGAAATGCTCTAGCGTCTCCTTGCGCCCTTTTCCTGCGAAAGGCTCTTGCGAAGGGCATCCATGATGCTGATGACGTTGCTGGGTGCTGCGGCTTCTTCCACCTTTGCCTTGGCGGGCCGCCTGCGCCCTTTCTTCTTGGCGGCGATGATATCGAGCAGCTTTTCCTGAACTGGGTCCGAAACCATCGCCGGGTCCCACGATTTCGTTCGTTCATCTATCAGCTCGCCCACCAGCTTCATCAGCTTGCCGTCCACCGGCTCTGATCCGATATTTCCAAAATAGTTCCGTTCATCACGCACCTCGTCGCCGAAGCGCAGGGTCCAAAGGACGATCCCCTTACCTCTGGGCTCGAGCATGACGGCACGTTCGCGGCGATACATGACGAGCCGGGATATGCCGACCATGCGGCTCGCGGCCATCGCATCGCGGATGACGCAGTAGGCCTCCTCTCCGACAGTATCGTCGGGCGTGAGGTAATGCGGCGTATCAAACCAGATCCATTCGATGCTGTCGCGCGGCACGAACATCTCGATGTCGATCGTCCGGGTGCTTTCAAGGCCGACCGCATCGAGTTCCTCATCCTCAAGCATGACATAGTCATTCTCCCCGCGCTCATAGCCCTTCACTTCATCGTCCTCATCCACCGCCTTGCCCGTGACGGAATCGACGTATTGGCTGACGATGCGATTGCCTGTCTTTCTATTGAGCGTGTGGAAACGAACCTTTTCATTATCACTTGTCGCCGGCGCCATGGCGACCGGGCAAGTCACCAGCGACAGCTTGAGATAGCCTTTCCAGAAAGAACGTGGAGCCATAATTTTCTCTCCAATAGGAAGAGAACGATCTCCGGCATTTCCTGGTTCCCTGGCATGATGCTATTGCGGCCGAGACTCAATGCATGCCACCGCCGCCGCCCTCCTTGAGATCGACATTGCTGAGGATCAAGGCGAGTGGAATGGCGCAGAGCACGATCAGCATCAACACATGGAATACATCGATATAGGCCAGGAAGCTCGCCTGGGTCTGCACCTGCTGGCCGACCCAGGCGGTCGCCTGCGCCTTCGCATCCGCCATGGTCGCTCCCTTCTCGGCAAAATAGCGTGTCATGGTTTGCAGCGCGTCGTGATAGGCGGGTGAAGATGGCGTGATGTGCTCGACGAGCCGGCTCTGGTGCCACTGCTCGCGATGGGCAAGCACATTCGACGCAATGCAGACGCCGATCGAACCGCCAATATTTCGGGCGGCATTGATCATGGCGGATGCCTGATTGGTTTGCTCCGGTCTCAGACCGTAATAGGAAGCCGAGGTGATCGGAATGAAGATCAGCGGTAGGCCAAGTCCTATATAGAGGCGCGACCAGACAAAGAAACTGAAGTTCAATCCCGGATAAAGCCTGGTCAATTGCCACATGGATGCCGCAATGATCGCCGCACCGACCGCAATCAGATATTTCGGTTGAATCACGGAATTGACGCGTCCGGCAACGAACATCATGACCATGGTAACAAGACCACCCGGGGACAATGCCAGCCCCGCCCATGTCGCGGTATATCCGTAGTTCTGCTGTACGACTTCGGGAATGAACTGCGTCGTTGCGATCAGGATCGCCCCGACCGCCATCATGACGATGAAACAGGAGCCGAATTGTCGTGTGCCGAGCAGCCAGCCATCGATGATCGGATTGGCCTTCGTCAGAACCCATGGAATGGCAAGAAGAAAAGATAGCAGGCAGATCGTCACCGTCAGGATGATGAAGTTGGAACCGAACCAATCATCGGTTTGCCCTCGATCGAGCGTAAGCTCCAGAGAACCGAGAAATGTCGCAACCAGCAGAAAGCCGACAATGTCGAAGCGCACGCCCTTGCGCCGAAACTCCTCGCGCATCTGCTTCGTCTTCGGCGTTTCCTTGAGCAGGGCATAAACGAGGATGAAGGCGAAGACGCCGACGGGACCGTTGATGAGAAAACACCAGTGCCAGGAAAGATTGTCCGAGAGATAGCCGCCCAGGGTCGGGCCGATGACCGGCGCGACGACCACGGCGACGCCGAAAAGCGCAAAAGCCTGCCCGCGCTTTGCCGGCGGGAAGGCATCCGCCAGGATCGCCTGCGATGTCGGCACCATGCCGCCGCCGGCAAAACCCTGGATCACCCGAAAGATCAGCAACGTCTCGAGGTTCCAGGACAACCCGCACAGGATGGAAGCGATGGTGAACGTTGCGAGGCACAGAAGATAAAACCGCCGTCGGCCGAACCGTTCCGCAAAGTAGCTGCTGGCAACGAGCACGATGGCATTCGAGACGAGATACGTCGTCACCACCCAGGAGGCTTCATCGGAACTGACGGCAAGGCCGCCGGAAATGTAGCGCAACGCCACATTGGCGATTGTAGTATCCAGCACCTCCATGAAGGTCGCGAGCGACACGACGATGGCAATGAGCCAAGGGTTCGTGGCACGCTCGGATGAGGCCGCGCCTCCATTTGCCGTTGCTGCGCCGCTCATCTCAGTTCCTCGGCCGGACCGTGACCGTCGGCACGACGGACATGCCGGGGCCGATGGGAAGATCGGCGGGCCATTGGTCAACGACGATCTTCACCGGTACGCGCTGCGTGACCTTCACATAGTTGCCGGTCGCATTTTCCGCCGGCAAGAGTGAAAAAGCGGTGCCGGAGCCTGGCTGGACGGAGGCCACCTTGCCGTGCAGCGTATGATCCGGATAGGCGTCGATCGTCACATCCACCGGCTGATCCGGACGCATGTCGGTCAACTGCGTTTCCTTGAAATTCGCTGTGATCCAGATCTCATCCGGGACGAAAGTCGCGATCGCCTGGCCGGCATCGATGAACTGGCCCTTTGCGCCGGTGAGACGGACGACACGGCCGGGCTGCGCAGCGGTTATCGTCGTATAGCTGAGATTTTGCTGGGCTTCTTCGGCCTGCGCCTGCGCCTGCTTGAGGCTTGCCAGCGCGCTCGATTTCTGCGCCTCGGCCACAGCCCTGTTCTTCAACGCGGATGTCACGTTCGCCTGCATTTGGGCGAGACTTGCCTGGTCCTGCTGCAAGGTGGACGCTGCCTGCTGCACCGCCTGCACGCTGCCGGATCCGGATTTGACCAGCTGTTGCTGGCGATTGGCCTCCTGCTGCGCATATTGCAGGGCCGCGTTGGCCGAATTCAGCTGCGCTTTTGCCACATCGACGGAAGCGGCAGCCGCCTCGATCTGGGCGCTGGCGCTATCAACGGAGGCCTTGGCGGCCTCTATCTGCGCGTTTGCCTGGTCAAGCGCGATCTGGTAATCCCGCGGCTCGATCCGCAGGATGACATCGCCCGCCTTGACATGCTGGTTGTCGGTCACCGGCACGTGGGAAACATAGCCGGAGACCTTGGCGGCAACGGAGAAATTGCGAGCGTCAACGAAGGCATCGTCCGTCGTCTCGTAGGGATAGAAATACACCTTCCATGCGAACCATCCGGCGGCAATGAGAACGGCCAGAGCTACGGCCGCGAACAGGATCCAGAAGGGATGCCGGCGAAGGAAGGAGGGCCGCTTTGCTTTCTGTGGAGCCTCCGTC
This sequence comes from Martinezella sp. CNPSo 3957, assembly GCF_057784395.1. Classification (NCBI taxonomy): domain Bacteria; kingdom Pseudomonadati; phylum Pseudomonadota; class Alphaproteobacteria; order Hyphomicrobiales; family Rhizobiaceae; genus Martinezella; species Martinezella sp. CNPSo 3957. The sequence continues at coordinate 29,951 of NZ_JBXSOU010000010.1, forward strand.
CGACGCTCGATTTCATCTGAAGCCTGGTGTGTCGGCCGGTCCGACCGGGTTTCCATGGTTGTGGATTGATTGTCAGCCATGACATGACCTTTGCTTTTGTCTTGCTCAATCTGACTTCGGCGGTTCAATGAAGAGGTGGTCAGCCCTATAGAAAGCGCGTGACCTTTTTCAAATCCTGGATGAAGGCGGCCCGGTTTCTTTCTCTCTCGTCAGCCTCCCTGATCCGCAGCAGCGCCGAGGGATGGATGGTCACGAGAACATCGAGCTTTGCGGACGAATGCAGGATATGTCCGCGATCGCGCATGACCTTCACCTTCGTCCCCAGCAGGGAAGATACGGCGGTTGCGCCGAGTGCGACGACCAGTTTTGGCTGCAGCAGCTCGAGTTCCGCGCCTAACCACCAGGCGCAACGTTGTATCTCTCCGGCATTCGGCCGAGCGTGCAAACGCTTCTTGCCGCGCATCTGATATTTGAAATGCTTGACGGCGTTGGTGACATAGCAGCGATCGCGATCCACCCCCGCCTCAACAAGGCATTGATCCAGCAGCCGGCCCGCAGGCCCAACGAAAGGCCGAGCAGCCTGATCCTCCTTGTCGCCGGGTTGCTCGCCGACGAGGACGATTTCAGCGGTGCGAGGCCCTTCGCCGAATACAAGATGAGTGGCGTTGCGATAAAGGTCGCAGCGTTGGCATGATTGCGCATCGTCACGCAGCTCGTCGAGTGTTTCTGCGTCTGCATGTTCATACGCTAACGAAGGGCCTGCGCCGGCCAAAGCAAATCTCTCGAGCATTGGGGGCTCGCAATGGTTCCAGATTCTCCAACGATCAACTAATCGCCCTTCTGTTTGTTCCATCACTACGACCGTGGTCCTGCGGGGAACCCAGGCAACCGACATTCGTTAGATCGATAGGGACATCCAAAAGGAGAAATCCTCATGAGCAATCAAAGCAAACCGGGCCCCCTCGCACTCAGTGCGTTCTTCGCTGACGAATATGATGCGGAAGCGGCGGCCCAGGAATTGATGGACGCCGGCATTCCGAAAGACGCGATCACGATGACGCCCGGTAATCGGCCTGACACAACACCAATCGATCATATGGGCTTTCTCGACGCGTTGAGGGGCATCTTCTTTCATGAAGAACAGCGCACAGCCTATGCGGCGGCGCTGGAACAGGGAGGAACGCTTGTCACTGTCCAGGAGATGGACGAGGCACAACACAATATCGCCCTGCCCATCCTAGCGGAGAAAGGCCAGATCGAGATCAACGAACGGGAAAGCGGGCGCTGAGGCAGGTCTCCGCCCTTGGCAATCACGTGCGATCAATTTGGCGGGTGGCCAGGCCTATGCTGATCACTGCGAATCTTCTGCGCATCCGTGAAGCCATGCGCCCATTGATCGCGCCGTTGATCGCCCTGTGGAAACGGATTGTTGTCGCTGCACGCCCCTTTCGCAAAGGCCCTTCTGCCGAGCTCATATGCATCGTTTTCGGAGTTCCTATCGTCGCTCCCGGTTTTCATGGCTGTACCTGCTCCAACACAAGGCGTGCATCGAGGCAGGCGGTCACGAAAGCAGCTCTTGATGCCTCGATGGGAACCCTGTGCAAAACGGCTGCTGCGCATTGTGCCTTCGCATTGATGTAAGCTGAGCTTCTTTCACAGGGCCATCGTCGTGACAGGAAATGAATTGCCTCTTCAGGCCCCCGGATCATCTGATCGTCTCGACCACTGGCTGCAAGGCGGACTGGCTTGGTCCAAAGCGTCGTAAATTCCACATCAATGACATCGTACATCCCATCCTCCCATCTCCTGCCTCTCGTTCTTCTGGGTGTCCGCTTCCCGTTGGATCGAACACTGGATATTGGCATTTGTTCCTCAACTCCTCCGATATAGAGCGGCCTTGCAGAGGTCTCCGCATCGGATCAGGAACCTCCATCTGACGGGCATACGCGGGAACAGATGGAAACCCACACAAAGCCGGAGGTCTCGCGGTGGAGGCAGGGTTGGTGGATAATAAGATCGTCAATAACCCTCTTCGCCGAGGCGCGCCGCCAATTGCTGGCGAGCACGGTTGATCCGGCTTTTCACCGTGCCGATCGCACAACCGAATCTTTCCGCGGCAGCATCGTAGGACCGCCCTTCGATGACAACGTATTGAAGCACCGAGCGATAATGCTCCGGCAATAGATTGCATGCCTCCTCAAGCTCTTTCGCCCGAATGGTCCATTCCTGTGATGGCTGCGCTACTCCATCGCCGGAAACGCATTTGTCGGCGCCGGGAGCTTCGCGCCTGTTGATACGGAATTTGGTGCAGAACGTATTGCGCATGATCGTGAACAGCCAGGATTTCAGTCTCGTGCCACAATCGAATTGGTCGAGATTGGCCAGCGCTTTCGTCAGGGTTTCCTGGACCAGATCATCGGCGTCGTTGACATTTCTGTGAAAGCTACGCGCAAAGGCGCGAAGAGCCGGAATAAGCTCAACGATTTCATCTTGCAGACCGGCCGTTCGGTACATATCGCTCACAAGCCTTCTCCTTGGGAAGCAGCGCATAGCGGTATCCGGCGGCATTGGATCGCAATGCCGGGACTCGCCTGCTGCCGAGGCGCGACGCGCGTCAGCACACTCAGGAGTCGTTGGAACAAAACGACCTGATGAGTTGTGCAGATTTGCTGCTCGCTATGCGCGGTGATGCATATCAGGATGCTTCGGAGCGTTTCCTACTCGGGATACCCCTGGCATCTTTCAAGGGAACGGTTGCATCCAGAGCTTGTTCCCAGAGAAACCAAATAATTGCAGAAGGTCGAAACAGGACGACAGGTCGCTATCGATCGCGCCCAGAAGCGGATCACCGCTTGGAGCCTGGCCGGGCTGCTGAAAGTCGCTGATAACAGGGCGATCTTTAAAGGAAGACATGAGGGGCCACTGGTAAAAAAGGGGCCACTGGTAAAAAGGAACCCCGCCTTTCATACGAACGGCTTGTTCCCGGCATTCGAACAGGTGCCCCCGATCCGCTCCCAACGGACGAAAAATCCAAAAATCCGGAAACAACGGCGCGGTTTCCGAGTTTGAAGGCAGCAAAGCCAAAAGAGGAAATACCAATGTTGACGAGAATGATCGCGGTATGTGCCCTTTCGATCGGCATGGCGACAGCAGCCATGGCGCAGCAATCGGGCTCCGGCGCTGCCGGCACCGGTAGTTCAGGCAGCGGTAACGGTGCCGGAACCAATTCGCAGAACGGAGCTACTCCCAGCGGAAATGGAGGTACTGGTAACAATACGATAGGAACCAATGGCACCCCAAATTCCAATGGTCAATCGCAGGATTGCAATGCCATGAAGACCGGCAAGAATACCGCGCAAGGTACGGATACACAAAGCAGCAGCCAGTCGAGTGACAGCACATCGAGCGGCAATTGCCCGCAGTGACAGCGGCTGGTGAGCGTAAAAAATGTCAGCTGAATTTCACTCCGCTCGTCGCCGGCATTCATAATTTGGATCGCCGGCGGCAGGTGGATCATTCCAGGAGCAGAATCATGATGAACAGTGCTCAAGAGCTCGCCGACGAATATCTGAGGCTCGGCGGCAAAAGACTGCTGGTAATGGATGACAACATCCTATCGACGAACAGTTGGGAGGCCGATCCGCTCGAAGCCGAAGCCTTCTGGAAAAAAGAGATCGAGACATTGCCACCCAGACAGCGCAGCGAAGTCATGTCATTCTTGCCTTCGATCAACGTCACTTGAGACGACAGGACGTTGGACATCGGCAATGTCCCGCATGAACGCAATCCGATGCAAGCGCAATAGATAACATGAAAAGAACTGGAACCATCCGTATCGGTATTTCAGGCTGGACTTACGCTCCCTGGCGCGGTGTTTTCTATCCGAATAACGTGCCGCAGAAAGGGGAGCTCGCCTACGCCTCCTCGCAGTTTCCATCCATCGAAATCAATGGCACTTTCTATGGCCTTCAAACTCCCGAGACTTTTGCCAGGTGGCGGGATACGACACCGGGTGATTTCGTCTTCGCGGTGAAGGGATCCCGCTACATAACCCATCTGCGCAGGCTGCGCGATGTCGAAGTGCCGCTTGCCAATTTCATAGCGTCCGGCGTGCTGCGCCTGGGAAAAAAGCTCGGCCCGATCCTCTGGCAATTTCCTCCGCGACTGCGCTTCGACCCTGTCTTATTTTCCTCTTTCATAAAGATGCTGCCGAAAGATACCGATGAAGCCGCCCACCTGGCCAAGCGGCACGACGAGCGGCTGAACGGTCGCGATTGGCTGCAGGCAGAAGAAAAAAGACCGCTCCGCCATGCCTTCGAAATCCGCAACGAGAGCTTCGTGGACGCCGACTTCATCGAACTCTTGCGGAAGCATAAAATCGGGCTCGTCTGCGCAGATACCGTCGAATGGCCTTTGCTCATGGATGTCACCGCAGACTTCGTCTATTGCCGCCTGCATGGCTCGGAGGAGCTATATGTCAGCGGATATGACGACGAGGCTCTGAAGGTCTGGGCAGAACGGATCGACGACTGGGCGCACGGGCGCGAGCCGACCAAGGCCAACCGTGTCCTGGAGCCGCTGAAACAGCCACAGCGTGGCCGCGACGTCTATGTCTATTTCGACAATGATGTGAAGGTACGAGCGCCGGCCGACGCCCGGCGACTGAACGAGTGCCTTGGACTAACCCCGCAAAAGGAGAGTGTAGCCCCTACGAAGCACCTGCGGCGGCATCGGCGGGAAATTCCAAAGTCCCGACCGCAACATCGGCCAGCGTAATCGACTCAGCTCATTCGAGCTGACCCCATGCCGGGTTCCAATTCACGCCTTCCGACAATTCGACGTAAATCGGCCGCATGATTTCGCCGGACATTTTGTTGCGGGTTGCCCGAAAAGCGTCATCGGGCTCCATCTCCTCGCCCGGAAAGATGGTGTCATCCTCACCGGGCGGCGTGACCTTGCGCAGGAATCCCCGGATCTTATCGCCAGAATGGTAGAACTTGACGACGATAGAACCGGACGGCACCGCGTTCTCGCGATATCGATGATAGATTTCCATCTTACACCTCCCTGAACTCGGTGGTCTCCCAGGCGGGGCAACGCCTTGCCGCTACAAGAGGACCATGCATTTCGTCCCGCACGCGTCCGACCGACCGGTGACAATCCAAACCGTCCTCCTCCGCTTTGGTTCCCACATGAGAATCAAGCCGCGGCCCAAGGTGGCCGAGCGGGGCAATTGGGCGCAAAAAAATCTTCGACGCAATTCAGCGTACGGCGCGTTCAGTGGTCTGATCATAGGCATTTTTAGGTAGCTGGAGCAGATATGCTTGATCTGACAGCGGTTGCCCGCTAGGTTGCCGCCGCAATCAAACGCAAAGATATGGGGATATCATGCCAACTGGCACGGTTAAGTTTTTCAATACAGACAAGGGCTTCGGCTTCATTACGCCGGAAAGTGGAGGACCTGACGTTTTCGTTCATGTCTCCGCCCTGCAATACGGCAACGTGCTTCGGGAGGGACAGTCCGTTTCCTACGACCTCGGTCAGGATCGGAAGACAGGCAAGACAAAGGCGGAAAACGTCAGACCGCTCTGACGATTATAAATATGTCACTACCCGACATTTCGGGTAGTGCACTCGGCCGCTATGGGGCATCTGCCGACGTTTCGCCTGAACCATCGTCAGCCGAAACGGCCATTTGCTTCGTCCGATCGTTCCTACATAAATGCGGTCACGGCCATGCCGATCACGGCAACGAACATGCTAGCGCAGGCGATCCAGCCAAGCGCTTTCAACCCGCCCCGGATGACGAACTGTTTCATGACGTCGCGATTGGTGGCGATCAGCATCAGGATTACCATAACTGGAACCGCGACGACACCGTTGATGACGGCACTCCAGAACAGGGCTTTCATCGGCGGGATGGGCGTAAAGTTCAACAGCATGCCCACCACCGTCGCCAAGCCCACCGTCGTATAGAAAGCCTTCGCCTCGCTCGGCTCGCGTGACAGCCCGACCTTCCACCGCGCCGCCTCCCCGACAGCATATGCAGCCGACCCTGCGAGAACTGGAACAGCCAGAAGGCCTGTTCCGATAATCCCTGTGGCAAAAATGATCTTGGCAAATTGTCCGGCCAACGGCTCGATCGCCTTCGCTGCATCGACGGAACTCTCGATGCTTGTCGCACCGGCCTTGTTAAGCGTGGCTGCTGTAGTCATGATGATCGCGAGCGCGACGATATTGGATGCCGCCATGCCGATGAGGGTGTCCAACGTGATGCGAGTGTCCGCCCTTTTCGCCTCCTGAGGGTGTTTCACAAGCGGTTCCTGCTGTGGCTTCTCCTTCAGATCTTCGGCCTCCTGGGACGCCTGCCAGAAAAACAGATAAGGGCTGATCGTCGTTCCGAAAATTGCGACGATCATGGACCAGTAGTTCGGATCGGTCTTGAAGGTCGGCAGCAGCAGTCCGCGGGTGAAAGGCGACCAATCGATATGCACCACGAACAGGGTCGCGATGTAGGATAAAAGCGCCAGGCTCAGCCATTTCAGGACTGCAACGTAACGCTTATATTTGAGAAGCACCTGCAGAAGGATGCAAATGATGCCGAAGGCAGCGACGTAAATCAGCGAATTGCCGCTCAGCAGCAAATGCGCGGCATCTCCCATCGCACCGAGATCGGCGCCGAGATTGATGACATTGGCGATCAGGAGCGGAAAGGTGATGCTTATCCCCACCCATCTGGGATAACACTTCGCCATGCTGCCCGCCAAACCTCGTCCCGTAGTCCGGCCGATGCGCGCGCTGATCATCTGCACGGCAGCCATCAGCGGATAGGTCAGGAGTAGGGTCCAACTCGCGATATACCCGAATTGCGCTCCGGCCTGCGAATAGGTCGCGATCCCGCTCGGGTCGTCGTCCGAGGCGCCGGTGACCAAGCCCGGCCCCAGGATTTCAAAAATTCTCGGCTTTGACGGCTCGACGACCTCACTTTTGTCATCTATTTGATAGTCGCTCATGACTGCCTCCCAGCAGAAACCGGCACAGCGCATCATCGTGCCGTCCGGTGCGAGCGAACCGCACTTGCAGGCGTTTTGTTCCCGAGAAGCAGATTGCCGGAATGGAATCCGCTCCAGCCCTGGGGCGGGGCTAGCAGGGAGTAAAAAGCGCTTTCACTTCAGAGCGATGGCACTTATCGTATCGCGAACAGCGGAATCGCCAGCTGATTTGAAGGATATGACAATGAGCGTGCTTCTTTCTCCCGAACTCACGGTTTGTGGCATTGAGGAGCTGCCCGATCAGCGCGTGCGAAACGTCACCCACGTGCTTTCCCTCCTCGATCCGGAATATCCCGAGCTCGACGTCTTCCATTCCTATGCCGAACACCATCGCACGACGTTGCGTTTTCACGACATCATAGCGTCAGCGCCCGGGCGCGTGATGCCGCAGCCGGAACATGTCGAAGCGATCCTGAAATTCGGCGCCGAGTTTCAAGCGCAGCAAGACGCTGAGGCGCCGAGCCACCTGCTGGTGCATTGCCACATGGGCGTGTCGCGCTCGACCGCAGCCATGCTCTCATTGATGGCGCAATCAAACCCCGAAGAATCGGGGGAGAGCCTCTTTGCTCGCCTGATTGCCATCCGCCCGCAGGCCTGGCCGAACTCTCAAATGATCGGCTTTGCCGACGAGCAACTCGGCAGGAACGGCGACTTGAAGGCGGCACTTGCCCGCCATTATGGCCGGCAGATCAAGGGACGGCCGGACTTTGTCGAATGGATGACCCGCCTCGGACGCCAGGCGGAACTCGATATGGCAATCCCGGCGTAAAGAGCATGCCTCCGGCCTTACAAGGGCCAGTCTGCACGAAGCTTTTAGCCGCTCGAGCAGACAGCCGGATCATCGCAACGGCCGCCTCGGCGGCCGGCACACTCAATGTGCAGGAGCCGGCTCTGCCTCGGGCGCAGCCTTCTTGTGATGGTCGGCTGCGAGCAGCATATAGACCGCAGGCACGACGAAGAGCGTGAACAGCGTTCCGATGGCAAGACCGGCGGCGATCACAAGGCCCATGTTGAAGCGGGCGACAGCCCCTGCTCCCGTCGCCAGGATCAGCGGCGCGACGCCGAGAACCATGGCGCCTGTCGTCATCAGGATCGGCCGCAAGCGGATGGCGCAAGCGCCTTCGATGGCTTCGCGCTTAGTCTTTCCTTCGGCCTGCAGCGTGTTTGCCACCTCGACGATCAGAATGCCGTGCTTGCTGATCAGCCCCATCAGCGTCACCAACCCGACCTGGGTATAGATGTTCATCGACGCGCCGCCGATGCCGAGGCTGATGAAGGCGAGCGCGCCTGCGATCGACATCGGCACGGACACGAGGATGATGAACGGGTCTCGGAAGCTGTTGAACTGCGCCGAAAGCGCCAGGAACACGATGATCAGGGCGAGCGCGAACGTCGTCGCCATGCCGCTCGATTCCTGCACATATTGGCGCGACTGTCCGCCGTAGTCGACCGAGTAGCCTTGCGGCAATGTCCGCGCCGCAATCGACTTCAGCGTGTTGAGCGCATCGCCGACGGCAACCCCGGGCGCCGGCACGCCGGAGATGGTGGCCGAGTTCAATTGCTGGAAGTGCGCAACCGAGCGCGGCGTCGCCTGGAGTTTCGCCGTCGCGATCGCCGAAAGCGGGATCTTGTTGCCGTTCACGTTTGCGATCGGATAGTTCATGATCTGATCGATGGTCTGGCGTGACCGTTGCTCGACCTGCGGGATGACCTGATAGGAACGGTTGTCGATACTGAAATAATTGACATAGCCGCCGCCCAGCATGGAGGCCAACGCCGAGCCGACATTGTTCATGGACAGGCCGAGGGCCGAGGCCTTGCTGCGGTCGATCTGGATGGAATATTGCGGATTATCGACGTAGAGATCCTTCGTCAGGAAGATGAACTCGCCGGATTTCTGCGCTTCCTGCAGGAAGGCGGTGGAGACCTCGTTGAGCTGTTCGAAGCCGCTGGTGCTGCCGATGGCGAACTGCACGGGCAGACCGCTGGCGCCAGGCAGCGGCGGTATCTGGAAGACGACGGACTGTCCGCCGGCGATCTTTGCCAGATCGGCCTGAACCAGCGGCTGCAGCTGATCGGCCGTTCTCGTACGCTGATCCCAGGGCTTCAGCACCATGCCTTCGAAGGATGTGCCCGGCACCTCGACCTGCAACGTCTTGTCGGTTTCGGGGAAACTGCGGAAGATCTTGGAGACCTGGTTGGAATTGAGCAGCTTCTGCTGAAGCGTTGCATTGGGAGGGTTCGTTACCTGCGCGGCCAGGAAACCCTGGTCCTCGTTAGGTGCCAGCTCGCTCTTGGCGCTGGTATAGAGGAAATAGATGCTGCCAAGCACGATCACGGCAAAGACCAGTGCCACCGGCACGGTGTTCAGGCTGCCATGCAGCATGCGCACATAGGGCCGATGGATCTCCGAAAAGCGGCGATCGATGAAGTCGGAAATACGCTCTTCCCAGCCGCTGCGATCGGTCAAATGCGGCTTCAGGATGCGCGAGCACATCATCGGCGTCAGCGTCAGCGCAATGATCATGGATACGGTAACGGCGCCGACCAGCGTGAAAGCGAATTCCGTAAACAATGCGCCCGTCAGGCCGCCCTGGAAACCGATCGGCACGTAGACGGCGATCAGCACCACCGTCATAGCGAGGATCGGCCCGACCAGTTCGTGCGCCGCGTCCAGCGCCGCCCTCATGGGTGTCGATCCCTCTTCGATGTGGCGGTTGACATTCTCCACCACGATGATGGCGTCATCGACGACGAGGCCGATCGCCAGAACCAGGGCGAGCAACGTCAAAAGATTGATAGAGAAGCCAAAGATCAGCATCATCGCGAAAGTGCCGACCAGCGACAGAGGGATGGCGACGACGGGAATGGCGACCGATCGCGGCGAACCGAGAAAGGCGAAGACCACGAAAATGACGATCACAAGAGCTTCGACCAGGCTCTTTACGACCTCATCGATCGAGGTGGTGACGAAGGTGCTGGAATCGTAGACGATGTAGCCTTCGAGCCCCTGCGGCAATTGCTGCTGGATGCTCGGAAACACCGCGCGCACACCGGCGATCACGTCGAGCAGGTTGGCGGTCGGGGCGATCTGGATGCCCATGAACACACCGTCCTGCCCATCGAAACCGATCTGGACGTCAGGGTTCTGGGATCCGAGCGCCACGGTCGCGACATCCTTCAGCCGCACGATCGTGCTGCCGATCTGCTTGACCACCATTTCCCTGAATTCATCCGTCGAATGCAGGTCGGTCCTGGCCGTCAGCACCGTCTGCGTCATCTGTCCGCGCGTGGTGCCGATGCCGGAGATATAATTGTTGGCGCTGAGCGCGGTCCAGACATCGCCGGCCGACAGGCCATAGGCGGCAAGCTTGTCCGGCTGCAGCCAGGCTCTCAGGGCGAACGTTCGCGCGCCGAGGATTTCGGCCGTCTGAACGCCGTTGACCGCCTGCAATTTCGGCTGGACCACGCGCGTCAGATAATCAGTGATCTGGTTGCTGGCCAGAACGTCGCTTCGGAAGCCGATATACATGGCATCGATCGACTGGCCGATGGAAACCGTCATGATCGGCTGTTGCGTTCCCGTGGGCAGTTGATTGAGAACGGAAGATACCTTGGCGTTGATTTCGGTCATCGCCGCATCGGCGCTGTAGTTGAGCCGTAGGTTGACGGTGATGGTCGACGTGCCGCTGGTGCTCGTCGAGGTCATGTAATCGATGCCGTTGGCCTGCGCGATGGCGTTTTCGAGCGGCGTCGTGATAAAGCCGGCAATGACGTCGGGCGCCGCACCGGGATAGGTGGTCGTCACCGTGACGACGGCGTTCTGCGTCTGCGGATATTGTCGCACGGTCAGCGAGCGGAACGACTGATAGCCGATCACGATAATCAACGCGCTGACCACGAGAGCAAGAACGGGGCGCTTGATGAAGATATCGGTGATATTCATCGCCACACCTCAGTTGGGGTTCGCCGGGTTCGCATTGGGATCGTTCGACGGCTGGACTTCGTTGTTGATGATGACAGGCGAGCCGTTGTTGAGTTTCAGCTGGCCTGACGTGACCACCACTTCGCCCGCATTCAAGCCCTTGGTCACGGAGATCTGATCACCCCGCGCCTGCCCGGTGCTGACGAACTTCTGATTGGCGACAAGCTGCGGCTTTCCATCCGCCCCGTTGCCCTTGTCGGTCACCACATAGACGACGTTGCCGTAAGGATTGATGGTGACGGCTGTCTGCGGCAGGGAGATGTATTCCTTCGGCTCCCCGACCACCACCGTTATGTTGCCGAACATGCCCGGCAGCAGCTTGCGATCGGAATTGGGGAAGGTTGCCCGGATGGTGATGTTGCGGCTCTGCGTATCGACGAGCGGGCTGATCGCCGTGATCTTGCCGTCGAAAGTCTGATTCCCATAGGCATCGACCGTCGCCGTTACCGCTTGGCCGACCTTCAGCTGTGACAGAGCCTGTTGCGGCATCGAAAAATCGAACTGGATCGGATCGAGCGACTGCAAGGTGACGACCGCGGTTCCAGCCGATAGGTACTGACCGAGGCTGACCAGCCTGATGCCGAGATGGCCATCGAAGGGAGCGCGGATCGAATATTGATCGATCAACGCCTGCTGGGAGGCGACCTGCGCCTGCGCCGCCTTCCATGTCGCCAGATCACTGTCGACCTGGCTTTGCGCGATGGTATTCGCCTTGATCAGCTTGGAATCGCGGTCATAGGCGATCTGAGCATTGGCCATCGTCGCCTTGTATTGTTCAAGCGTCGCGATCTGCTGATCGGCAAGCAGCTGCACGATGAGATCGCCCTTCTTGACGTCCTGGCCGTCTTCGAAGCCGATCTTCTGGACGATGCCCTGGACCTGCGCCGAAAGATTGGCGCCTTCGACGGCATTGAAGCTGCCGATCGATTGCAGCGTCGTCTGCCATGGGCTCGCTGCCGCGGTGATTGTCGAGACGGTCTGCGGTGGCGCCTTGAGATTAGCCAGGTAGGCCGCAATCATGCGATTCTTGAATGCCTGGAAGCCGAAGATCCCGCCAAGGATCAGGCCTATGACGATCAGCATGATGATCATGCGTTTTATCATGAGTGTCAGCTCTACTCTTCGGGAACAGGTCGGGAGAAATTCTATTGGTGTCGGCGCGACGGGATTTCACGGCAATTCTATCAAAAACCCGCCGGCGCCGAGACAGTCGCAAGCATATGGCAGCCTGTGGCCAATCTCTGTATGGAAAGTAGCCTTTATCAAGGCTGACAGGTTCGATCAGCCAAATTCCTTGGCTGCTGCGCCGGTCACGCGGATTTCGCCCGCTGAAGACGACACTGACCTTGCAATGATTCCAGCTGGCGGCGTTTCGTGCGGCCATCCTCTGCAAACCTCACCAGTCAAACGCCAACGGCCACCGCTTCATTTGATCAAGGATAAGTTGCCGATATCCGATCTACAACAGCCGGCTGCATATTCCTGAAACCATATTTAATGGAGTCTTGAATAAAAGCAATCATGGCGTCGACGCCGCCGCCTTCGCAAATTGCCGCGGCATCGGCGATCTAGATAAAGGATATATTTGAGGAAGGGCTTCGCGCGTCAGCCTCGGCGTGCTGCTTCGATCGCGGCCACATCGATCTTCCTCATGGTCATCATCGCGTCGAAAGCCCGCTTTGCCTGATCGCCGCCCTCGCGCAGCGCCTCCATCAAAACACGCGGCGTGATCTGCCAGGAGACACCCCATCTGTCCTTGCACCAGCCGCATTCTCTTTCCTGGCCGCCGTTGCCTACTATGGCGTTCCAATAACGATCCGTCTCTTCCTGATCTTCGGTGTAGATCTGAAATGAAAAGGCTTCGTTGTGTTTGAACATCGGACCGCCATTCAAGCCGACGCAGGAAACACCCGCAACCGTGAACTCGACGACCAGCACATCGCCTTGCTTGCCCTCCGGATAGTTTCCCGGTGCGCGGATGACGGCACCCATGGCACTATCTGGAAAAGTCTCGACATAAAAATTGGCGGCGGCCTCTGCGTCCTTGTCGTACCACAGGCAAATCGCGTTCTTTGCCATTGTTCTACTCCTCCTTCTCTCCAACTCCCGGATTGGTGAAATAGGCCCGAGATCACATTTCTCCACCCTGATCGGCACTATTTCCGGTTAGCGACTACTGGCTTACCATCATAACCCTGCCACTCGGTCAGCGTGAAAACGTGCGCACTCTGCAGCAAAGTCGGCCTATGGCCCAATCGCTTTAAGAAGGACTCGAATATGGAAAGCGAAATCATATGAGAAACATCGGATCGCAGATCGAAACGCCGCGGCTGCTGCTCCGTCCTTCGCGGCTGTCCGATACTCCTGCTCTGTTCGAATTTCTGGGCGACAAGGAGGCCATGAAGCATACGCATGCGGACGTGACGCCTGGCGAATGCCGTCGCAGGATCGCGGTTCACGAATGGTGCCGGCGGCGCGATGGATATGCACCCTGGACCGTTGTCAGAAAGAATGACGCAAGAATCATCGGCTGGGGCGGCTTGTACGATGATCCGTTTGACCCAGGCTGGGGCTGCGAACTCGGATACTTTTTCCGTCGGGACGCCTGGGGATATGGCTACGCATCGGAATTGGTCGCCGCGGCACTACATTTTGCCGACGGGGAGCTGCGGCTTGGCGAAGTCCGCGCCTTTGCCCATCCTGAAAACACAGCTTCCAGGAAGATCCTGGAAATGGCGGGTTTCGGGATCGTTCGCTTCGTTCCTGAGATGAATCGCCTGCTCCTTTCCAGAGCCCGGCGTGAGGACAACATAGTAGATCGAGACCGATGAGAATTACGTCTTCTCTCGAGAATGCATGGCGGGCAAGTTTATAAACGCGCGTCGTATAAATAATATGACTTTTTTTATCTTGTTTTGATCCGGTGACACGTCTATATCGCGCACGCGCCTTCGTTCGATCTCGTCGACAATAGTCATCAGGATATTTTCGTGACCATATTGAAATCAGTTTTGACCGTTTCAGCTCTTTGCGCGACCCTTGGGTTCACCACGGCGGCAGCCACTGCCGCTTCGACCAGCTATCCACTGACCATCGATAATTGCGGCGTCAAGGTCACGTTTCAGAAGGCTCCGGAGCGCGCGATCGGGCTCGGCCAGAATAGCGCCGAAATTCTTCTCCTGCTCGGCCTCGAAAACAAAATGGTCGGCACGGCGTTCTGGCCCAACAAGGTTCTGCCGCAGCTTGCGGAAGCCAATTCCAAGGTCAAGCTGCTGACGGTCGAGTTCCCGACCTTTGAATCGATCCTCGCAGAAAATCCTGACTTTGTCACTGCCGCGCTCCCAACCCTGATAGGACCGAGCAGCAAGGTGGCAAAGCGCGAGGACTTCGAAAAGCTCAATATTCCGACCTATGTTTCCCCCAGTATGTGCCCAGCCCAGGGAGCCTCTCAGGACAAATACGGCTATGCCGCCCGTAGCCAGATCTGGAACATGAGCACGCTCTACCAGGAAATCGACGAGCTCTCGCAGATTTTCGATGTCCGAGACAAGGGCGAGGCGCTGATCACGGATCTGAAAAAGCGGGAAGAGGCACTGCGCGCAAATGTGCCGAAGGATGGCAAGAAGCTCTCCTATGTCTTCTGGTTCTCCAGCCCATCCCCGTCTGCAGATGCCTATGTCGGCGGAAAAAACAGCCCGTCTGGCTATATCGCCGACCTTCTCGGCGGAACCAACGCCATCAAAACCGATGCGGAATCGCCGCAGCTCGGTTGGGAAAGCATCATCGCTAGCAATCCCGACGTCATCGTGGTCACGCAGGTCGACCGCAATCGCTGGGAACTCGACAAAGTCCAGGCGAAGATCAAGTTCCTAACGACCGATCCGGCGACCAGCCAGATGACGGCGGTGAAGAACAAGGCCATGGTGATCATGCCCGCGCAGGCAATGAATCCGAGCGTGCAGACAATTTTCGGCGCCGAACAGGTGGCTGAGCAGCTGAAGGCACTCGGCCTCAGGTGAGCATCGTGGCGGAAACCAGTAAGTCCGGTAGCCTTTTGCCGCGGGTCGCCGCCCCTGCCGGACTTTTTCTGGCGTGTCTTGCAGCGATCGCGCTGGTGGTCGGCATCAGTGTGGGGATCGGCGACATGCCCATCCCGCTTTCCACGACCTATTTCGCCATCACGAACAAGTTGGGCTGGACCTCGGTCGAGCTCAATCGCATCCATGAAACCGTCATCTGGGAATATCGGCTGAGCCGCGCTTTGGTCGCCGTATTCTGCGGCGCGGGTCTCGCGCTTTGCGGTGCGATCATGCAGTCCATGCTGCGCAATCCCTTGGCCGAGCCTTACGTGCTCGGCATCTCCGCCGGCGCCTCCACCGGCGCGGTTGCTGTCGTTATTCTCGGGATCGGAGCTGGCGCCGTTTCGCTCTCCGCCGGTGCCTTCGCCGGTGCTTTTGCGGCCTTTATCCTCGTCGCAGTGCTTTCGAACGGAGCACGCGGTGGCCCGGACAGAACGATTTTGGCGGGAGTTGCCACGTCGCAGCTATTCAATGCAGCGACATCCTACGTCGTCACCACCTCCGGCAATGCCCAGCAGGCGCGCGACGTTATGTTCTGGCTGCTCGGAAGCTTCAGTGGTGTGCGCTGGCCGGAATTTGCCCTGGTGTCGATTGTCGTCGGATTGGGTCTGATCGTCTGCCTGTTCTATTCGCGTCTGCTTGACGCTTTCGCTTTTGGCGACGAGGCGGCCGCCTCGCTCGGCGTAAATGTCGGCCGCACCCGCATCATTCTGTTTGCGCTGACCGCGGTCATCACGGCAACCATCGTCAGCATGGTCGGCACGATCGGCTTCGTCGGTCTGGTCGTCCCGCATGCGGCGCGCTTCGTCGTCGGACCGCTTCACATCCGGTTGCTGCCTGCCTGTGCAATTACCGGCGCCATCTTCATGGTTCTCGCCGATATCGCCTCCCGCATCCTTATTCCGCAGCAGGTTCTGCCGATCGGCGTGGTCACGGCGCTGGTCGGCGTTCCCTTCTTCTCCATCATTCTCTACCGGCTCCAGCGGGCATCATGAGCATAAAGGCCGACAATATCACCTGGAAAATCGGCGCGAAGACCGTTCTCAACGGCGTCTCTTTCGAGGCGCCTGCAGGCACGATGCTTGGTCTCCTCGGGCCGAACGGCTCCGGCAAGACCTCGCTTCTGCGTCTGCTTGCGGGGCTGAAACGGCCGAACTCCGGCCGCATCACCCTGCAAGAGAAGGATCTGCAGCAGATGTCCCGCCGCTCGATCGCAAGGCGTGTCGCCTTCGTCGAGCAGCACAGCACAACCAATGCCAATCTCAGGGTCATCGACGTCGTCAAGCTCGGTCGGTTTCCGCATCGCTCGATGTTCTCAGGCTGGACATCGGCAGATGATGAGGCCGTGGAAGACGCTCTCGAGCGCGCCGGCATGAAGGAGAAACGCGAGGACCGATGGCAGAGCCTGTCGGGCGGCGAAAAACAGCGCACTCACATTGCGCGGGCTTTGGCACAGTCGCCGAAGGAACTGATCCTCGATGAGCCGACCAACCATCTCGACATCCAGCATCAAATCGGTCTGATGCGCTTGGTTGCCGGCCTGCCCGTCACCAGCATCATCGCTCTCCACGATCTCAACCACGCCGCGATGTTCTGTGATCAGCTGATCATCATGCAACAAGGCGGGGTCGTGGCCTCCGGAACCCCGGAAGACGTGCTGACGGAAGATTTGCTGAGAAATGTCTTTGCCGTTGAGGCAAGGATCGAGACCTCTCCTCACCACGCCCGGCCGCACATTCACTATCTGCGCTGAGGGGAAATTCAGAATCTGTCCCCTGATCATCCTTGCCTCGAACTGCAACCGAGCGCATCTTTCGCAATGACCCTCGGCATCTCCGAGAGTTTTGATTGGCATCGGCAAAGGGTCGCATCGGCATCGATTTTGCGCGTGTGGCGGATGGGGGAAATGCGTGACGGATAGGCTCAAGGGCAAGATTGCCATCATTTCGGGCGGCGCCACCGGCATGGGCGGTGCAGCGTCGCGCCTGTTTGCGGCGGAAGGCGCCAAGGTGGCGATCATCGACAGAAACGGCGATGCGGCGGCTGAGACCGTGCGCGAAATTCGCGATGCCGGCGGCATCGCCGATCATTGGGTCGCGGATGTTTCGGATGAAGCGGCCGTCAATGCGGCGGTCAAAAGCATCGAAGACCGCTTTGGTGCGGTAACGGTGCTCTTCAATCATGCCGGCACCATCGTCATCAAGCCGTTCCTCGAAACGACGCTTGAGGAATGGGAATGGCTGCATGGCGTCAACGTCCGCTCGATGTTCCTGATGACCAAGGCTGTGCTGCCGGGCATGATCGCAGCCGGCGGCGGTTCCATCGTCTGCACCTCGTCGATCTCGGCTGTTGCCGCAACTCCGATGGAAGTGCTCTATGACACGACGAAGGGAGCGGTGCACATGTTTGCCCGCGCTATCGGTGTCGAGTTCCGCGATCGCAATATCCGCTGCAATGCCGTCTGCCCCGGCTTCATCCGCACGCCGCACGGGCTGCGCGAAGTGGCGGAGTTGCAGGCTCTGGGCGTCGATGTTTCGGATGCGGCAATCGCGGCCCAGCAAGGGCGGATCGGCGAACCCGAGGATGTGGCGCGGGCCGCCCTCTATCTTGCTTCCGACGAGTCCAACTTCGTCAACGGCATCCATCTTTTCGTCGACAACGGCTTTACCGCCATCTGATCACTGACACAGCGGTAAAGACACCAAATATTCTGTCGAGACGGCGTCAGCGCCCCACCTGATCCGGTGACTTGACGGCTACGCCGAAGGGCAGGAAGTGTTTGAGATTGGCGGTGATCACGGTCAGCATTGTGAATGCTTGCCGTTCCCGCGATCATCGCATCCGCCGTGCAGGGACTATGCCCGGCGATGACTGCTTTCGCCTCGAGCCTCCCGGATTCAAGAGCGATGTCCTTGTCGACGGGCAGGATGTGATCACCATAGCCGGCAATCAATCCCTGCAGCCAGGTATGAATTCCCGCAGCCTTTGCTTTGGCGCCTTTTGCTTCCAACAATCGCACGCCCTTTTCGATCTCGTGGATCGTCAGGGCTGAAAGGTAGATCGCATCCTGCCGATCCTGTTCATCCACCCATTCGGCAAACGTATTCGATGCGCTGGCTTTGGACGGAGCGAACATGGAGATCGCGTTGGTGTCGAGAAGAAAGCTCACAAATCGACCTCGGGAGATGGAGCGGGATTTCTGGAGAAAACATCCTCGGTAGGATTGAGATCAGCGGGAAAGGTCTTCAGGTATTGAACTAGGCTCGGTCGGCCCTTCCGGATCGCTTTTTTGCCTCTTCGGCTGCCTTCACGCTGACAACGACGGCTGCGGCACGCCCATGACGGGTAATTGTTACAAACTCACCGGCTACAACCTGATCGATGATATGGGAAAACGACGCCTTGGCATCCTTTAAGTTGATCATTGTCATGGCAGGCTCCTAAAAAAGGGGCACTTATGACCTTTTTTAGGAGCACATTCTTGCAAAATCAAGGCGCGTTCAGGTCATCCACTTGCGGTGCTCAACGAAACGCTCTGCCAAAAGGTCGATGAACAAACGCACTTTCGTCGGCAGATGACTGCGGTTGGGATAGATTGCGCTGATGGTGAATTCCACGGCGCGGTAGTCGGGCATGACACGCACGAGACGGCCGGCGGCGACCTCTTCGAAGACGATGAAGCTCGGGGCCAGAAAAATGCCCTGTCCGCTTGCCAAAAGAAAGCGGAGCGTCTCGGCATTGTTCGAGATGACATTGCCTGAGATCTTGACCCTCACTTGCTTCCCGTCAGCATCTTCGAAACGCCATTCGTCGCCGTAGGGATAATAGGTATATTGCAGGCAATTATGCTCCGCGAGGTCGGCCGGCACTTTCGGCATAGGATGCGTTTCACGATATTCGGGCGAGCAGACGAGCATATGGCGCCAAGGCGCGAGCTTGCGCGCGACGAGCGTCGAGTCCGGTGCCGGCAAGGTTCGGATCATCAGATCGTAGCCCTCCTCAACCATGTCGATCGACCGTTCGCCGACGTTGAAATCAAGCGAGATCGCCGGATATAGCGTCATGAACTCGTTGACGACGGGGAGCAGGAAACGCACGATGGCGCCGCTGGTATAGAGCTTCAGCGTGCCGCGCGGCATGGTGCTAAGCGCGCCCGCCGTCCGGTCGGCCTCCTCGAGATCGGCAATGATCTGCGAGGATCGCTCATAATAATATTTGCCGGTTTCCGTCAGGCTGACCCGGCGGGTCGTGCGGTTCAGAAGCCGCACGCCGAGGTGATCTTCCAATGACTGCACATGGTTGCCTACCATGGTGACCGACATGTTGAGGCGGCGGGCGGCGGCAGAAAAACCGCCACATTCCACCACCCGGCCAAAGACTGCGAGGCTGGTCAACCGATCCATATTGTCCTCGGATTATCCACTGTGACTTGATGATCCTTCCCGATTTGAGGAGATTATCAGAAGGATCGTTCGGACGCATCTTCATGGCATCAAAAATGACCCCAAACAAAGGGGTGGCGCACTGAAGGAAACGGACGATGGTCGAACTACCGCGCAACGAGGCGTTCAAGAACGCAAGCCAGGCCGATGCTGCTCCAGTCAACGAGGTCGCGAAATCTCCCGCCGCCGACGTTCCGCAAGGAAGAGTTGCCGAAGCGCCTGTCGCTGACGCCAGCCGCAAGGCAGATAGGAAGCTCATCAAGCGCGGCTTGTTGATCGCCGCGCTGCTAGCCGGCGTCGCGGTCGCGGCGGATTTCGGCTATCGCTACTGGACGGTCGGACGCTTCATCGAATCCACCGACGATGCCTATGTGAAGGCCGATTACACCACGATTGCGCCAAAGGTCGCCGGCTACATCAAGGAGGTGCTTGTCAACGACAATGACCATGTCAAGGCTGGCCAGCTGCTTGCCCGCATCGATGACCGCGACTTCCAGGCAGCACTTTCCCAAGCAAAAGCCGATTTAAAGGCCGCGGATGCAGCGATCGCCAATATTGATGCGCAGATCCAGCTGCAGCAATCGCTGATCGGGCAAGCCAAGGCAACGGTCGACGCGTCGCAAGCCTCTCTGGATTATGCTGTATCGGATGCCGCCCGTTCGGCTCGTTTGATTACCAACGGCGTTGGCACACAGTCGCGCGCTGAGGAGACGGAATCGGCCAGAAGGCAGGCAACGGCCGCTGTCGAGCGCGACCAGGCCGCGTTCGTCGCGGCTCAAACCAAAGTTCCCGTGCTGCAGACCCAGCGAGACCAGGCAGCCGCCCAGCGTGATCGCGCCGCTGCGGCCGTCCAGCAGGCCGAGCTCAATCTTTCCTATGCCAACATCGTCGCAGCCGTCGACGGCACGGTCGGTGCCCGCTCGATCCGCGTGGGACAATATGTGACGGCGGGTACGCAGCTGATGGCGGTGGTGCCGCTGCATTCGGTCTATGTCGTTGCTAATTTTAAGGAAACGCAGCTGACCTATGTACGTCCCGGCCAATCGGTCGAGATCAAGGTCGACAGCTTCCCTGACGTCACCATCAAGGGCCATGTCGACAGCCTCTCGCCGGCAAGCGGGCTCGAATTCTCGCTGCTGCCGCCTGACAACGCCACCGGCAACTTCACCAAGATCGTCCAGCGCATACCGGTTAAGATCGTCATTGACGACGATAATCTCGCCGGATTGCTGCGCTCGGGCATGTCGGTGGAGCCGGAAATCGATACCAAGGCTGCCCAGACATCGACAGCCGGCGCACAGGGATCATCCAGCCAGGCTGGATGATCCTTCCCGATTTTCGTCGATTATCACCTCAGCATCGTCATGAGATTGTTCCGGCATAAGCCGGAAGGAGACACGCCGTGGCCACTCTTCAGATCGCCGCAAACAACAATTCAGCCGCATCGCCGGGCGCTTCAACCGCTACCGTCGTCCGACCGGCCATGAGCCCGCTGCGTATGTGGACCGCCGTGGTCGGCTCCACGCTCGGCGCCTTCATGGCCGTTCTCAACATCCAGATCGTCAACGCCTCGCTTGCCGACATCCAGGGCGCGATCGGCGCCGGTACGGATGATGGCGGCTGGATTTCCACCTCCTACCTGATCGCAGAGATCGTCGTCATTCCGCTTAGCGCATGGCTTGCTCGCGTCTTTTCAGTGCGCAACTATCTGCTGACCAACGCTATCCTTTTCCTGCTCTTTTCAGTCGCCTGCGCCTTTGCCGCAAACCTGCAGCAGATGATCGTGCTGCGCGCCATCCAGGGTTTTTCCGGCGGCGTGCTGATCCCCATGGCCTTCACGATCATCATCACGCTGCTGCCGAAGCCCAAACAACCGATGGGTCTTGCCCTCTTTGCCCTTTCCGCCACCTTCGCGCCAGCCATCGGCCCGACCATCGGCGGCTATCTCACCGAAAACTGGGGCTGGGAATATATCTTCTACGTCAATCTCGTGCCGGGCGTCCTGATGGTCGGCATGCTCTGGATCTCGCTCGACCGCGCGCCAATGAACCTCTCACTGCTTGCCAAGGGCGACTGGCCCGGCATCATCACCATGGCGGTCGGCCTTGCAGCACTGCAGACCGTGCTCGAAGAAGGCAACAAGGACGACTGGTTCGGCTCACCCTTCATCGTCCGTCTATCCATCATCGCGGTCGTTTCGTTGACGCTCTTCCTCATCATCGAGCTTCGCGCTTCTCATCCGCTCCTCAATCTGCGTCTGCTGGTGCGCCGCAATTTCGGCTTCGGTATCGTCGCCAATTTCCTGATGGGCGTCGCTCTCTATGGCTCGGTCTTCATCCTGCCGATCTATCTGACGCGCATCCAGGGCTACAATTCCGAGCAGATCGGCATGGTGCTTGCCTGGACCGGCATTCCGCAGCTGATCTTGATCCCGCTGGTCCCACGGCTGATGAAGCGCATCGACGCTCGCCTGCTGATCATCGTCGGCTTCGCACTCTTCGCCGCCTCGAACTTCATGAACATCTACATGACGAGCAACTATGCCAGCGATCAGCTCTTCTGGCCAAATATCGTGCGTGCGGTCGGTCAGGCACTCGCCTTCACGCCGCTGACGGCGATCGCGACCGCCGGCATCGAACAGGAAAATGCCGGATCCGCTTCGGCGCTGTTCAACATGATGCGCAATCTCGGCGGTGCGGTCGGCATTGCCGCACTGCAGACCTTCCTCACCAAGCGCGAGCAGTTTCATTCGAACATCCTCACCAATTCAGTCTCGGTGTTCGAAGAGGCGACCCGCGCGCGCGTCGCCAACCTCACCAGCTACTTCATGAACCATGGAGTGAGTGATCAAGCGCTTGCAACGCATAAGGCCATTGTCGCAGTAGCCGCCAGCCTTCGCAAGCAAGCCAATATCATGGCTTTCAGCGACACCTTCTATCTGCTCGGCGTCGCACTGGTCGTTGCCCTGATTGCCAGCCTGCTTCTGAAAAAAGCCGGTCAACTTTCCGGCGGCGGCGCGCATTGAGCGCCGCACCTCGAAGAGGAGAAAATAACCATGACCTTGCTGTATGACATGCCAAATGCCGCAACAGCCGACCCCAAGACGCTCAGCGGCGGCATCGGTAACAGAGCAACACTGAGCCTCATCGAATGGTTGACCGGCGACGAATGCCATGCCCTCGACGAGGCGGGCCTTGTCGCAGGTCTTGGCCGCCGCCTGCAGGCCCTTGGCCTTCCCGTCGATCGATTGACGCTGCACCTGACGACGCTGCATCCCGAATTCATCGGCCGCACCTTCGCCTGGGCGCCCGGCGAACCGGTCGAGATCCATGATCGCGAACATGGCTCACGCCTCGCGCTTGCCAATACGCCGCTCATGAAGGCACAGGAGATGCGCGAGCCGCTCGTCGTCGGTCCGGGCGAAAGTCCGCATGGGCGCTGGCAGCATATCGACATATTTTCCGGCCGGGGGCTGGTGCAACTGATTGTGGCGCCGCTTTGCAACGCCGACGGACCGATCAGCTGCGCCGTTTTTGCCACGCGGCGGCCAGGCGGCTTCACATCCGGGGAGAAAGACCTGATCGAGCGCATCCTGCCGGCATTGCGCAACACCTGCGAACTCCGCGTCCTCAGACAATGCGAACTCAGCCTTCTCGATACCTATATCGGCCCGATGACGGCGAGCCGCATCCTTGCCGGACACATTCGTCGCGGCGAAATCGAATCGATGGAGGCAGCCCTTTTGCTGTGCGATCTGCGCGGTTTCACCGAGCTTTCCAATCGCCAGCCCGGCAGCACCGTCCTCGAACTGCTAAACGCCTATTTCGACAAAGTGATACCGGCGATTGCCCATGAAGGCGGTGAAGTACTGAAATTCATGGGCGATGCAGTTCTGGCATTCTTTCCAGGCGCCGACACATCCGGAGCTTGCGGTGCAGCGCTGACCGCAGCAAGGATAATCCTTTCCGAGCTAAGCGGTTTTGAATACAGCGGCATACCAGTCAAGGTCGGCATCGCGTTGCACTATGGCGAGGTGAGCTACGGCAATGTCGGCTCCGGCAATCGGCTGGATTTCACGTTGATCGGCCCTGATGTCAATATCGTTAGCCGCATACAGAACGTCTGCAGCGAAAGGAGCGAAGCGCTCCTGATGTCCGACGCGTTTCGAGATGAGGCGGGAATCAACGATGCAATCTCCATCGGCAGACAGAGGCTGAAGGGCTTTGCCGAGGCGATGGAACTATTCACGATCGCTTATTGAAGCGGCGGACAGGAGATGCAGCGCAGGGCACTATAAGGAGGCCGGCTCCTCTCCGGCCCGAATTTTCGCGCCTGGCATGTGTTGCATGAAATCAACAACCCTTTTTTCCGTTTCCGGATACTTCCGGAGCTAATTTACAAACAATCAGAATGTATATAGCTGTGTTCCCGGGAGCTAATTAGCTTGCGATCTGGTGGGATGTCGTTTCAGCCGCCAGCTAACGAGGTTCCAAAGGGGTGGGGATAATACCCGCAGTCGCTCGCAGATGCCTGGTGTTTGCTTCTTGTTGCAAGCAGTGTCGCCGGGAAGGTTCGTTGTGCTCGCTTCTTGGAATATGTACGACCCGCTACAATTAGGAGTTTATAATGAACATCAAGAGCCTCCTTCTCGGCTCCGCTGCTGCACTGGCAGCAGTTTCCGGCGCCCATGCGGCTGACGCGATCGTCGCTGCTGAGCCCGAGCCGCTGGAATACGTTCGCATCTGCGATGCGTATGGCGCTGGCTACTTCTTCATTCCAGGCACCGAAACCTGCCTCAAGGTCGGCGGCATGGTCCGTACCGAAGGCAAGTGGTACGACGCCTACAATGCCAACAGCCATAACGGCACTCTCTGGCATACCCGCGCTCAGCTGAGCCTCGATACCGCGACCGACACCGAATACGGCCCGCTGAAGACCAACACGGTCATCCGTTGGGACTGGCAGGAAGGCAACTCCACTTCCTCCAAGCTGCTGTTCGCAAACATCAGCCTCGGCGGTTTCCTCGTCGGTAAGGCTGACTCGCAGTTCAACTCGTACATCGGTTATGCCGGCGACGTCATCAACGACGACGTGATCTATGACGGTCCGTACGAACTCAACCAGTTGACCTACAACTATGACGCCGGCAACGGCTTCACGGCTGTGGTCTCGGTTGAAGACTCGAACTCCAGCGGTTCTGGCGCTTCCTATGGCTCCAGCTGGGCATCGGACGACAAGGCCAACCACTACGCTCCCGACGTCGTTGCCGGTGCTGGCTTCAAGTCCGGTGCATGGGGCTTCAAGGTCATTGGCGGTTACGACTCGATCAAGTCGGAAGGCGCTATCAAGGCTCGTGTCGATGCTGACTTCGGCGTCTTCTCGGCCTTCTTGATGGGCGGCTGGAACACCGACGGCGACAACCTGAACAAGTATGCCGGCACCAACCTGGCTCGTTCTTCTTGCCCGGCTAACGATGCATCGAAGTGCGGCTGGGGTGACTGGGCTGTCTGGGGCGGCGTTGGCGTTCCGATCAACGAAAAGCTGAAGTGGAACCTGCAGCTCGCCTATACCGACTCGAAGATCTTTGCCGCAACCACCAACGTCAAGTGGAACCCGGTCAAGAACCTGCTTATCGAGCCGGAAGTCTCCTACACCAACTTCGATTCTGTGAACCAGGATCAGTGGGCTGGTATCCTGCGCTTCCAGCGTAGCTTCTAATAGCGACCTACCTAGTCTCCTGGGACTAGGTACGGGAAGCCTGATGTACCGATCCATCAGGCTTCTCATAGCAATCGGTTGACCTCCGATCAAAGCCGGAAGGATCCGGTTTCCCTCCGGTTCCTTCTTATTGCTCCGACGAACCGATGACCGTCCCGCCATCAGAACCGGCGGCATCAGTCTGGCGCGTAGTATCCCGCCTGATGAGCGGCACGATCCAGCGCCTCCCGGAAATCGGGATGAGCAAGCGCGATCATCGCCTTTGCCCGCTCTGCCACCGATTTGCCCTTGAGGTTCACCCAGCCATATTCCGTAACAACGATATGGATATCGTTGCGCGAGGTCGTTACCGGACCTGTGAGGGTCGGAACGATACGCGAAAGCGTTCCCTTCGCCGCCGTCGCATGACAGGCAATGATCGAGCGGCCGCCACGTGAGGCGTAGGCGCCGCGAACGAAGTCCACCTGACCGCCGGAACCGCTGAACTGCCTTCCGTTGACGAATTCGGAATTGCACGCACCGTTGAGATCGATCTGCATCGTCGCATTCACCGACACCATGCGATCATTCTGAGCGATGACGAACGGATTGTTCACATAGTCAACGGGATGCGCCTCGACATCGGGATTATCGTTCAGGAAGTCGTAAAGCGGCTTATCTCCCAGCGCAAAGGTGAAGATGGTTCGCCCGACATGGATCTGCTTGCGGCTATTGTCGACCACGCCGGCCCTGACCAGAGCGGCAAGTCCCGATGTCATCATTTCTGTATGGATGCCGAGGTGACGGTGTTCTGAAAGACCGGCGCAAACTGCGTCAGGAAGCGCACCGATGCCCATCTGCAGGCAATCACCATCATCCACAAGTCCGGCGATGATAGCACCGATCGCATCATCGACTTGCGAACGAGGCGCGGCAGCAAGCGCCGGAAGGCTTGCGTCATTCTCGACAAGTGCCGTGACGCTTGAGACCGGGATCATGCAATTGCCCCGCACATAGGGCATGCTGGGATTGACTTCGAGGATCAGCCGAGCGCCGGGCTTGCGGGCGACTGCCAGGGCATAATCCGTGCTAGCGCCAAGGCTGAAATTTCCGTCCGCATCCATGGGCGAGACGGTAGCGATCAATGTGTCCACGCCGACATGCTCAACAAGCGAGCGCGGCACCTGGCTGAAATGGCATGGTACGATTTCGGCGGCAGGCAGCATCTCCGCCATTCGCCGCTTATCCAAGGCACGATCTACCGCTCCATGAAAATAACTCATGGGAATGATGCGGTCGCGTAGGTCGAAGTCGAGCACGCTGGAACCGGCGACACCCGTGCAAAGCAGGTAATAAAGCCGGACATTGTCCACCACGCCGGCCCGCGCACGTTCGGCCAGCGCCGCAAGGATGGCAGGCGGCTGGCCGGCGGCGATTGGCATGGCGATCTTCGCACCGGACGGTATTAAGGCAACGGCCTCCTGTGCAGAGCGCACGCGTTCGCGGTATTGCGTCTGATGATTAGCGGCCATCGAGTCCTCCCCTTGAATGCCACCGTCAGCACAATTTGGCATCCACCGCGGGATCGTGGCCGGCCCTCCTCCGAGGCCGCCGCGAGCGCTTGCTGCAGTGGAACTGCGCTTACATAAAAGCGCCTAACCTGCTGTTTGCGCAAGACCCGAACATCGCATTCACACCGGCAAAGGTGAAACCGGCCGCGACCTCATCGAACACAAGTTCCGAGGCCAAGGATGAAGGGAAGGACAATTTTCTCTCCACGCTTCGATGGATGATGGAGGTGTCAGGCCCTGACGTCGACTGTACCCATCATGCCGAGATCTTCATGCTCGAGGATGTGGCAGTGATACATGCGCCGCCCCGGCAAATCCTGCCGCAGCAGGACGCGCACCGTCTCGCTGGCGGCAACGTTCACAGTGTCTTTCCAGGCCTGGTAGGATGGCTTGGTGACCGCGCCATTCTTTTCACGTTCGACAATTTGGAACTGCGTCCCATGCACATGAAACGGATGGTCCATATCCGCCTGATTGACGATCTCCCATAACTCGACCTGACCGACCTTCGAGACCTCATCAATGCGGTTCATATCGAAACTCGCGCCGTTGATGAGGAACTTCATCTCCATGCCTTCCATGAATTCCGTCAACACAAAACGACGCGTGACTGCCGGTTCCGCGAGGCGGTCAATTGTGCGCAGCGTCGCGGGAAGCGGTGGCACGTTGGGTGCAGCCTCCTCTGAAACATTGGCGGTCAGCAGGGTGATGCCGGCCGCTTCAGGCTTGCCAGGCCCCATCCACCCGCGCTCATAGCCAAGCGTGACAAGCTTTGCCGCTCCCGGCCTATCGAAGGAGATGATGAGCTCAACGCGCTCGGCGGGCGCAAGCAGCAAATCGTCGATGCCGACGGGAGCCTCGATAAGGCCGCCATCCGTTCCAGTAAGCACCATGGCGGCATTCTCGAAGGCCAGCCGCAGGAAGCGCGCATTTGTTGCGTTGAAGAGGCGCAGGCGACGCTTCTCCCCTTTCCTCACGATCAAGACCGGATTTTTCTGGCCGTTGACCAGCACATGATCGCCGACGCGCCCGTTCATCACATCGATCATGTTGCTCGCCGGCATGCTTCCATCTTCAGCGATCCGAAGATCGGTGAACATCAAAACAGTATCGCCATATTCCGTAGGGATCGGGTCATCCTTGGGTTTCACCAGAAAGATGCCTGCGAGCCCGCGATAGACCTGCGCGGCGGTGAGGCCATGTGGATGGGGATGGAACCAATAGGATGCGGCGCTGCCTTGCGGCAGATCGAAAGCATAGAGGCGCTCGCTACCCGAGGCGACGGATTCCATGGGATTGCCATCCTGATCGGCCGGCACCGGCATCCCATGCCAATGAACCGTCGTCGGTTCATCGGGAATGCCGTTCCTGAAGCTGATCTCGACCCTGTCGCCCTCACGCGCCTCGATCACCGGATTTCCGCCATTATAGAGGAGCGTGGGCGTGTCGAGCCTGTCTGCGAAGCGAACCAACCCCGGTTCGGCGACAAGCCTTGCCTTGAATAGACCCGCTTCGCCGGCCTCGTTCGTCAGACGCGGCAGCTCCCGCAAAGGCTGTCCTTCCGGCAAGACAGGCTTACCGCTGGTCATCGGCATGTCATGAGCGCCGTTTGCGCCCATATGTCCCATGTCATGCATCATCTGGGCCGCGGCCGGCCCCGAAATCGCAAGGCCTGCCAGCCCTGTCAGAAAATTACGTCGATGCATCGATTGCTTCCTCTTACTCAACGATATCCTCATAGGGCCGCTCACTACCGTGAATGCATCCGGACTAGTCTCAATCCCGGCGTCTGGATCGACAGACTGATTGCCTTGGTGGCGGATCTGGCGCCGCCGCCGCAGGTCATGTTTTCAAGTCTCAGCTCCATGAGAATTCTCATCTATTTCGATCTCACGGTGTTCAAAGTGGAGGTTCCAACCATGGTAAGGTCAAGTGTCCTGCAGCGGAAAATATGCTATTGACCTTCCCATGGTTGGAAGGCCCAGCTTTCATCGGCAACATCAGGCGGTGCCTGTCAGGAGAACATTGATGAATATCGGACAGGCGGCGAAAGCATCGGGCGTATCGGCCAAGATGATCCGCTATTACGAAGAAACCGGCCTTATTCCGGCGGCCGG
This sequence comes from Martinezella sp. CNPSo 3957, assembly GCF_057784395.1. NCBI lineage: Bacteria > Pseudomonadati > Pseudomonadota > Alphaproteobacteria > Hyphomicrobiales > Rhizobiaceae > Martinezella > Martinezella sp. CNPSo 3957. Next base: position 58,894 of record NZ_JBXSOU010000010.1, read on the forward strand.
CAGAACGGCATCGGGCTATCGCGACTATTCGGATACCGACGTGCACATGCTGCGTTTCATCCGCCGGGCGCGCGATCTCGGCTTTGCCGTTGCCGAAATCGGCGAGCTTTTGGGGCTCTGGCGCGACGAAAGCCGCCAGAGCGCTGAGGTTAAGCGCCTCGCTCAGGGTCATATCACGGCACTGAAGAAAAAGATCGCGGACCTGCAGGATATGGAGCACACACTCACCATGCTCGTTAACTCCTGCCAGGGCGACCATCGTCCGCATTGCCCGATCCTGCAGCGGCTCGAGACCGATCGGGAGGACGAAAATCTGTCGATCCTGCCTCGCACCGGCGCCATACCGCGGCCGCTGCAGTGACCCCTGCCCGCCGACGTCTTGGTGGCGGGTTGCCAACGTAAAGCTTGGTGAGGATAAATTCCCCGCAGCGGCCGCTCAGGCGCCCCCGTCCAGAAATTGCCGGAGACGCGGCACGACGAAATCGAGGAAGACGCGCACGCGCTGCGGCATGCGCGCGCCGCCGAGAAAGACCGCATGGATTTGCTCCTCGTCCGGCTCGACGACATCGGCAAGCACCTCGATAAGACGGCCGGCCGCAATGTCGGCCCGTACGTGATAGTCGCCCATGCGGGCAAGCCCCACACCCGCCAGCGCCATGCGCCGGACGGTTTCGCCATTATTGGCAAGCAGCGAGCTCGTCATGGCGCGATCGACGATGCGGCCGCTTTCCCTGATCGGCCAGACGGGTGCAAGACGGCGGAAATTGAAGCCCAGGCAATTGTGCCGCGAGAGATCATCGACACCCAGCGGTATTCCATGGCGATCGAGGTAGCTGGGCGCTGCGACGATCTTGCGGCGGGCAATACCGATGCGGCGGGCAATCATGCCTGAAGCCGGCAAAGCCCCAACCCGAAAAGCAACGTCGGTGCGGTCGAGATAAAGATCGACAATTTCATCGGACAGCGACAGATCGACGACAACATTGGGGTAGGTCCGCCAAAATTCCGGCAAGAGCGGCTCGAGGCCGAGCACCCCCAGGGCAACGGCAATATTGACCCGCACCGTGCCGCCGGTCGTCGTCGCACCCTGTGCCAGCTCCTGTTCGACCTCGTCGAGATCATGCAGCAGGGCTTGGCTGCGCTCATAATAGATCTGGCCCTCCGGGGTCAGCGACAGCCGCCGGGTGGAACGCTCGACGAGCCGCACGCCGAGCCTGCCTTCGATGCGGGAGATCAACTTGCTGACGGTCGAAGGCGTCATGCGCAGCAGGCGCGCCGCTTCCGAAAAGCTACCGGCTTCCACCACACGAAGAAATACCTGCATTTCGCCTGCGCGATTATCCATGGAACACCGATCTTTGATTTAGTTTCACAAATAATGTGAAAACTTAGCCAATTCTCAAGCGAGAACGCGCTCTCTATTTCATAGGCGGAAGAGATTGCGCCATCAAGTCCGGTGCTCGATCCATTCACGGCGGCCGAAGCCGCCGAGGCTTTCAAAAGGAGTTTTCGATGCTTACCGTTACCGCCCATGGCGCAACAATTCCCGCGCTCGGCTTCGGCGTCTTCCGCATGTCGGACGCAGAAGTAGAGCGGGTCATCCCGGCCGCACTGGAGGCCGGTTTCCGCCATTTCGACACCGCACAGATCTATCAGAACGAGGCGGCACTCGGCCGGGCTCTTGCAGCCGCCGGCGCTAAGCGCGATGATCTATTCCTGACGACGAAGGTCTGGGTCGACAATTATAGTCAGGACAGGTTCGCCGCCTCGGTCGACGAGAGCCTCGACAAGCTGAACACCGACCGCGTCGATCTCCTGCTGCTGCATTGGCCGGGCGACAAGGTGCCGGTCGCGGAGCAGATCGAAATGTTGAGCGCTGTCAAAGCCGCCGGCAAAACCCGCTTCGTCGGCGTCAGCAACCAGAATATCGCCCAGATGCGGGAATCGGTCAGACTTTCCAGCACGCCGATCGTCACCAATCAGGTCGAGATCCATCCCTATCTGCCCCAGCACGCGCTCGTTGCGGCTGCAAAAGCAAGCGATCTTGCGATCACCGCCTACTACGGCATGGCCGACGGTGCGGTGCCGAAGGATCCGGTGCTGCAGCGGATCGGCGCCAGATATGGCAAGAGCGCCGCACAGGTCGGTCTTCGCTGGCTGATCCAGCAAGGCCACATCGCTTTGTCCAAGACGGCCAATCCGGAGCGCGTCAAGGAGAATATCGCGATTTTCGATTTCAGCCTCGATGAACAAGACATGGCGGCCATCGCCGATCTCGCACGCCCGGATGGCCGGATCGTCAGCCCGCCCGGTCTCGCGCCCGAATGGGACGCCTAAGGAGCTTCAACATGGACACCAAGATTTCGACGGCCCAAAAGGCCCAAACATCCTCTCACGCCCGATGGGCGCTTCTCGCCCTTGCGATCGGCGCCTTCGGCATCGGCACGACCGAGTTTTCGCCGATGGGACTTCTCCCGGTCATCGCCAAGGGGGTCGACGTCTCGATCCCAACAGCAGGCCTCCTCATCAGCGCCTATGCGATCGGCGTCATGGTCGGCGCCCCCTTCATGACGCTCGCCTTCAGCCGCTTCGGCAAGCGCACGGCACTGATGCTGCTGATGAGCATCTTTACGATCGGAAATCTCATGTCGGCGATGGCGCCAGGCTACTTCACGCTGCTGCTCGCCCGACTCGTCACCAGCCTTAACCATGGCGCCTTCTTCGGCCTGGGCGCGGTGGTGGCGGCTAGCGTCGTGCCGAAGGAAAAGCAGGCAAGCGCCGTTGCCGCCATGTTCATGGGGCTGACGATCGCCAATATCGGCGGCGTGCCGGCCGCCACCTGGGTCGGTCAAGCGATCGGCTGGCGCATGGCTTTTGCAGGAACAGCGCTGATCGGCATAGCCGCCATTGCAGCGCTATGGTTCGCCCTGCCGAAAGGCGAGCGCGGCGCCATGCCTGATATCAGGCGGGAACTTGCCGTACTTACTCACCCCACCGTGCTGCTTGCGATGGCAACCACCGTCATGGGCGCAGGCGCGATGTTCTCGCTATATACCTATGTCGCTCCGGCTCTCACCGAACTTACCGGTGCATCCAATAGCTTCGTGACCCTCGGGTTGGTCCTCATCGGCGTCGGCTTCACGATCGGCAACTGGCTGGGTGGCCGACTGGCCGACTGGTCGCTTGATGGCGCAACCAAGATCTTCCTTGGCCTGCTAGCCGCGATCATGTTCGTGCTGCCGCTGGCAATGACCAGCCACATCGGGGCGGCCATCGGTCTTCTCGTCTGGGGCGGCGCAGCGTTTGCGATCGTTCCGCCGGTACAGATGCGCGTCATGGAAGCGGCAGCCGAAGCGCCTGGTCTTGCCTCCTCCATCAATGTCGGGGCGTTCAACCTCGGCAATGCCTTGGGTGCCGCGGCCGGTGCCGCCGTGATCAGCCTTGGCTTCGGCTATGCAGCGGTTGCGATCGCCGGAGGGCTGCTCGCCGCCGCCGGCCTGGTACTGGTGTTGATCGGCACGCGCAGATCATCGTCGCTGCCGGCAAATTGCAGTGCCTGATCATCCGCCGACGGCCCCTAAAGGCGTCAGGGTTTCCTGATGCCCTATCAACAGAGATCGAGCCGTCTACGGTCCATCGCCGCAGACGGCTCGATTCAATCGAAACAGCCATGCTCAAGGCAGCTTGATTTCGAGCGTGATCATATAATTGCTGTAGTTGGGAGGAGCCGGCGGGGGATTAGGATTAGTGGCCGAGAAGATCGAATAATCGGTTATGCGCGGAGGCGTGGATGGCGGCTTCACGTCCGGTCTCCAAGACGCCTTGATGGTTATCTTGTCCGTGGCACGATAGGAAAGATCAAGCTCGCGGCTCCTGCTTGCACCATCCCGGGAATGCTTGCCCGCCAAGGACCATTTTTCCCATGATGCCGCCACGGTCTCGGTCGTCTCGGTGCCCTTGCGCTCATAGCTGCCGCTCAGCGAGGAATTTTTATCCTTGGTCGACAATTTATAAAGCTGATCCCGGACCTTGCCGTTGAAATCGGTGGTTATCGTGGCGCTGCCTTCGATATTACCATCAGACGACCGTGCGTTGACGTCGAAAATGATCGTCTTGTTGCCGACGTAGACGCCGACGTTCGGATTGAGCCCATTCGTCTTGAAGCCGATGTCGCTCTTCGCCTTTGAATCCAGAACGATCGGACGCTCGGGCGACTGGAAGTATTTTCCAAGCAAATCCTGCTGAGGCTTGGTCGGCCCAACGGGCTTACCCATCGGGTCGAAGGCACCCATGACCGTGCAGCGCTGCCCGCTCACCCAGCTATTGACGGCAAAGATCAAATGTCCGTCATCACCGATTGCGGCGATGCCCTGATGCAGGCTGTTCCTTAGATTATAGCGACCGCAGCAGGACAGTGCGTTGTCGCTCACCGCTTCGAAGGACCGGCCGGAAAAAAGCACGCCGGACGGCAGTCCCGATGCCGCACTACTCCCGAGGATGGGGCAGCTGGAGAGCGGTATCAGCCTGTAGCTGTTCAAATCCGTTTGCGGCGTCTGGCCCGTCGGCCTGGTGAGCGGTGCTAATCCCATATCTGATCTGCCGTTTCTTGATCCGTTGACGAAGGATGAAATTCCCAAATCGCCATGCCGCTGAGAGGCAGCGGGCAATACGATTTATGCGTGTCCAACGGGGGGAGTTAGGTCGGCGACCTTATTTGTCCAGACGGTCGATTTTGTTTCTGGCGGCATGAGGCCGGGCTGACGAAATCGGCTTGTGGCCCTAACCGTCTGATCATTTGATACAGGCTCGTATTGCCAGCACTAGTTGCTTTCGGATAGATCCTCTCCATCTCATCTGTGTTCAGATTCTCCGGAGCATAAAAATGCGTCTTGAACCGCAGCAGCGAGTTTATGTCTGCTTCTTCCTCTTTGCGGTATCGATGGGCGCAATGCTGTCGCGCCTTCCCGACCTGCAGGACGCCTTGCAGATCGACAAATCGGAGCTCGGTCTGACACTGATCGGCGCAGCTATCGGAGCGCTGATATCGCTCACCTTCGCCTCCCCGATCGTTGCGCGTCTGGGCGCGCGCAAGACGGCATTCATCACCGTGCTCGGCACGTCGGCATCCCTGGCGCTCGTGCCCTGGATGGGCGTTGCTCTGCTTGTCTTTGCCATCCTGCTTTGTGAAGGGCTGCTCGCCGGAGCGCTTGAAATCAATCTCAATGTCGAGATCGATCGCATCGAGGCGCAGCTTGGCCGGGGCGTGATGAACCGCGCCCATGGTTTCTGGAGCCTCGGCTTTTTCGTCACCGCCCTCGCATCGTCGGCCATCCGCCAGGCCGGCATTTCGATGCAGCTGCACCTTGCCCTGACATTTACCTTCGTGCTGATCATGGGTTCGCTTGTCATTGCCGGCATGCGCAATGCGCCCGCCCGCCCGGCACAGGATCATCCGGAGGCCGGGCATGTCGCGCTCCCGACGGTCGGCCTGCTGCCTCTCTGTGTCATTGGCATTGCTGCCTTCCTGGTCGAGGGCGCGGGCATCGACTGGTCGGCGATCTATATGCGCGACGTCTTTCATGTCGAGCCGTTCGTCGGCGGTCTCGGATTGACGCTGTTCACCTTCTTCATGGCGCTGGCAAGATTGTTTGCGGACCGGTTCGTCGATCACTTCGGCTCCCGCTCCGTTGCACTCTCCCTACTGCTTCTTTCAACTGCCGGTCTCTGCGCCGTCTGGCTGGCGCCTCACCCCAATGTGGCGCTGCTCGGCTTCGCCTTCATGGGCGCCGGCTGCAGCGCGGTCTATCCGCTGGCGGTTTCGGCGGCCGCCCAACGCACTGACCGTCCGGCCCATGTCAACGTTGCAGCCCTCGGACAAATGTCCTTCGTCGTCTTCTTCCTTGCTCCACCGCTGCTTGGATTCGTTGCCGAACATGCGGGGATTCGCACGGCCTACCTTGTCTGCATCCCGGTCATCCTCGCCGCCCTGATGGGCATCGGCTCGCTTTCGGCCCGTCGCAACGCCTTCGCGTAGGGACTCTGCGATCCGGCAAAAGTCTCCTGCATTAAATTCGCCGGGATCCATTATTCGTTGTGAGGGGGAATCCTGTACGCTTCCCCCTCTTCCGCAGTCGAGCGTGGGGCATCGCTCGCCTGCAGCGCTTTCACCGAGTCAGAAGCCTAGGCTCGCTTAACGCAGCGAGCGGAATGCCGCCCTGACTTCGTTGGTGAAAATCGCCGGCTGCTCCCAGGCCGCAAAATGCCCGCCATTCTCGGTTTTGTTGAAGTAGATCAGATTGCCGAAGGCACGCTCCGTCCACGACTTGGGTGCCTGATAGATTTCTCCCGGAAAGACACTAACCGCGACGGGCACGGAAGGGATCCTTTCGAGAGCGTTGAAATTGTTGGTGTGGTCTTCCCAATAGATCTGGGCTGCCGAGGTACCCGTCTCCGTGAACCAATAAAGAGAAATGTCATCCAACATCTCGTCCCGAGTGAGAACCTTTTCGGGCTGCTTGTTGCTATACGTCCACTCGGCAAACTTGTCGTACATCCACGCGGCCATTCCGATCGGTGAATCGACGAGCGAGTAACCGATCGTCTGCGGACGCGTAACCATCATTTGCGCGTAGGCAGCACTGTCTCGGTAGAAAATCGCGAGCTTGTCGAAGCAAGCGCGTTCGTCCGCAGTGAGACCTGCGGGCGCCGGGGCACCTGCAGCCAAGATCGGCACGATTTCTTTTGGAACGATCGCAGGCATGTTGAGATGAATGCCCAGCAATCCCGGCACCTTTTGATGCGCCATGCGCTCGGAGATGACCGAGCCGCAATCACCGCCTTGCGAGACGAATTTCTCATATCCGAGCCGATTCATCAGCGTGCCCCAAGCACGGCCGATGTGATCGGAGCCCCATCCACGGACGCTGGGTTTGCCGGAGAAACCGAAACCGGGGATCGATGGCACCACGAGATGAAAGGCGTCTTCGGCCTTGCCACCATGAGCAGTCGGATTCGTCAAGGGATCGATGACCTTGAGCATTTCCAAAACCGAGCCCGGCCAACCGTGGGTCATGATCAGCGGCATTGCGTTTTCGTGTGGGGAGCGCACGTGAATGAAGTGAATATCCAACCCATCGATTTCGGTCATGAACATCGGCAGAGAATTGAGCTTCTGTTCCACCTTTCGCCAATCATAGCCGTCGGCCCAATATCCAACGAGATCGCGCAGGCGTTCGAGTTGCACGCCCTGGGAGTCGTCAGCGACATTTTCCTTGAGCGGCCAGCGTGCCGTCGCAAGCCTCTGCTTCAACTCGGCAATCGCGCTGTCGGGAATATGGACCTTGAACGGCTTCACACCGTCGGGCAAGGCGTCCGATGCGGCAAAGGACAGGGCAGGCTTCAGGAGCGAAGCCGCTCCAGCGACAGCGGCCGCAGTCACAAAGGCACGTCTATTCATTGAGAAGGATAAGGGCGACATCAGAATCTCCAAATGTTTGGGAGGTTTATTGAATGCCGCGAAGTTTTGCTTTCGGCGTGTATCCCGGTTGTGTCCTCAACCCAGCCAAATTGTATCCCTCTGTGTCCGGATCGACCGAGGCTACAACGGAACACAGAACTCTGCGTTTTGGCTTTACCAGCGGCAAAATGCACCCCGAAAATATGAAACTTGGCCAAGTAGCCAGTGAAGAAGAATTTTTGGAGAATCTTGGGGTGGGAGATGAGGCAAAACGGGGCCGCCAGGCCCTGCGGCGACCCCATAGAGATGGCGTGGGCTTGCGAAGTTCCTCTTCCATGATGATGGAAGCGGCTCGATGGCTACCTGCTCGAAGCGGCGCTCATCTATGGGTAAAATAGGGGCGGCTATCCTGGCGGGAGGAGAAACCATGGATAGCCGGCCGGCAGCGATATGGTGAGATCAGGCCGGCAAATTTCACTTAATCGCGTTGCAGCGCCTTACGGCGCATAGCGCGTAAAGACGTAGTCGTGATCCCTGACGTTGCCGACATGGCAGCTGAGACAGGTTTCATGTTGGGCAACGTCGACCGGCTTGCCGTCGACGAACCGCCCGAAGCCCCAGCCGTGACTATCGGGATATTTCTTGGAATCCTTTACCATGACCTGCACCGTGGTCGGCGCTCCCGGCACGGTTGCCGGGGCGAACTCCGTCGATTGCATGCGTTTGTAGGCGAGTTTGACGAGAATCGAGCCGTCGGGGAAAGGCAGGGTGCCCTTCTTATAGGCGTCGACGGCGATATCGTTGCCGAGCACGGCGCGAAGCTCGTCGAGCGGCGGAGCCTCCTGCGCCGGCGCAATGAATTTCCAGTCCCGATAGCCTTCCGGTATGGTCACGCCGTAGATCGGCGATGCATTTTCCGGCGGCGTTGCAGAACCTGCCGATTGAGACGCGGCGATGCCGACGGCAAGGCTTGAGACGGCAAATGCGCCAAGGAATGCGAGTTTCATTTTAGACTCCTGCCTGACGGATAATCCCGCAGAAGATCGCCGGGAATTGTGTCCGCGAAATTTCAGGAAACGGCTCGATTGTATCGCAATGTAGCCAGGGAAACCCATTCGTGTGAGCTGCTCATCGGAAATCGGGTGGCTACCGCTCCGGTTCGGACGCTAGGCTTCAGCTTATCACGGCTTCCAAGGACCCGACATGAACACATCGATCTCCACTTCCGCACCGGCTTTCACGGAAAACTCTATAGAGGCTCGGATCGACGCCTATGATTGGCCGTCGCTCGCAAGAGAGCTTGACGGCTTCGGCTGCGCCGTCCTTCCGAAGCTTCTGGCACCCGATGAATGCGCTGCGGTCTCCGGGCTCTACTCCGAGGAACGTCATTTCCGCAGCCACATCATCATGGCGCGTCACGGCTTCGGAAGAGGCGAATACCGCTATTTCAACTATCCGCTGCCGTGGCTTCTCGGTGGATTGCGCAAAGCGCTTTATCCCCACCTCGCCGGCATCGCAAACGGCTGGAACGAACGGATGGGCGTCGAGGAACGCTATCCCGATGAGCATGCCGCCTTCCTGAGGCAATGTCATGAGGCCGGTCAGAGGCGCCCGACGCCGCTGCTGCTGCAATATGTGCCGGGCGACTACAATTGCCTGCATCAGGACCTCTACGGCGAACTCGCCTTTCCGATCCAGGTGGCCATTCTGCTGTCGGAGCCGGAACAGGATTTCACCGGTGGCGAGTTTGTCCTGACCGAGCAGCGGCCGCGCATGCAAAGCCGCGTGGAAGTCGTGCCGCTTCGACAGGGCGATGCCGTCGCTTTTGCGGTCCACAATCGGCCCGTGCGGGGAACGAAGGGAAGCTACCGCGTCAATCTCAGGCACGGGGTAAGCCGGGTCCGCTCAGGCGTGCGCCACACTGTCGGGATCATCTTTCACGACGCCCGCTAGAGCAATTCTGCTTTTCTTCGAATTGCGAAAACGCTCTAGCTTTTTGTTTTTACGCAATTCCGGACGGAAAACCGCTACGCACTTTCCTGAAATTGTTCCAAGAGCGCCGCTATCCGACGAAGCCGGCGTAATTTTCTCCGGTAATTCTGTGCATGATGGCCGAGTATGCCTCGTGATTCTGATCGCCCGCCAAGACGCGCCCGAGCGACGGCTGCGCGAAAGCCGACATAGGCAGGAGGGCGAGCGGCGTCGAGACCGGTGTGAGGTGCGACCCCTGCCCGGCGCGCAATGTCGTCAGCAAGCCGAACATCTCGCCGGTGATACTGGGCCTCGACAATATCGCCATGCGATACTGCCCGGACGAATTCGTCACCAGGTAGATATGTCCCGACAGGTGCGGCACCGACACCGAACCCTGCTGGGAAAAGGAGGCATCGCTGCGCTCGCGCTCCCGGAAGCTCAGACAGGTGCGTTCTCCATCCCAGGCGATCTCGGTGCAATAGGCGAAAATCGCCTTCGCATCACCGAAGGACGGACGAAGCGTCAGGTAAGTGCCCTCCAACCAGGAAACCGAGGCGCGGGAATAGGCACCAAGCTCTTCCGGGGCATGGCCGGGCTTGTCATTGACAACGGTCGCTTGCGTTCCAGCCGGCTCCCGCAGGACAACCCCCATCGCCTGCTCCAGCCGAATGAGGGTCGCGAGCGTGAAGGGCCGGTGGCCGGAAAGGGCTTTCTCCAAGGTCGAAAGGCTGATGCGGGCATCATTGGCAAGGCGTTGCCGGGAAATGCGCCGTCGGGCGATCTCCTCGCGAACCCGCGCCGCTACGGCGCTGTTCTGGCTGTCGGACAAATAGGGGTCGCCCTGGACCATTCCTTCGTTTCCTGTTTGCGTAATTTTCTTCACAATTCCACACATGGCCGTAACCGGCAAGACCGTTTGCGGCAAGATGCGGACGAAACAGGGCAAAGCTTACGCTGGCGAGAAAATAGCCTTTGTTCACAATGGCTTCAGTCATTTAACCAGCGAACAAGGAGCCTGTCATGTCAGCCTCGCCAAACTTCTCGCGCTACCAGAAGCGGCAAAATTTCCTCATCAGATTCGGCCTGCTGCTCTGGTTCAGCAATGCCATCCTGCTGCCGGTGCTTGCCGTCATTTTCGCGCTGCTACATCCCCTGGAATCGCACGCGCAGCCGGCAGCCTTCGTCACGCCGAACGAAATGGGCACTGGCAGCCTTCTTCTTCAGACCAAGGACGAAGGACAATATATCGAGGCGCCCCGCCTTGCGACCGATGTCGATATCGACGTCAATGGGCCGACGGCACGCGCAGTCCTGACGCAAGCCTTCGAGAACACGACCGACAAGTGGGTCGAAGCCCTCTACGTATTTCCTCTTCCGGAAGACAGCGCCGTCTATTCCCTGAAGATGATCGTCGGCAACCGGGTCGTTGTCGCTGATATCAAGGAGAAGCAGGCCGCGCGCGCCATCTACGAGAAAGCGCGCAGGGAGGGAAAGAAGGCGTCCCTCGTCGAACAGCAGCGCCCGAACGTCTTCACCAATACGGTCGCAAACATTGGCCCGCATGAAAAGATCGTCGTTCAGATCGAATATCAGCAGTCGGTCCGCTTGGCGGACGGCCGCTTCTCCCTGCGGGTGCCGCTGGTCGTCGCGCCGCGCTATAATCCGCAGAACGCATCGCCCATCACACAGCAAGCCGATCTTAAGGCCGGCTGGGGTCAGTCCAAACAGAGCCCATCGCGCAAGGTCAGCGACCAGCCCGTCTCCGCGCCCCTGATGGCACCTGGCGGCGACCGCGCCAACCCTGTCACCCTCAAGGTCAATCTCAACGCCGGCTTCCCGCTCGATGACGTCAAAAGCCTCTATCACGCGGTCAAGATCGACAAAGTAAACGACAGCGCACGCCGGATCGTCCTGGATGGCGACGCGACTGCCGATCGCGACTTCGTGCTCGAATGGAACGCAGTCGCAAGCAATATGCCGAGCGTCGGTCTCTTCCGCGAGCATGTCGGTAAGGATGACTATATGCTTGCCTATGTGATGCCGCCGGCGGTGGCGACGCCGCAAAAGGCGGGCCGCGAAGTGGTCTTCGTTATTGACAATTCCGGGTCGATGGGCGGCACGTCGATCGAACAGGCAAGGGCGAGCCTCGATTATGCCCTGTCCCGGCTCGAGCCGAACGATCGTTTCAACGTCATCCGCTTCGACAACACGATGACCAAATTCTTCCCCGATTCGGTCATGGCGACGGCTGAGAATATCGCCTCGGCCCGCCGCTTCGTCACCGGCCTGGAAGCTGCCGGCGGAACGGAAATGCTGCCACCGCTTCAAGCAGCACTCGACGACAGCCACCAGGCCAACGGATTGCGTCAGATCGTGTTCCTGACCGACGGCGAGGTCAGCAACGAGCAGCAGCTTCTCGATGCGATCGCAAAGTCGCGTGGACGCTCCCGCATCTTCATGGTCGGCATCGGCTCGGCGCCGAACACGTACCTGATGAGCCGCGCCGCCGAACTTGGCCGTGGCAGCTTCACCCACATCGGTTCGGTCGCCGAGGTGAACGAGCGCATGCGCGCCCTCTTCGACAAGCTGGAAAATCCGGCTGTCACCGATGTCGCCGCTACCTTTTCGGAGAAGAATGTCAGCCTGTCACCCAACCTCCTGCCCGACATCTACCATGGCGAACCGCTCGTTCTGGCGGCCAGGATGGGAAAGGCAGCCGGAACCCTGACCGTCAGCGGCAAGCTCGGTGACCGCCCGTGGACGATCTCCTTGCCGCTCGATCAGGCAAGCAATGCCAAGGGTATCTCCAAGATCTGGGCACGACGCCAGATCGACGATGCCGAGGTCAATCTTACGCTCGGCAAGATCTCGCAGGCCGACGCCGACAAGCGTATCCTGCAATTGGCTCTCGACCATCATTTGGTCACGCGTCTGACCAGTCTCGTCGCCGTCGATACCAAGCGTCTGCGGCCGACAAACGCGCCGCTGACACAGGCCGACATTCCATTGCAGCTTCCCGCGGGCTGGGATTACAACAAGCTCCTCGGCATCGGTGCAACGCGGGATGCGAAGGCTGACAGCAGGCAGCAGCAGACAGCCGATGAGCTGCAGGGTGCCGATGGAGATGCTGAGCTCGAGCCAATCTCCGCACCGGCTCAGGCCAGCGTTCCGCTGCCGCAGACGGCAACGCCGGGAATGCTTCTCATTCTCCAGGGATTGCTTGCTCTTCTATGCGGAGCTTCGCTGCTGTTCCTAGCATCGCGAAGGAGCCGGGCATGATCGCCGCCACTCGCCTCCAAACCATGGGGAGCGCGCCAGCGCGCTCCCTTCTGACTTTTGCGGCCGGCATTCTCATCGCCGCCGGTCTCTTCCTCGCCGCACAAGGAGGATGGATCTACGCCAAGGCGGCTTTGGCGCAAGTCCTGCTGGAACGTGCCTTTGCCGAGAGCGTGATATCAGGCGCACCGGTCAAGCCATGGAGCTGGGCCGACACATGGCCGGTGGCGCGTATCGAAGTTCCACGCCTTGGCGTTTCCGCTATCGCTCTGAAGGGTGCAAGCGGCCAGGCGCTTGCCTTCGGCCCCGGCCATCTCGACAACACCCCGCAGGCAGGCGAAGAGGGTACGGCCGTCTATGCGGCACACCGGGATACCCATTTTATTTTCCTGAAAGATATCCATGTGAACGACCGTATCGGCATCACACGTCGCGACGGCCGGACTTTTACTTTCCGCGTGAGCCGCATGGCCGTTGCCCGCTGGGATGAGGCTGACATCGACCCCGATGCACGCGGCGTCCATCTCGTGCTGGCGACATGCTTTCCCTTCGACGCCGTTACCTCTGGGCCGCTTCGCTATCTGGTCTATGCCGATCTCGAAGAAACGATGGCGAAATAGACCACGGCCAGCCATATGGAAATCCACCCTACCCGCTGTTGCGGGTAGACTCTTCCGAGTAGCGCGCGTCCATGGGTGCGAGACCGTTGGCGTTGGGTTGCGTCAGGATACTATAAAGCTCGGGACGGCGGCCTCTTATCCAGCGCTGCCCCGTACATTTGTCGAGCAGGGCCAGATCGATTTCAGCGCTTACCCTTGCATCGGTCGCCGCCCAGGTTTCTGCCAGAATCCGACCATAGGGATCGAGGATCATGGCATTGCCGGTGCGCACTTCGTCTTCATCCTGTCCGACACCGTTGCTGAAGACGAGGAACATTCCATTGTCGTGGGCGCGCGACGGCAGCCAGCGCATGAACCACTCCCGGCCGTTCGGACCTCGAAACTCTGCCTCGATCGCCTCGGGATCTTCGTGGCGATTGATCCATTTTTCGACCGGTATCCGCTTCAGCCCGTGCGGACTAACCGAATGGCCGCCGCCGGCCTGATGCGGCGCGATCAGCAATTCGGCGCCAAGCAGCGCCGTGGCGCGCGCATTCTCGATCAGATTATTGTCCCAACAGATCAGGATGCCGGCACGAATTCCCCAAGGTGTGTCGAAGACCGTGAAGGCATCGCCGCTGGAAATAAGGCGATGCTCCCAGGCGTGCAGTTTGCGATGGCAATGGATGTGTCCATCCGGCATGCAGACCACGTAACTATTATAGAGCTTTCCGTTTTCACCCAACTCGAGGAAGCCAGCGCCGATCGCAATGCCCTTCACCCGCGCCAGGGCTGCGACCCGCGCGATCGAGGGACCGGAGAGCGGCTCCGCCAGCGCCTGCAGCGCGGAGCCATCGAGCTTGGGAACATGCCAGTATCCGCAGATGCACATTTCGGGAAAGACGACGAGCTGATTATCAGCCTGAACGGCTTCTTCCGTGAAATGCTCTATACGCGAGAGATTGTAGGCCTTATCATTGGCCCGATGTTGAAACTGCACGGATGAAATTTTGAGCGTCATGTCGATTGCTCCTTTCGTCATGAGCCCATTTGACCACGCACCATCTCTTTCGTAAAATGACTTTATCGATTAAAATTATTCCTAGACGGAATGGAAATAAAGCTCCTCCGATCCTTCATTCAATTGATCGACAGCGGCCACTACGGCAAGGCTTCGGCAAAATTGTTCGTCACCCAATCGACCCTGACCAAGCAGATTCAGGCTTTGGAAGCTGCAATGGGCGGAGCGTTGTTCGAGCGCGGCCGCCATGGCGCCAAACTGACGCCTCTCGGAGAACTTCTGCAGCGCGAAGCACGCCCGCTTCTCCAATTGAACGACGACGTCGACAGGAAGATGCATCGCGCCATAGCCGGCCTTACCGGATATCTCGACATCGGATTTGGAATATCGACGCTTGCCGTCGCACCACGGCTGATCGCCGGTTTTCGGGCGGCGACGCCGGATTGCAGTATCACGCTCAACGACTTGCCATCGCGGGAACAGCATCAGCGCCTGCTCGACGGCCGGCTCGATGTCGGTTTCTGCCGGGCGCCGGAGGAGGATAGCGGCTTGGCTTTCATGCCCGTCGTCGAAGAGTATCTAGCCTTGGCGCTTCCAAGTGGGGTGACCATGCCGGCCCAAGATCGACTGTCGGAGCTGAATGAACTCGGATTTGTCGCACTTTCGCCGTCGCGCGGACCTGGATTGGACGACCAGATCAGGCGCTGGTGTTCGCTTGCCGGTTTCGAGCCTCGCATTGCCCAATATGCCGACGACATACTGACCGTGCACGCCATCGTTTCTGCCGGCCTGGGCGCGGCATTCCTGCCTTGGCGTGGCGTGCGGGCATTGGCGGGGTCCATCCGCACGCAATCTCTCTCAGGACCGGAATCAAAATGGCCGGTAGGAATCTGCTGGCATCGCAAACATACGAGCCCCCTGTTAGCCGGCTTTGTAGATCATGTAACGAAGAATCTGGAATTCGACCACCCGGCCTCCGAGTGGCAATCGAGATAAAGGCCTGGCTTGCATCGGCATTCTGCGATGCAAGCGATCACTCTCGTTGCGGCAATGGGGTTATGCATCCAACCCCTTTGTCCGAAAGACGCTAAACGTGAGACTGCCCGACCTCGTCGTCGGACGGTTCAAGCGCCCTGATGCTCAAAACGAACCATGCAGCCAAAGCATTGTCGGCATACCCAGCACCGCCACTGCAATCATCGCCGAAACTGCCATCTTGATCGCTTTGATGCGCCGTGTCCTGACGCCGCTCCAATCATAGCTCAAAATTACTAACCCTCACAAATCATTAATGATTCGCAAACTAGGGCCGATCCAACTTTCGACAAGGGAAGGCGGTGATTCGTCCACAGCGGATATTTTCAATGTCCGTTACATGAAACTTGTCCAGCCTTTATCCATGGCAGGCGGGCAGCTGCCGAGGGTAGCGAAAGACGGCAGAGCCTGATCCGCTCAACGCTCCAGGCATGCCGAACGGCTATATGCTCGCTGCCTGCACTTGTGCCATGATCGCTGAAAGGGAAAGCTGGAACTCCCGCGTGAGAGCATCCGCACGAAGCCGACTCACACAGCCCCCTTCGGTGATTCCCGTCGTCGAAATCGTTACAATCTTAGCCGGGTAGAGATCGGCAGATCGGCGGCAACGACATTATGCAATCAAAAGTGCAAGCCTTCACCCGCAGCTATTTTTAGCGCGTGGTCGCAGAAAGTGCAGGAAAAGCAGCGCGTTAAACGGCCCGGCCAAAGTCCTGACTGTCACACGCTGACCGTTCATTATCCGTTAATCTCTGGACGGCCTGACAGAATCGTGTTCTATCTTCTGGCGGGCAAATGTCGGCAAACCGGCGACAGGCCGCCAAGAGGGATAAATGGCGATAGCGAACCGCACGGAGACAATAGCTCCTTCAAAGGAAAATGCAGCCAGCAAAATCGCGCGGCATGCAACCGTACTGTCTGGTCAGCTCCAGCAGCTCAGAACGCGTATGTATCCGCCGAAATCCGAGAAGATGCTACGCCAGTTCCTGACCAATGAAGTGTCAAAGCTCACGTCTATCCCAGATTCGACATTGAAGCTGATGTCGAGTGAAGGCCGCGGTCCTGTTCCCAGCCGGTTGGAGAACAATCACCGGGTCTATACGCTTGCCCAGATCAACGAATTGCGGGAGCTGTTTGCCAAGCAGAAGCCTACGGAAGCGCTTCGCTTCCTGCCTCGGCGCCGACCGGGCGAACATCTGCAGGTGATGGCGATTGCCAACTTCAAGGGTGGCAGCGCCAAGACGACGACCTGCGTTCATCTCGCGCATTATCTCGCGCTGCATGGCTATCGCGTGCTTGCCCTCGATCTCGATCCGCAGGCATCGCTTTCGGCCATGTTTGGCGCGCAGCCGGAAATCGATGTCGGCGCCAACGAAACCATCTATGCGGCACTTCGATATGAGGCGGCCGAAAGGCGGCCCATCCGCGAGATCATTCGCAAAACCTATTTCGATGGCATTGACCTTATTCCAGGCAACCTGGAGGTCATGGAGTATGAGCACGAGACCCCTCGCGTCCTGGCTCAAAAATCCGGCTCCGGCGTGATCTTTTTCGAGCGCCTCAAGCTGGCGCTGGCCGAGGTCGAAAGCGATTACGACATCGTCATCCTCGACACGCCGCCGTCGCTCGGATTTCTGACCCTCAGCGCTATCTATGCCGCAACAAGCATGATCATCACGGTACATCCGGCCATGCTGGACGTGGCATCGATGAGCCAGTTCCTGCTTATGATGGGCGACCTGATCAGCGTGCTCAACGAAAGCGGTGCGCAGCTCGATCATGATTTCATTCGCTATCTGGTAACGCGTCACGATCCGAACGATGCGCCACAGTCCCAGGTCGTTGCGATGCTGCGCCATCTCTTCGGCACCGATGTCCTGTTGCCAACGGCGATAGAGAGCACCGCAGTCGAGGCCGCCGGACTTGCAAAGCGCTCCCTCTACGAGTTGGAAATGGGGCAGATCGGCCGAGATACGCATAAGCGCGCGCGTGAGGCCGTCGACGCCGTCAACGAAGCGATCGTGCAACTCATCAATGCAAGTTGGGGACGTGGATGAGCAAAAGCCCGAGAAAATCCATCGTCGCCAGCTTCGGCCTGCTCTCAGCGGAGTTGGAAAGCAGCGAAAACAAAACGGATTCATCGCCGCCGGCCCCTGCGCCCGCGCAAACCGGCCGTGTCGGTGCCGGTGTGATCGGGGCCGCGCATCGGGCGATCGGCGACATACGCGCCGAACGTGACCGGCTGCGCGCCATTGTCGAATCCGGCGAAGGCTGGATACAGGACCTCGATCCTCAGGTGATCGATGCCTCTCCCTACCCCGATCGCCTGCCTGACGATGATCCTCAGGATTTCGAGAGATTCAAGCGTTCCATTGAGGAGGAAGGCCAAAAGGTTCCGATCCAGGTTCGACGGCATCCTTCTTCAGGCGATCGGTATCAGGTCGTTTACGGCCATCGCAGATGGCGGGCTGCTCTCGAGCTCGGCCGCACCGTCCGTGCCATAGAAGTCGAGATTTCCGATCTCGATCTCGTTCTAGCGCAGGGCATCGAGAATGCCAGCCGGCAGGACCTGACATGGATCGAACGCG
Organism: Martinezella sp. CNPSo 3957; assembly: GCF_057784395.1. Lineage (NCBI taxonomy): Bacteria > Pseudomonadati > Pseudomonadota > Alphaproteobacteria > Hyphomicrobiales > Rhizobiaceae > Martinezella > Martinezella sp. CNPSo 3957. Next base: position 76,843 of record NZ_JBXSOU010000010.1, read on the forward strand.
CCTTGTTTGCCTCACGCATGGATGATGCGGGCATCAAGGCGCGCCACATCTATGCGGCTCTCTCGATCGAGGATGCGGAACTTGCGCGAATGCGGAGCGTCTATCGCGCAATTCCGGCAGATATCATTGAAGCGATCGGCAGGGCTCCGAAGATTGGCCGACCGCGTTGGCTGGATCTGGCGAAGGCCATATCCGCAGCGCCGAATGCTCTTGATGTGGTGCGCACCGCTCTCTTGGATGCAAATAAGGACAACGAAACCTCGGACCAGCGCTTTCAGGTGGCGCTGAAGGCGATCAAGCCTCCGTCCGAGCCGCGCAACACGCAAATTGCGATTTCCGATATATCCGGAACTAGGTTGGGTGTGTTCATGACCTCCCCTCGGGAGGTTCGAATCTCTGCCGAGGGCAAACTGGGTACGGAATTCGTAAGATTTATCGAGGAAGAGCTGCCCGATCTTGTCGAGCGCTTCACTCGTTTCAGAGACAAACGCAACCCCTGACAGCTGTCAGGGTTTTCTGATTGGAAAGGAAACTAGCAAAAGAAAAAAGGCCCCCAAACGTTGCCGTCGTGGAAGCCTTCTCTTCAATGTAGCAACTGAAGAATCGCATTTCCCCGAATCACAGTCAAGAGTCTTTGGCACCGTTTTTGGTGATCGTATTTCTTTTGCCTCTTGAAGGTGAAGAAAATGCAGAACGGAAGTGTGACGACGCCCTTTGGGCGGCGGCCGATGACGCTTGCCTTAATGAGACGGCAGGTCGCCACGTCCGCGATCGAACCAAACAAGACGGCCGATAAATGGAAAGTGTTTCGAGACATATCCGAAGCACGAGAAAAGCTCGGTCTGCAGGATCGCAGCTTGGCGGTACTCGATGCCTTGCTGAGCTTTTATCCCGACAATGAGCTTCGTCAGGACGCCAAGCTCATCGTCTTTCCCTCCAATACGCAATTGACCTTACGAGCCCATGGCATTGCAGGCGCCACGCTTCGCAGGCATCTGGCATTTCTCGTCGAGGCTGGCCTGATCGTCCGCAAGGATAGCGCCAATGGCAAGCGCTATGCGAGAAAAGGCCGAACAGGCGAGATCGAAAACGCCTTCGGCTTCGATATCTCACCGCTGTTATTGCGCGCCGAAGAACTTGCAATCATGGCTCAACAGGTCGTGGCAGATCGGATCGCTTTTCGGCGGGCCAAGGAGAGCCTGACAATTTGCCGGCGCGACGTCCGTAAACTGATTGCGGCGGCTATTACGGAAGGCGTCGAGGGCGACTGGCCCCGGATCGAAGAAACCTATAGTGCCCTCCTCGCGCGCATTCCCCGCTCCCCAACCATGTCTGAGGTAACCTCTACTCTCAGTGATATGGAGCTACTGCGTGGCGAAATCATCAACCTACTGGAAAAACAGCAGAAAATTGAAAATTATAGCACCAATGATGCCCATAGTGAGCGCCACATAAAGAATTCGAATCCCGAATCCCTTAATGAACTTGAACCAGGCTTTCGAACAAAGTTGGAAGCAACATCTCGGAAAACGGACGAGCGACAAAAAGAGCCGATGCGCATCTTCCCGTTAGCTCTCGTGCTGAAGGCATGCCCCGAAATTAGCTCCTATGGCCCTGCAGGCGTGATCAGCAATTGGCGAGATCTCATGTCTGCAGCCATCGTGGTACGATCGATGCTCGGTGTCACGCCCTCGGCCTATCAGCAAGCTTGCGAGACGATGGGGCCGGAAAATGCCGCCGTGACAATGGCCTGCATTCTCGAGCGATCAGGGCATATCAACTCAGCCGGTGCTTATCTACGCGATCTTGCAGGCAAGGCAAAACGCGGCGAATTTTCACTTGGCCCGGTACTTATGGCATTGCTTCGCATAAACGCGGGGTACGGCGATATCGCGTTAGAAGTTTCATGACATATCGGATCGGCTTGCTGAGATGCGCCGGCTCCGAGACACCAACGGTACGCGATCGGAATAAGCCTTCGGGTCAACACAGCACAGAGGCCGCGAGATATACATTTTCTTACGCGATATGGCTGCGGCAAGCCATTCAGCTTTGGCCATCGAACCTTGCCGACGGCCAAAGCTCCACATTGGATTAACGGCAGATGCGCTCCTTGCGAACCACCCAGTGGCCATGAACCCTATGCTTTACGGTCTTCACAAAGCAATTGTGGTGATGGCGATGAAATGGAGCTGCCTGGGAGGGAGCGCTGACGGCAACAACCGAAGCCAGGGCGATGGCAGTGGAGAGAAGCAGGCTTTTCATGTGAAACCTCATAAGCATTGGGGGTGATGCTGCGTGTTTACGCATGACTTTGATGACCGATTAAGGCTTAACCGAAAATGAATAGCACCCTTACGATTTTGTAATGAACTTTAGCGGCAGCTACTCGCTCAACGAATTTTCAAAAGGGGTAGAATTAAGCTCCAGAGAATAGATCCCGGTTTAATCGACAACATGCAGTGCATTTTGTCTCATCGTTATTCCGGCGAGATAGAATCATTGGAACGGTCATAAACGAATGTTGGAATGGAACCGGTGAATAAATGCGCTCGGATTACTCGCTCAAAGGCTGATTTCCCCTCTGCTGAAGAAAAAATCGGCGCTAGTGGGTGCCCATGTAGCAGTCGATAAAAAGTTCAGTCAACGCGATATGGCTTATGGAAGTTAATGCCAATATAGCTTCAGGATTAGAAATTTTCACTGAGAAATCCGGCAGTTAGCCGGTGCCGAATTCGGGTATGAACGGCGAGATATTGCGCTTGTTTTGTGATGTATAGCAAGGCAGGGGAGGGAATGGTCAAGCAAATTGTCGTTCAGCAACATCTTTCAGATAGCCTGCAAACGGAGACGTATTGTCTTGCGCAGAAGGTGGATTGCTTCAGAAACGGTCGGTCCTTCGATAGGAGGCGGCAGCGCACGTTCGCAGAACTCCCGCCAGACGAACAGCGTTAGTTCGGCGCCGTCCGTTTCGCTTTGCTCCTCCCCTTCCGTAAATTGCCCGAGGAGCCGATATCGGGCATCTCGCCAGAACAGTTTCTCGACCCACTCATAGATAGGAATGATATGGAAATGAAAAGCGAGTCCGAAGCTATGACCATAGCGCCCGATATAGACGCGCGGAGCGCGGAGCTCCTCCTTCAGGGCTGCTTGAGATAGCGCCAATAACGGACCGATTTCGCGCAAATCGTCATCGGATAAGTCCGACAGATCATCTGCAGATCTCTTCGAGGCAACAATAAGATAGCCGGGGAGGGCAGAGTTCGTGCGATGACCAACGACCCATCCGTCGGTTTCAGCGATGAAAAACTGTGAAGCGGGCCTCATTTCAAATCTCCACTTCCTGCCATTATTCGCCGGCTAGTTTTCCCCCGCGCCTGGCGCAAAGGCGGTTTGGAATCCGTGAGCATGGGCCGCCCCTTGGTCTGAATGAAGGGGCATACAGTATGGTCCCTCTTCCGTTGCAATTCTTACTGGGCGCCCAGCAGATTACACGGAGGAAATAGATAGCGGCAATGATAGGATGTGACGTTTCTCCAGCGTTGACGGCAGCTCAAGGTCATTTGTCTCGACTTCGGAATAAGCTCTGTCCAGTTTCCGCGCTCGCAACAAAATCCTGACAGCTGTCAGGGTTTTTCAATAAGCGGATGGGGAGACGGCGTGGAGAGGTTTACCCTGCGCAAGGCGAGCGGTCTGAGGAGCGCATATGTCATGCTACCTATAAATAAGCTTGGACCGCAAACCCTGACAGCTGTCAGGGTTTTTATCGTACGGGATCCGGATCCCGAGCGTTGGGGCGCTATGCGATAGAGCAGAAACCTGATTGGTCTTGCTAGAAAGATTTCGGCGGGACGATAAACGGCAGGCTGAATCATGCGAGCGGGCCGCCATTTTATCCCGCGTGGCTACCGCTGCAGCGGCGTCCGACGCCGCACCCGTCGCGACGCTTCAGCGCGAGCGTGATCCTTAATATGCGGCCAGCAAGTTCGATCCGAAATCCGGCTCGACACCGAGCAGTGGCGCGGCGTGTGCAATGATGTCGTGAACCATAGGTGCCGCCGTTTCGGCGGCGAGATTCAGGTTGTGCACGCCCGTCAACGGCTGGTCGATGAAGGCCAGCACCACATACTTCGGGTTATCCATGGGGAATGCCGCCAGGAATGAATTGAAGCTGAGCTTGTGCGAATAGACCCCGTGGATGACCTTGTTTGCGGTGCCGGTCTTGCCGCCGACATGATAGCCGGGAACGTCGGCCGCTCGGCCTGTGCCCTGTTCGCCATTCAGCCGGAAGAGGTAACGGATGGTGTCGCTGGTGCTTTTCTTGACGACCATCGTTTCGGTCTTCTCCGCCTCCTCCTGCGTGCGCGGAAGAAAGGACGGCTCGATCAGCTTGCCGCCGTCAATGAGGGCGGCACCCGCGACGGCGGTCTGCATCGGTGTCGTGGCGACGCCATGGCCAAAGGCAATGGTTATAGAGTTGAGCTTTTTCCAAACCTTTGGCTGGCTCGGCGCTTTCACCTCTGGCAGTTCCGTCTGCATTTTCGACAGCAGTCCGAAGCGGGTCAGATAGCTCTTCTGGATGGCCATGCCCACCTTGTCCATCATTTTGGCCGTGCCGATGTTGGACGAATAGCGGAAGATTTCCGGGATCGACAGGACACGCCGCGGCACGTCGCGGTCGTCATGGATGGTGAAGCCGCCGTAGTGCAGGGGAGAGCTGGCGTCGAAGGTATCCGTCAGCTTGACCATGCCCGTATCGATGGCCATCGCGATCGAGAAGGTCTTGAAAACCGAGCCCATCTCGTCGGTGCCGTTCGACATGCGGTTCAGCCAGCCTTTGACATCAGTCTGCGGGTCGTTCGGATCGAAGTCGGGTGCCGAGGCCATGGCCAGGACTTCGCCGGTGTGGATGTCGAGAATAACGGCGCCGGCCGCCTGACTCTGGTAGCGGCCGATCGCATCCGACACCACGTCATGGACGATGTTCTGAACGCGCAGGTCGATCGAAAGCCGCACGGGCTCCAGTTGGTCGCGGCTCGTCAGGCCCGTCGATGCGAGATCCGACAGGCCCTGCATGTCGAGATATTTCTCCATGCCGGCAACGCCGTGATTGTCGATATCGACATAACCGAGAATATGGGCTGCCGTGCGTCCACCCGGATAGAAGCGTTTGACCTCAGGCCGAAATCCGATCGCCGGAATGCCGAGCGCCAGGATTTCGCTCTGTTCCTTCGGCGTCAGCTGCCGGCGCAGCCAGGCAAAATGCGATCGGCGATCGGCGAGCTTCTTATAAAGGGATTTGCGGTCGATATCGGGAAAGATCGAGGCGATTTTTTCCACTGCCTCGTCCGGATCGATCACACGGTTGGGCTCGGCAAACATCGAAACGGTGCGGATGTCCGTTGCAAGCAATTCGCCGTTTCTGTCGACGATATCCGGGCGCGCGGCGCTGACATGATCAGGGGGAATTGCCGAGGTGTCGGTCCTCGGTTCCATGTCGAAATAGGTGAGCCTGGCGAAGATCGCCACATAACAGACGAGGAGCCCGCCCGCGAGCATCATGATGCGCGCTTTGGCGAGTTTCGCCTGGCCCGTTGCCCGCACCGGCGGGCGCTCGCGACCCCCAGGACCAAAGGTGATTCTGATGAGGCGACCGCTATTTGCGCCGAGTGCGTGGATGATCGACATGAACGATAATTCGCAAAAACTGGGAGGGCGGGTTTGCCTCTCGATTAACAATCTTTAAACGCAAGATGGTTAACAGGAGTCTAATCACAAGCTTCCATTACCAATCCTCGCGCATGAAAAAGAGTGCACCAAGCGGACTTCCAGCGGGCAAGTGATAAAGTGGAAATGCTGGTGGGAAGGGACACTTTCTAGAAAGCGACGATTGGTGCCCAGAGGACAATAGTTAGGTCCAAGCGCCTTGCAGTAGTACGCGAGGCAGAATTTGGGGACTAGTAGCCCCCTCTACCTGGCGTCTACACCTTCGTCTCTCGTTCCCATCCACCGTCTTACAATGAGCAACGAACATGCCAGAAAGGCCGTAGCATAGCCGCTGATCAAATATGGTGCAGATATTCCAGCAAACTCGGCCAGTGCGGCTCCAAGCGGAGGGGCTGTCGTCATCGCTGCCGCGCTAAGTCCCTCGCCTACCGCGGCAACGCGCCCCAAAAGCTCAAGCGGCGTCTCCTTCTGCAGCACCACGCGGTAGGGGACAAAAAAGCCGGCGCTGGCCAAACCCGTAGCAAATAGGAGTGCGCAAAAACTTATGGCAGACATCTCCATATCGCCGCGTCCGACGTGGCCCATCAAGGCAATTAACAGTCCGCCGACAAGGCCTGAACCGATCATCAGCTGAAAAGGATCGCGCCGCCCGAAGAACTGCCCTAGAAGCAAAGCGCCAATTACTCCGCCGGCTCCTGCGGACGCAACGGAGGCTCCGAGCAAGGCGCTCGAAAGTCCGATCTCCTTGACCAGGAGTGCGATCAGCCCGTCGTACAGGAAGATTAGAAAATAGCCGAGAACCATAGCCACAATGGCGGTAGCCAGGACTGGCTTGCGGCGAATGTGTCTCAGGCCGTCGGCAAATTCCTCGCCAAATTTTCTCTTGGCGGCTTCACTGCGATCTGCGCGCAATCCGCCAGGCAAGCCAAAGAGAACCAATGCCGCGATCAGCGACAGGCCCGCGTTCACCAAGAAAATCTGCTGTAGGTCGAGAAATATCGTTAGAATTCCACCCAAGGCCGGGCCGACAATCTTGGTGAGCTGATTAATGACGTGGCTGAGGCTATTTGCCGCCAATAATCGATCAGGGGTCGTAAGAAGTGGAATTGCCGCCTGCTTTGCCGGCGTGAACAAAGCGTCGGCACTGGATTTGATGACAACGCATCCGAGGAGCACAACAAGATTTGGTGCGAGAACAAATGCCGCCGTTGAAATGGCACGTATGACGTTACTCGCTACCAGGAGCGTTCTTTGATCGGCGCGATCCACCAAGACACCAACGGCGGGAGCGAGAACGACATAGGGTAACGTCAGCGCCAACGTTAAACTCGCGATCGCTACAGGTCCAAGCTGCCATTGGAATGCTACCAGCGCACTTAGCGCCACAAAGTCCAACCAATCGGCTAGATCGGAGGGGATCTGGGCGAGGAGCAGTCGCCGCAGTTTCGGCACGGTGAGCGGCGCGAGGCTATCAGGCAAGCGATGCATTGCGACCGCGGTTAATATCGAACCTCGTCATGGAGCCTCTTCGTTACTCACCTCAACCATCTGCTCAACCACAACCACGGATTATGATCGAGGATGGGGAGTGGCACAATTGCCGATCTAGCGACACCGCCCCCAAATCCGCTCTTTTTACCTTGGAGTGCCAGTATCATGCCGCAATGCAAGGCCTGTTAATAGATTGAAGTACATATATAATTTCTCGATATGGAAGTATAATCCATGATAGTTTCCGCCCGTGATTTTGCGCGGTATCGAGCAGATTATTGCAAGGCTCCGAATTTGCCCTTCACGATTATCGCCGCAATGGTGGCCGGAAGGCGGAGCTCGTCTTCTTCGATCCGCATGCGGATCTGGCCGCCTATCTCGAGGGTGCGCGCAGCTTGATGCGTGACGGCGGTTGCCGGCACATCGTCGGCACGATCACATCCGCCGCCCGCAAGGAAGTCATTCCGCTTGTCGAGAAGCATGACGGCCTGCTGTGGTACATGTGTCCGTACGAAGGGTTCGAGGCGAACGAAAACGTCATCTATATCGGTGCCTGCCCCAATCAGCATCTCATCCCGCTGTTCGAACATCTCATCCCGCGTCACGCAAGGCGACCGGCAATCTGCTCCGGTGACCAATAGGCCTTCAGGCGATCAATGACCAACTCGCGCAATCTTGGATGCCGCCTGAGCTTACGCAGTCTTCGACGCCGTTCCTTGGCGATGTCATCGGCGATCGTATCGAAGTAGCCGCTGTACGCGGGGAATTCACGATCGTAGAACATGTTACGCTTGAGCTCACGGCAGATCGTTGAACGATGACGTCCGAGTTAGCGGGCGATCTCGCCAATCGGTACCTTCCACTCTCCGAGATGATAAAGACGGCGCCGACCGGCGAGGGTGAGCTGCTGATAGCAAAGCGACATGCCAAAATCTTTAAAGTGAAGCCATTGAAATCATTGGCATGTCGCACTTGAAAATAGAATGTACCCGGCTACAACCAAAAATCAGATAATTTGTATTATGGAACAAGGAATGATTCTCACTTGCGATATCGCTGTAAAACGGAATTGCGCTTCTTTCTTTTCGCCTGCTGGAGATCGCGTAGTTGCCGCGCATGGGAGTTATCGAATGACAGCGAGCTTGTTGCAAAGCAAAGTCTAGATTACTCGGCTCCCAAGCGAGACGCCATCCCAATCAACATTCGGCCTTAAACCCCAGTATCCGGCTCAAAACCGACACGTACCGCTGCCTCGATGATCCGGTCGGTGTGTCGGCTGTATCACCGGTGACGCCGACTGCCCGATAATCCGGTCCTTGTCGCGCAGGAGAATGCCACCCGGTAAGGGAATGAAAACGCCTGCCGCCTGCGCAGGGTCATGAGGTAGCGAATTTCACCGCTACGCCGCGCTGCCGAAAGTAAGCCGGCATAAGCTTTCTACCCGAGCGATTGTTATGCGCGACTCGGGCCGGATCGAACACAGCTTCCTTTAAATCCGCCCCCGCCAGGGCTGTCTTGAGAGTCGCGATATGCAAGTCGATGTAGGCATTGTCCGCCTGAAGCGATTCATAAATGCGGTTGATTGCATCTGCTACGGTCGGTTCGGTTGACTCGAGAATCGGATCGAGATTTCCGTTATCCGAGCTTCCACACTTTAAAGACCTGCGATGAGCATTGTCATTTCTCCCACGCTTGTTTCAGGCTGGCCGCAAAAGCGAGAGGCTGTGGGCTTCAAGTTTAAAGAGCTTCTTGTCGACCATGCCTCGATTCGGCTCATCAGGATCGGATGTGGACAGTTCCGGCGCCCAGCGTTTGTCATCCGGCAAGGTAAAGTCGACATCTCCATCACGAGGGTTGAACAGGATCAGAACATCATCCCAGCCCTCTTCGAATGGCTGCTCACGCAATAGGCGCAAACCGATCGCCGTATTCGCTTCATCGTCCCATTGCTCATCCGTCCGCTCACCACCACCCGGATTGAGCCAGGTGACAATCAGACCATCGCGCCAATTTTCCCGTCTGAGAATGGAATGTGCCTGACGCAAGGCGATAAGGCGTTTGACGAAAGTATAAAGCGCTTCGGCGCTGCCATATCGATCGTCCCAATGCAGCCAGCTAAGTTCGTTGTCCTGACAGTAGCCATTGTTGTTGCCCATCTGGCTTCGGCCGGATTCATCACCCGCCAGCAGCATCGGGGTACCATGCGAAAGAAAGAGGGTCGTGAGAAAATTGCGCTTTTGGCGCTCCCGAACGGTATTGATGGCTTCATCGTCCGTCGGACCTTCAGCGCCATAATTGTAGCTACGGTTGTCGTTGTGGCCGTCATTGTTATCTTCGCCATTCGCCTCATTATGCTTCTCGTTATAGGAGACGAGATCATTGAGCGTGAAGCCATCATGGGCGGCGATGAAATTGACGCTCGCCCATGGGCGGCGGCCGCGAAGATCATAAACATCGCCTGACCCTAAAATGCGGGCGGCAAAATCCCTTGTCATGCCGGGAGTGCCCTTCCAGTAATCCCGTACCGTATCGCGATATTTATCATTCCACTCCGCCCAACCCGGCGGAAATCCTCCTACCTGATAACCGCCGGGACCAATGTCCCACGGCTCGCCGACAAGCTTGACTTTGGCAAGCACCGGATCCTGGCCGACCGCATCGAAGAAGCCGCTGCGTTGGTCGAAACCCTGGGGCTCGCGGCCAAGAATGGTGCCGAGATCGAAACGAAAGCCATCGACATGCATTTCTTCGACCCAATAGCGCAGCGAGTCCGTCACCAGTTGCAGCACGCGCGGATGCGACGTGTTGATCGTGTTACCGGTGCCGGTGTCGTTGATGTAGTAGCGGGGCTGATCCGGCAGGGTCCGGTAATAGGAGAAATTGTCGATGCCTTTGAATGAAAGGGTCGGACCGAGTTCGTTGCCCTCCGCGGTGTGATTGTAGACGACATCGAGGATGACCTCGATACCGGCATCGTGAAAGGCACGCACCATGTCGCGAACGCCTTCAATGCCCTTTGGCCCATAATAACGAGTTGCCGGCGCGAAGAAGGCAAGGCTGTTGTAGCCCCAATAGTTGCTCAAGCCCTTGTCGAGCAAATGACTGTCATCGGGAAAGAAATGAATGGGAAGGAGCTCGATCGAGGTGATGCCGAGGCTCTTGATGTAGTCGACGATCGCCGGATGCCCCAGACCGTCAAAGGTGCCACGCAACAACTCCGGAATTGCCGGATGCAGCATCGTCATTCCCTTGACGTGCGCCTCATAGAAAATGGTCTCAGGCCATGCGACAGTCGGCCTTTTATCGGGCGCTTGGTTCTTGAGGTCGACGACACGGCATTTCGGCATCTGTCCGGCGCTGTCTGTCTCGTCGAAGGAAAGATCCTTCTGCTCGTCATCCAGACCATAGGCGAACTGGGCTTGCGACCATTCGATGTTGCCCACAAGCTCGCGGGCATAGGGGTCGACGAGCAATTTGTTCGCATTGAAGCGATGGCCTTTCAACGGATCGAACGGGCCGTGGACGCGGTAGCCATACAAGGCACCCGGCTTCAATCCAGGAACATAGCCATGCCAGATTTCATGGGTATATTCCGGCAGAGCGATCCGGTCGATCTGCCGCGTTCCACTTTCGTCGAAAAGGCAGAGTTCCACCTTTTCCGCATAGGCGCTGAAAAGTGAGAAATTGACACCTTCTCCGTCATAATTCGCTCCCAGGCGCGTGTAATCTCCAGGCTCGATCGCATGCCTCTTGCCGCCTTCCGTCATGGAATCCTCGTGATGTTGCTGCGCAGCAGAAACACCCTGTGAAGCGCTTTGTTCCGGCCTTCGGGTTGGAGTACACGTGGATCCGCGCCAGGTTCCTCACCTATTTCCCACGAGCAGGGATAGGGGATGATCGGCAAACAGCTGCGCTGCGAGAAGATTGTCGGCTGAGACCGGCCGATCCGTGAAGAGATCATACAGCGGCCCCTTGAACTCTCGCGGCATCATCACAGCGGTGTCCTTCCAGAAATCCGATGAAGGCATGCCAACCAAGCGCGGCACGATCGTAACCGTTATTTCGCGCTCGTGAACGCGTGCGAAGGCCACGAGATTCGACGCACGTGTCCCTCTGGTTTCCAAGGGCACGTATTTTCCTTCAAGGAAAAGAGAGGGGTGCTGATTGCGGTAGCGCAGCACCTTGCGGATGATTTGCCGTTTCAAGGAAGCCGAATCGGATGCAAGGGGATCGGCTCCTCCCATGTCAGTCCATAGATGGTCGACCGGCCTTCGATTGTCCGGATCGACCAGGCTGAAATCGAGACCTTCCGTACCCTGATAGATATCGGGAACGCCGGGAGCCGTGAGTTTGATTAGCAACTGGGACAGGCTGTTGCGGAAACCAAACTCCACGAAAGGGCGCAGCGTCCGGTCGAAATCACGAATGAACTCCTGATTATCCTCCGAAAACAAGGCGGCAGCATAGGCTTGGACTGTATGCTCATACGCCGGATTTTCATCCATCCAATCCGTCCGGAGCTTGGCTTCTCGGATCGCTTTCAAGGCATAGGCGCAAAACCGCTCCTTCAGTTCGTTCCGATCAGCTCCTTCGACGTCCTGCGGCCAAATGCCGGCAAGCGCCTGGTAAAGCATCCATTCGATATTGGGCTCAGGCGCAGGCCCATCGGCAAGGCTCGAGCGAAAAGAAGAATTCATGTTGCGCCACCGCTCGACACCGGCAATCCAGGCACCGGGATCCTGCGTCAGACTGTAGAGGCGGGCGCGGGCGTCCTCTCCTCGCTTGGTATCATGCGTCGATGTCGAGGAAAGGCCGCGGCGTTGTCGCTGAAATCGATCAGTCATGAATTGATGAAAGGCCGATACCGAGCCCGGCGGCACATGCGGCTCGCCTCCGACCTCGTTCAATGCGATCAGACGGTTGTACCGATAAAACAGCGTGTCCTCGACCGCCTTTGCCATTATCGGGCCACTGAGCTGCTGAAATCTGGCTCGAAATTCCAGAGCTTCAGCTGCAGCAACATCCCCTTTTAAAAGACGCCTGAGCCCATCAAGGGCATCGATGGTCGGCAATCGGCTTCGGGCCGTCTCGCAGGCATTCTCGATGACCGCGACGTCATCGGACGATGCAGCTTCCCGATAACTGTAGGTACGGTAAACCGGAAAGGCGACCAGCAGTTCGCGAAGCGCCGACGCTATTTCCTGCGCGTCGAGATCGGGAAAAATCGAACATGCCAGGCTCGTCAAACGCCTCATCTCGCCGGCAAAATTGCGCTCGACCATCAACAGCTTCGCTCTGCGCAAACCTGCGGCGAAGTCGGCCTCCTCCTCACTGACGGACTTGTAGGCTTCATCCAGCTTGAGCAAGCCCTCCTCGTTCACGAAGAGATCAGCCATGACGGCGATGAATTCGTAGCCGGTCGTCCCCGACACCGGCCAATCCACAGGCAGCGTCTCGCCGCGGGCAAGGATTTTCTCGACTACGATGAAAGTGTCTGGACCAACAGCCTGCCGCAAACGCTCGAGATAGTTCTTCGGGTCGGCCAACCCGTCGATATGGTCGACGCGTAATCCTTGGACCTGTCCGGCGCGAACCAATTCGATGATCAGCCGATGCATGTCGTTGAAGACCCGTGCGTCCTCCACCCGCATCCCGACCAGGCCTGCCACCTCGAAGAAGCGCCTGTAGCTGAGGTTTTCGGCGGCGTCTTTCCAATAGAGCAATTGCCAGTGCTGTTCCGCAAGCAGTTTTCTCATCGCGGCCGCATCGTTCGAAAATGCGCGCAACCGCTCCGCATCCGTTCCTATGTCCGCCGTCAGCCGCTCGGCACTTTCGATCGAGAGCGGAAGCAGATCGTCGAAATAGACCAAATAGATGCCCCCACCCGCAGGCTCGTAGCGAAGATGGAACTCCGCGGCGGCCAGGCTTTCCTCGAACGGCCGCCCGAGCAGCGGCAAGGTGAGCTTGCGGCGCCAGTCAATATCGAAATGGCCGGCATAGGCGCTGCTCGATCCACGCTGCAGCACGTCACGCCACCAGGCGTTTTCCACGGAAGCGGCCATATGGTTGGGCACGATATCGAGGATCAGGCCCAGCTTCGCCTGCTGCAAGGCCGTGCAGAAGGCATCGAACCCGGCGCGGCCGCCAAGCACCGGGTCGATCTCGTTCGCATCCGTGACATCATAGCCATGTGTCGATCCCTTCGTGGCTGCAAAGATCGGCGAGGCATAGACATGGCTGATGCCGAGATCCTTCAGATAGGGAACCAGTTCCGTTGCCCTGTCGAAGGTGAGATCTCCGCGAAACTGCAGGCGATAGGTAGAGGTTAAGACAGTCATAGCTTCCTCGCTGCGTCGGGCCGCCTTAACGAACGGGACTGGAAGAGATCTGTTCCCACCTCGGGAACCGTTCCCAGCAAGATGCGTTGGAATGCAGGAAAATTTCAGCGCCATCGACGGACGGGATGTCATGCAGCACAGCTTCGCATTTGGGCCACAACTCAACGAGAATGCCGTCCTGTTCCGCCTGTGGGCGCCGTTGACGGAGCGCGTGCTCGTCCGCATCGAACAGCGTGGGGAATGGAGCATGCGGCGGAGGCAGGACGGATGGCATGTCGTTGAAGTCAAGGATGCGCAGATCGGCGATCGCTATAAATTCGTGCTGGGCGACGGGTTTGCCGTTCCGGATCCTGCCTCGCGCTTTCAACCCGAAGACGTCCACGGCCCGAGCGAGCTAATCGATCCAATGTTTGAATGGCAAACGCAGGCATGGAAGGGACGCCGCTGGGAGGAAATCGTCATCTACGAACTGCATGTCGGCGCCTTCACCGAAGCTGGTACGTTTCTAGCGGCTATCGAAAAGCTCGACCATTTGCAGCGCCTTGGAATAACGGCCATTCAACTCATGCCGCTTTCGGATTTTCGCGGCCGATATGGGTGGGGTTACGATGGTGTTTTACCCTATGCACCGGATAGCAGCTATGGTCGCCCCGAACATCTCAAAATGCTCGTCGATGCCGCACATGAGCGGGGCATCTGCGTCTTTCTCGATGTGGTCTATAATCATTTCGGGCCGGATGGGAACTATCTGCCACGCTACGCGCCGATCTTTGGCGACCGGCACGAAAGCGTCTGGGGCAAGGGGCTGAATTACGATGGCGACGACAGCCGTTTCGTCCGGGATTTCGTCATCGAAAATGCAATCTATTGGCTGAGCGAGTTTCGGATTGATGGTTTGCGGCTCGATGCCGTACACGCGATGAAGGACGATAGCGATCCGCATATCCTTCTCGAACTTGCCGATCGCGTCAGAAGCGCATTTCCCAAACGCCAAATCCATCTGATCGTCGAGAACGAGGATAACGACTCGGCTCTCCTCGCTCGCGCCGAAGATGGCAAGCCGCGCCATTTTACGGCGCAGTGGAATGATGACATCCACCACGCTCTTCATGTGGCGGCCACGGGCGAGACCTTCGGCTACTATCAAGATTATGCCGATTGGGGACCACCTTTGAGCCGCGCGCTTGCCGAAGGCTTCGCGTTTCAAGGAGAGCACATGGAGTATCGAGGCCGGCCAAGGGGATCGCCGAGCGCTGGCTTGCCGCCATCGGCCTTTATCTCATTCATCCAGAACCATGACCAGATCGGCAATCGGGCGCGCGGCGATCGCATGATTTCCTCCCACCCGATCGAGGCGATAAAGGCCGTTGCAGCGATCTATCTTCTCTCGCCGCAGATCCCCATGCTGTTCATGGGTGAGGAATGGGGCGCTGCCGATCCCTTTCCCTTCTTTTGCGACTTCGACGAAGAACTCAACGCCAAGGTAAGACTTGGCCGCAAGGAGGAACTGAAGCGCCTGCCCGGCTTCGAAGCGGAGGACGCGTGCGACCCGACGGCCGAAGCCACCTTCCGCAGCGCCAAATTGCGCTGGGACAAAATGAATGAGAACCCGGCAATTGGTGACTATTACGAGCAGTTGCTAAAGCTCAGACATCAGGTGATCGTGCCGCTCCTTGGCGACGCACGTAGTTGTGTGGCAACCTACGATCCAGACGCCTCGCCCCTCCGAGTGCGCTGGCAAATGGGGTCCTCAAACCTTCATCTGACAGCCAATCTGTCGAACACGTCTGTTGTTTTGAAAAGCCCCATTGAGGGGCAGGTATTTTTTTCGTCGGACGGCATGGCAAACAACGCGATCGGATCGTGGAGCATTGTTTGGAGCCTGTCATAAGCCACATTGTGAAGCTGAATGACGAGCTTGCGCCGCTCTTCGAAAGACTTCGAGCCTCGCCGGCTTAACCTTGTAGGCGCTGCGCCTTTTCCAAGGCATCGACGATCATTTTGTCGGTAAATGGCTTGTCGATTACTCCGACTGCTCCTTCGAGGCCGTATCCAACCCGCTCTGGGCTGCCGGTCACAAAGATCACTTTTATCCTGAATCGATCCGTCAATCGGCGAGCGAGCCCAGCTCCGCTATGGCCATCGGCTAAGCCGAGATCCACGAAAGCCACCTGTGCCTTTGATGCATAGGCCAAGGCCTGCTCTGCCGTCATGAAGGAGCCAACGATTTCATGACCGGCTTCGGTAGCGATACGTTCCAATTCGAGTGCCACCAAGGGCTCATCCTCGACAATCATAATCTTCATCACAACCTCCTCATGCAATAAAAGATAGATCAAATTGGAAGAAAGACGATGTTCGCTACCGGACGGTTCTGTCGAATGCGCAGCCACGATAGTATCGTCTACTTCCCAAGACGGCAGGCCTTCAGGGTCACTCACCTCCCGTCATCGCTTCTCCATCCTCAAAGAGAAACATCGCCGTTGAAAGAGGGGCAAAATCGAGGAGAAGAGACTGGCGGCGCCCATGCGCGGGAAGATCGTCGGTAAGACGATCGCCAGAGCCCATGCCTGCTCCGCCATAAACGAAATCATCGGTATCGAGTATCCGCCGCCAGAGGCCGGAAAAAGGGACGCCTATCCTATATCCACCTCGGAAAATCGGAGTGAAATTCGAGATGACTAGAATGGCCGACCGTCGCCCCGCATCGAAGCGCAGCATTCCGAAAATCGACTGTTCGGCATCATCCGCGACCGCCCATTCAAAGCCGTCGGGCACCATATCGCCATGCTGCAGGCAGGGAAAATGCCTGTAGATCCGGTTCAGATCGCGCACTAGCCGCTGCAGGCCAGCGTGGGACGGTTCATCCAGGAGATCCCATTCCACGGAACTGTCGTGGCTCCATTCCGACCACTGACCGATCTCATCGGCCATAAAGAGAAGCTTCTTACCCGGATGTCCCCACATGAAGCCGAAAAGAGCGCGGAGATTGGCCATCTTCTGCCAGGGGTCGCCGGGCATCTTGGCGAGCATCGAACCCTTTCCATGCACGACTTCGTCATGCGAAAACGGCAGGATGAAGCGCTCGCTATAGGCATAGATCATGCCGAAGATCATCGAGCCATGATGATACTTTCGATAGACCGGATCGTCGCACATGTAATGGAGCGTGTCATGCATCCATCCCATGTTCCACTTCATGTCGAAGCCGAGCCCGCCTTCCGCGGTGGGTTTCGTGATGTTCGGAAAAGCGGTCGATTCCTCAGCGATCATCAGCGCATGCGGAAAGCGTTCGTGAACGATGCTGTTCAGATGCTTGAAGAATTCGATGGCCTCCAGATTTTCGCGCCCGCCGTAGCGGTTCGGGATCCACTCTCCTTCCGGGCGGCTATAGTCGCGATAGAGCATGGAGGCGACGGCATCGACGCGCAGTCCGTCCACATGATAGCGGTCAAGCCATTCGAGCGCGCTTGCAATCAGGAAGCCTTTGACCTCGTTGCGGCCGAGATTATAGATCAGCGTATTCCAGTCGCGATGGAAACCCTCCCGCGGATCCTCATGCTCATAAAGCGCGGTTCCGTCAAAACGCGCCAATCCCCACACATCCGTCGGGAAATGCGCCGGCACCCAATCCAGGATGACACCGAGCCCTTCCTGGTGGCAGCGATCGACGAAATAGGCGAAGTCTTCGGGCGTGCCGTGGCGCCCGGTCGGCGCAAACAGACCGAGTGGCTGATAGCCCCACGATCCCCCAAAAGGATGCTCCATGATCGGCAGCAGTTCGATATGGGTGAAACCCATTTCGCTGACATAGGGAATGAGCCGCTGCGAGAGTTCGATCCAATCCAGCGCGCGGCCGCCATCTTCCATGTCGCGCAGCCAGGAGCTGGCATGAACCTCGTAAATCGAGAGCGCCTTAGCGAAATGATCGGCGTTTCGGCAATTGTCCATCCAGGTATGATCGTTCCAGCGGAAGGGTTCGGACGACGCCACCACGGACGCCGTCGATGGCGCCGGCTCCGCTGCCCGGGCGACCGGATCGGCCTTCTGCGGAAGCAGGTTGCCGACCCGGTCGACAATCTCGAACTTGTAACGTTCGCCGACCGTGATATGCGGAATGAATATCTCCCAGACACCCGCCTGCGGCCGCAGTCTCATCGGATGGCGGCGGCCGTCCCAGGCGTTGAAGTCGCCGACCACCGATACGCGGCGTGCATTTGGCGCCCAGACCGCGAAACGCACGCCCGCGATATCGTCAATCGTCATCGGGTTGGCGCCGAGAGCCTTGCTCAGGTTGTAATGCGTGCCTTGCGAGATCAGATGGAGATCCAGATCGCCAAGCAACGGCGCAAAGCTGTAGGGGTCGGCCGTCACCTGGATTGCATCGGGCCATTGAATCTTCAGATAATAGGCGTTGCGTTCGGCAAGTGTGACGCCGAACAGGCCGGCGGGATGGATAAGATCGGCCGACGCCAGAACGCGACCACTGTCTCGATCGAGGATTTCGACGCGCAAAGCCCCCGGCAGATAGGCTCTAACGCTGTAGCGGCCGTCCACACCTTGGTGCATGCCGAGGATGGAAAAGGGATCTCCATGCTGCCCCTCCACCAAGGCCTGCATGGAACCCGCATCCATTCCGCTGAGAATGTCGGCAACATCGCTCATGAGCGGCTCTCCGAAAGGCGAGCTATGATGGCGGCAAGTCCGTTTAGCGGGATCGGAAGCCACTTCGGCCGGTTTCGTGCCTCGTAGGCGATCTCATAGGCGGCCTTCTCCAGAAGAAAAATATCGATGATCCGCCGAACTTCCGCAGACTCCTTGGGCAAATCGGGCGAAACCGCCAGCGCCTCGATATAGGAGGTTAGAAAAATGCGTTCCGCATTTTCCGCGAAGCGCCGGATCACCTCGCGGCGGCGGGCATCGTGATGATCAGAAATGGCATCGTTTTCGAGCATGGCGGTAGCTGAGAGATAGTCGAGCGACCGCAGCAGACCGGCAGCGTCGCGCAACGGGCTCGTCTTGGCGCGGCGTTCGGCAAGATTGCGCGCCGGCTCACCCTCGAAATCGATGATAACGGCATCGCCTTCCGTCACTAGGATCTGGCCGAGGTGGAAATCGCCATGCGCGCGCGTCAACAAGGTTCCTTTCGCTTTGCCCGCCACCGCGCTGGCAAGCGCGATGATCCTGTCGCGTTCGGCAAGCAGCAAGGATATGCGCTCCGCGATCTCAGGCTCGACACTGTCTTCAAGGTCGGTCAGCTTGGAAAAAGCATAGGTAATTTCGCCTGTTACGGTTTCGCGAATGGCGGCGACATCGCGTGCGTCCGCCCGACGCGGCGCGAAGGCTTCGTTGTCGGTCGGCTGCGCCAGCAAGACGTGCAGTTCTCCGAGGCGTTCGCCGACCATGGAAATAAAATGCAGAAGCGGACGCAGCTGTTCGTCGGCCGCCTCGACTGGAGATTCGGTGATAACGATCTCGTCAGCAGCGCGGCGCAGGTTCGACAGCATCCAATTCCAAGCATCGCCCTGATTGCGGATCGCTCCTTGCACGATGATCAGCGTCGAACGGCGACCTTCGCCGTCGGTTCGGGCGACCTCGCCCAAGAGAGGGGCGGTATGCTCATAACCATGTTCCGTCAAATAACGCGTCATCTCGACTTCCGGATGGACGCCGACGAAGACATGGCGGATCAGCTTGATCATCGCCAAGTCTCCGACGAGCAAGGAGCTGTTGGATTGTTCGGCCGAAAGCCAGCGGATCGGCATATCCTCGGTCAAGGCTAGGCAATCGAGCCGATCGGTGCCGATGAATTCGATCATGCCGGTGCGCCCGCTGACCGTCGAGCGATCGCACAAGCCTTGAAGGATGCCGCGTGCCATCATCTCGACGGCAAATCCATCGGTCAGAAATCCAACCCGCCTGCCCTGCCGAATGCGGGCAAGGGAAAGCTGCTGGGCGAGCACGTTGGGCGTCGTATCATCCCACTCGGCTGCAAGCGGCAATTGATAGCTCTCCACATGATCCGACAGCACAACCTCGATCTCGCCGAGCACGATACCGTCAGCAAAGGGTATCGGTGTCGCGGAAACGAGTCTCGCTTCCTGCAGGGCCTGGTCCTTGGCGCCGAACCAGCGGCGCTTCGAAAGGTAGGCCGGCAGAATATCCCTACTCAGCACCGCAATATGATGCGGTAGTTCGGCAAGCTCCGTCAGGCTGCGCCTGATAACGATCGTCAGCAGATCGACAAGTTGCTCCGGCGGAGCCGTGCGCCAGGTTGGTCCGTCGGCCTCGACATTGAGCTGGAACCAGAAGAAACCATAGGGAGGCAGCGTGAGCAGATAGGTGAGCTGCCCGATCGGCGGGAACGGCGACATGCCGGTCAACTCCACAGGAACCCGCCCTTCGAACTGCTGCAGATCGAGCTCGACCGCCTGGGGAACGCGCGACAGGTTTGCGACGCAAAGAATGACCTCGTCGCCATATTCGCGCAAATAG
Organism: Martinezella sp. CNPSo 3957; assembly: GCF_057784395.1. Lineage (NCBI taxonomy): Bacteria > Pseudomonadati > Pseudomonadota > Alphaproteobacteria > Hyphomicrobiales > Rhizobiaceae > Martinezella > Martinezella sp. CNPSo 3957. The sequence continues at coordinate 96,894 of NZ_JBXSOU010000010.1, forward strand.
GCGAGAATCCGCCGGTTCGCCGGTGTCAGAAAGCGCAATGAACCCCGGCCGAAGGCGCTGTGGCGACCGCGCAGCGCCAGCATGCGCCGTGTCCAATTCAACAGCGAATGTGCGTCCGACACCTGTGCTTCGACGTTCAACGCCTCATAACCGTAGAGCGGATCGGCGACCGGCGGCAATACGAGGCGTGCCGGATCTGCGCGCGAAAAGCCGCCATTGCGATCGGGGGACCATTGCATCGGGGTGCGCACCCCATCCCGGTCGCCGAGATAAATATTGTCTCCCATGCCGATCTCGTCGCCGTAATAGACGATCGGTGTTCCGGGCATGGACAGCAACAACGCATTCATGAGCTCGATCCGGCGGCGGTCGCGTTCCATCAATGGCGCCAGCCGGCGGCGGATGCCAAGGTTGATGCGGGCGCGCTTATCGGAGGCATAGGTCTCCCACAGATAATCGCGTTCAGCGTCAGTGACCATTTCGAGTGTCAACTCGTCGTGATTTCTGAGGAAGATCGCCCATTGGCAGATTTCGGGGATATCAGGCGTTTGACGTATGATGTCGGTGATCGGGAAGCGGTCCTCCTTGGCAATCGCCATGTACATGCGCGGCATCAGGGGGAAATGGAACGCCATGTGGCATTCGTCGCCGTCGCCGAAATATTCTCGCGTGTCCTCTGGCCACTGGTTTGCCTCGGCAAGGAGCAGCACGCCGGAATGTGTCGCATCAAGCGCCGCACGGATCTGTTTAAGGATCAGATGGGTTTCCGGCAGGTTTTCGTTGTTGGTGCCTTCGCGCTCGACAAGATAGGGGATTGCATCGAGCCGGAAGCCATCGATCCCGGTCTCAAGCCAGAAGCGCATGACATCGATAATTTCCTTCATGACCAGCGGATTATCGAAATTGAGATCTGGCTGATGCGAATAGAAGCGATGCCAGTAATAGGCGCCCGCCACGGGATCGAATGTCCAGTTCGATTTTTCCGTATCGAGAAAAATGATGCGGGTCTCGGGAAATTTCAGGTCGGTGTCCGACCAGACGTAGAAGTCTCGTTCGGGGCTTCCGGCAGGCGATTGCCGCGCGCGCTGGAACCAGGGATGCTGGTCCGACGTGTGATTGATGACAAGCTCGATAATGACGCGGATATTGTGTTCATGCGCCGCCGCCACGAACTTCCGGAAATCCTCGAGCGTCCCGTAGTCCGGGCTGACGTTGCGATAGTCGGCGATGTCATAGCCGTCATCGCGCCGCGGCGAGGGAAAGAACGGCAGGAGCCAAATGGCATTCACGCCAAGTGCAGCTATATAATCAAGCTTCTGGTAGAGGCCTTCGAAGTCGCCGATGCCATCGCCATTGGCATCGTAAAAGGACTTGATGTGCAGCTGATAGATGATCGCATCCTTGTACCATAGCGGGTCGTCGGCCAGCTTATCGCTCTCGGCCATGTGAACAGTGTCCATCTCAGACCTCCCCTGCCCTGACGCGCCAAATGGCAAAAGGCAAATAAGCCGGATCGAGGCGGATCATCTGCCACTTCCCCGAACGACTGAATCTTTGGCCGCTGACGAGATCCTCGAAAGCGAGTGTGCCATCATCTGCCAAGCCGAACCGCCAGAGCGGAAATTCGATATTGCTTTCCTCTATCGCGTGCGGATTGAGCGTCACGGCGACAAAAAGAACGTTGTGGCGTCCGACGCTTGCCTTCTCGAAAAACATGACGTTGGGGTTCGATGAGGGCAGAAAGGTCAGGCCGAGATGTGAATGCAGGGCTGAATTATTCTTGCGAATGCGGTTGAGCATCGAGATTTCCGCCTTGATGTTGCCCGGTCGATCGTAATCCCAGGCGCGGATCTCGTATTTTTCACTATCGGCATATTCCTTGCGCTTGGCATCCGGCCGTCCCTCGCAAAGTTCGAAGCCGTTATAAACGCCCCAAAGGCCGGACAGCGTGGCAGCCAGTGCGGCCCGGATCAAATAGGCTGAGCGCGGCGCGTTCTGCAGGAAGTCCGGATTGATATCATGGGTGTTGACGAAGAAATGCGGACGAAAGAATTCGGTGACCTCACCTTGAGTAAGCTCGGTCAGATATTCCTCCAGCTCCGCTCTTGTGTTGCGCCATGTAAAGTAGGTGTAGGACTGGGAGAAGCCGACCTTCGCCAGCCGGTACATCACCTTCGGCCTTGTGAAGGCTTCCGAAAGAAACACGACCTTCGGATGACGCGCGCGAATATCGCCGATCAGCCACTCCCAGAAGGGAAAAGGCTTGGTATGGGGATTGTCGACGCGAAAGATTTCTACGCCTTCCTCGATCCACATTTCGACGATGTCGCGCAGTTCGGCCCAAAGTGCCGGCACCGCCTCCGGTGCGTAGAAATCGACATTGACGATATCTTCGTATTTCTTCGGCGGATTTTCCGCATAACGGATCGTACCGTCGGGGCGCCAGTCGAACCACCCCGGATGTTCCTTTAGCCACGGGTGGTCGGGAGAGGCTTGAATCGCCAGGTCGAGCGCGATCTCCAATCCGAACCGCCCTGCTTCCGAAATCAGATGCTCGAAGTCATCGAATTGTCCAAGGAGGGGGTGGATCGCTTCATGCCCGCCGGCTTCCGAACCAATTGCGTAAGGACTGCCCGGGTCCGTGGGAGCGGCGACGAGAGAATTGTTCCGGCCTTTACGGTTGGTGTGGCCGATCGGATGGATCGGCGGGAAGTAGAGCACGTCAAAGCCCATATCCCGGATTGCCGGCAAACGTGCGATGACGTCCTCGAACGTGCCATGGCGATGGGGGTCACCGCTCTGCGAACGTGGAAAGATCTGATACCAGCTCGCAAAGGCGGCCTCTCGGCGCTCGGCTTCCACACCATAGATCCGCGAGTGCGAGGCAAAGGGACGGCGGTCGGCGAGCGCCATGAGTTTGTTTGTGCGTGTGGCAAGCAGCAATTCAAGCTTGCCCGGCCCGTCGCGCCTTTCGAGCTCGGCAAGCAGCGCACCGAGCTCCGCCCTGTCCTCATCCCTCATCGGTATGCCGCCATCGGCTGCGGCATCGCGGATCAACTCTTCGCCTTCGATCAATTCCAGCCGCAGATCGAGCCGCGCCTCGCTCTTCTTGAGAAGCTCGTGGCGGAAGATGGCGAAGGGATTTTTCCAGGCTTCGACCATGAAATCGAAGCGGCCCACGCGATCGAGAAGGAAGGCGCCCCGCCAACGATCGTTTTCGGAAAGGACCATTTTGGTTTGACGCCAATCCAGCTCATCGCGGGTGCGGTAAAGGAGAGCGGCCGACAGCAGATCATGGCCATCTGCAAAGATGTCCGCCTCAACGACCACGGTATCGCCGACGATGCGCTTGACCGCAAAACGGCCATCGTCGACCTGCGGCGTAACATGCTCGATGGCGATGCGCGGAGAAGCTGTCGCTTCAGCGAGGGACAATTCCCCTTCGTCAGCCATGACGGCGGAGCGGGCCTCCGTTGTAACAACACATACCTCGCCTGGAGCGATCCTCCGGTGACTAAGCATCGCCTCTATGGGCAGGAAAGGCGAAGCCAAGCGACGCATGATGTCGTCAGGCAGTTCCGCGGCACGACGCAGATCTCTGTTGACAGCGAGAAGCCGCGCCTGAGTTGCACCCCGTAATGCGGGCCGATCAGCCTGGGCGATCACCGTCACTTGGCTCGTTGTTTCACATTGAAGAAGCATCCATTGAGTGGGCGCGCGTGAAGCAGAATTCAGGTCGCGTATATCGGCCGAGATATCGTAGGCTCCCTCAGCTTTGAGGATACGCAGACCCTGTCCATGACCATATGTCGGATCGAGCGGCAGGGTGGCGCCAAATTCGAAACCCATTGGCACCAGCAATCCGTCGCCGAGTTCGGCCGCAAGATGGAGGGCGCGGCGTGATTTTCGCTCGCGGATTTCCCTGCTTTCGGTACCATGTGCCAAACGCCTTCCAAACGGCACCTCTGGAAAGGCGATCTGCGGTCCGAAAGGAAGCTGCAGGTGATATTCCTCCAGGAACCAGCTTTCGCGCAGATCCCACCAGGCAAGCGAGGAAAAGGCACCATCGAAGCCGCAGTCCTGTAATGCTGAACGCAGAGCGAAATCGGTTCCCGGCGTGTACGCAAAAAACCTGGTTCCCGGTCGTGCCGTTTTCGCGCTGGTCATCAAGCGTCGCCAGCCATCGGCAGGCACGCCGGCGAGCCCAAGGACCCGATAACCGGCGATCCCACAGGACGCAAGCTCCGTCAGCCGCGCTTCCCACTCGTCGATTACCGCGGCCGGCAATAGCGCTATAGGCTTAGTTGAAGAGAGGGGCGACCGCCGTGGGTCGAGCGGGGTAACGTCGGTTGTAGTCCCCGCATCATACGCGGTAACCACAAAATCCAGCATGAGTTCGATCCCCGATGCTCGCGCCTCCTGCGCCAGCATGGAAAGAGCCTCTTTTGCATCTCCTTCCAGCTCGAGCGCCGGATCCAGATGCTCGTAATTGTCCGTGGAAAAAAGACCAGTGCCTGTCTTTTTGCGAAAGGGCGGAGCCGAGAGCACGATGTCGAAGCCGAGCATGCTCGCGTGATCAAATACCTCGCTCCATCGGTCTCGCCCCGCCAGCAGCAATGGATTCACATAGTAGATCCGCGGATGGTTGAATGCGGTATCTGACTGAGCTGCGAGTGGCATCAGGCAATTCTCCACGCGTGACGCGGCAGTGAATTATTGTTTCGACAATCACCGAACCTAACCTACAGGCAGCTTAGTTGTTCCAATGCGAGCAACTTGCACTTGAGTGAATAGCTTGCCCTTCGAGATCACAAAGGATCTGTGTTTCGGCGATAATCGATGGAAAGCCGCGGCTTTTTCTGCTTTCCAAATCTTTGGTCGCCTGAAAAATCAGTTGCACGAGTGCAGCTGATGACGACCTAGCGGGCAGCAAACGAGATCAGTCAGGCGGCCTATCCTGCCCACAGGCCCGGCACGTTTGGCAGTAATCTTGGACGCGGGGCTTCTATATTCCAGTAAAGAGCTTGGCCTGAGTACTAAGACGACGCAAAACTCGATAAAGCCGAGTTTCCCACGCCGGAACATGGAGTGGGAAAAACGTGATGTGAGAATCTCCGCAAAACCGAAAGCCGTGAAATCAGCGTAAGTGACACACCTGCTTCAATGTCCGTGCAGCCCCGCATAGGATCGGGATGTCAGTAGCGTTTCACTTCGGCGTCACGTCAAAACCGAACCACTTCTGAGAGAGCTTAGCGATCGTGCCGTCGGCCTTGGCTGCGGCGATCGCATCGTTGAACATGGCTTTCAGCTCCACGTCGTCCTTGCGCAAACCGACGGAGCTGCCGCGACCGAGCATGCCCCCCTGGAAACGCGGGCCAGCGACGATCATGTCCTCATTGCCCGGCTTTGCCGCTGCCGTCGAAAGATAGGCCATGGACGCCATGATGATATCGACGCGGCCGGCCTTCAGATCAAGATCATGCTGTTCGGTGGTCTTGTATTCGCGGATCTCGGCAACGCCCTTCAGGTATTTATCCAGGAAAGTCGCAGCGATCGATGCGGTCTGCACGCCGATCGTCTTGCCCTTGAGCAAGGGTTCAAGCTCCTTCACCGCCTTGGCGGCGCCGGCTTCGTCCGTTGCGAGCGAAAAGACTTCGCCCTTCAAAGGCAGGTTGGCAAGTGGGGAGTCTTTCAATGTCGCAAAAGTCTGCCCGGTCGTACCGTAGGAATCGCTGAAGGCAATGACTTCTTCACGCTTGGCAGTCGCCGACATGCCGGAAATGATCGCATCGAACTTGCCGGCATTCAGCGCCGGGATCATGCCATCAAAGGGCTGGATCACGGTCGTGCATTCAACCTTCATATGGGCGCAGAAATATTTGATCAGCTCGATTTCATAGCCGTCGAGGCTGCCGTCAGCCTTGGTAAAGTTCCACGGCCGGAAAGCGCCTTCGGTCGCGATCGTCACATGTGTCCATTTCTTTTCCTCAGCGCGTACCGCCGTCGAAACGGCCAAGGCGGCGATCATCATGAACGCCGTCAAAATTGCAGTCAGGTATTTCATGCTCGAGTTCCCCTTCTTGATTGAGCGTGATGCGTTATTGGCTGATGAACTGGCGGAAGCGCTCCGATTGCGAGTTCGAAAAGACGTCCTGGGGCTTGCCGTCTTCCTCGACGACGCCCCTGTGCAGGAAGATGACGCGGCTGGAGACGTCGCGCGCAAAACCCATCTCATGCGTGACGACCAGCATCGTGCGCCCTTCCTCGGCAAGAGAGCGCATGACGCGCAGCACTTCGCCGACAAGCTCGGGGTCGAGAGCCGACGTCGGCTCGTCGAACAGCATCACCTTCGGGTGCATGGCGAGAGCGCGGGCAATGGCGGCGCGCTGCTGCTGGCCGCCGGAGAGATGGGCAGGATAGAAATTGCGCTTGTCGGCAATGCCGACCTTGGCGAGCAGGGCTTCGGCTTCCTCTATACATTCGGCGCGCGAGCGGCGCTGAACGTGGATCGGCGCCTCGATCAGGTTTTCGAGGATCGTCTTGTGAGACCAGAGATTGAAGCTTTGGAACACCATTCCGAGCTGCGAACGGATCCGGTCGACCTGCTCTCCATCCGCCGCACGGTGCGCGCCTCGGGCGTTGCGCTGCATGCGGATCGTTTCGCCCGAGACGGTCACCTCACCGGAATCCGGTGTCTCCAGCAGATTGATGCAGCGAAGAAATGTCGATTTCCCCGAACCGGACGAGCCGAGAATCGAGACGACATCGCCTTCCATCGCATCGAGGGAAATGCCCTTGAGGACCTCGACAGGCCCGAAGCTCTTATGCATGTCGCGCACGCTGAGTGCGATTGGCATGGCCGTCATTGGGATTCTCCTGCAGGGGTCGCCGTTGCGGCACTCTCTCGCGTGACGAGCAGAGGAGCGCGCAAATGCGGGCTCAACCGGTATTCGGCAAATTGAATGAGACGCGTCAGCACGAAATTGATGAGGAGATAGATTGCTCCGGAGACCACGAAAACTTCGATTGCCCTATAGGTTTCCGAGATGATCTTGGCGGCGACGCCCGTTACCTCCATCAGCGTGATGATCGAGGCAAGCGACGTCGCCTTGACCATCGATATCATTTCGTTGCCATAGCCGGGCAAGGCTTGGCGGATCGCCAGTGGCAATATGATCCGGCGAAACATCAGAAAGCGATGCATGCCGCAAGCACGAGCAGCCTCGATCTGACCGTGCGGTACCGAAAGCAGGCCGCCGCGAATGATTTCGCTGGCATAGGCCGCGGTATTCAAGGTCAGCGCCAGAACAGCGCACCAGTAGGGATCGCGCAGGAACGGCCAGAAAATGCTGTGCCGTATGGCCGGAAACTGGCCGAGGCCGTAATAGATGAGAAATATCTGCACCAATAGCGGCGTGCCGCGGAAGATAAAGACATAGAGCCGCGCGAACCAATCCAGCACGGCGATGCCGGAAAGGCGCGCCAGCGCCAGCAGCAGTGCCAGGATGGCGCCGAGGCAGATCGACGTTACGGCAAGCTCGATCGTCAGGGGGATCGCGGCGATCAGGCTCAGGAATGTTTCTGCGAGAAACTGCCAATCCATCAACGCCTCCTCACGCCGCGCGACAACCGCCGCTCGGCCTGTTGAAGGATGAGGCTCGAAGACGTCGAGATCATCAGATAGATCGCGCCGGCGATCAGATAGAAATCGAACGGAAGCCCGGTCGAGCCGGCACCGACCTGAGCCTGACGCAAGAGTTCGGCAACGCCGGTGATCGATACCAGCGCCGATTCCTTCAGCACGACCTGCCAGACATTGCCGAGGCCTGGAAGCGCATGACGCAGGGTCAACGGCGCAATGATCCGCCGCAGGCGAAGCCAGCGCGGCATGCCGCAAGCAATGGCAGCCTCGATTTCACCGGGATGCACCGCCTTGAACCCACCCCGCAGCACCTCCGTGAACTGGGCACCCGAGGTGACGCCCACGGCAAGCGAGCCGGCAAGAAATCCGGGAAAACCAAGAAAGCCTTCCGCCCCGAAAAGCTTGCCAATCGCCGTGACGACAGCGCTTCCCCCGAAATAGAAGAGATAGATGACCAGCAGATCGGGAATGCCGCGCAATACGGTCGTGTAGGCATCGGCCACCGTGCGCGCAAAGCGATTGCCGGCAATCTTCGCCCAGGCACCGAAGGTCCCAATGAAGGCACCGACAGCATAGCCGGCAATCGCGACCAGGACCGTCATCCATGCCCCGGCGAGAAGGGCATGCCCCCAGCCGTCCGGGCCGAAGCCGGCAAGTTCGAATATGCCTGGCTGGTTCATGATGCTGCCCGGGTAAAGCAGATTCTGGCAAATCGTATCATTGTCTAAGCCTCAGCTAGGGACGATGTCTCGCGAGGGCGTTCAATTGGCGTCGAACGTCGGCGTCAGGTCGATCTTGCTCCATTTTTCCGAGAGCTGTTTGATCGTTCCGTCCTTGGCGGCCTGCTTGATGGCCTCATCGAACTTGGCCTTCAGATCCGTTTCGCCCTTGCGCATGCCGAGCGCCACTTCCGTCGCAAGCATCGCGCCCTTGACCATCGGGCCCGACATCATCAGGTCCTCGTTGCCCGGCTTGCCGAGGACGGAGGTCTCATAGACGCCGCTGTCGAAAGCGGCATCGATACGTCCTGCCTTCAGGTCGAGATCGCGTTCGCCGGAGTTCTTATAGGCGCGCACGGTGACATCGGAGCCGAAATAGGCGGTGATCAACTGCTCCTGGCTGGTCGATTGTACCACGCCGATCGTCTTGCCGTTCAAGGACTTGCCGATCGCCGCCATAACCGGATCCGCCTTCGCCTTGTCGTTGAGATTTAGCCGCTCACCCGTCATCGGCAAGCGTGAAACCGATCCATCCTTGACGAGCAGGAAGCTCGCGACACCGCTTGCATAGGGCACGGTAAAATCGACCACCTGTTTGCGCTTCTCATTGATGCCGAGCGTCATTACCAGATCGAACTTGCCGGCATTGAGGCTCGGGATCATCGCATTCCATTCGCCGGCAATCAGTTCGCAATCGACCTTGGCGCGCTTGCAAAGGTCATTGATGAGATCGACGTCAAAGCCGGCCAGCTTGCCACTGGAATCCATGAGGTTCCAGGGCGGAAAAGCGCCTTCGATGCCGACCTTGACATGCGTCCACTCCTTGGCGCCGGCCGCAAGCGGAGCGAGGAAGGCAATGGCGCTGAACACGGCAGCAAACAGGTTTCTATTCCTCATTTTCAGTTCCCTCTTTTCGGCCTCGAAGTGCCTTTTTTAGTGTGAGATATGACTGCGTCAGTCCTCCAGGCCTGCACGTAATGCTGCGTTGGCTTGCCTCAGCGCATGGGCGAGGCGATTTCTCACCTGACGGGCATGGACGGCGTAGAAAGCTGTCTCTGGCGATGCCACGGGTAGGGCCGCCAGCGCTCGCAGCCCCTCCAGCGACGGCCATGCCGCGTGCGGGAGGGCGGGATCATGATGGAAGCGCTCGCCGCTCGTATAGTTCAGCGGCACGAGATGGCGGCTGGCGCGCATGAGCGCGGCATTGATACGCGCCGCCGTGGCGGCGGATAGGTCCTTTGCCTGCAATATGGCTTTCGCGTTGATGCCCAGCTCGTCGATGGCCTTTGCAAGAACCGCGATGTCAATGCGGCCCGCAAGCTCCGTCTGCAGCTGAGCGACCTGTTTGCCGAGGGCATCCGCATAAACGGTATAGTCCAACGGCAGGATCGGCGAGGTCAGCAGGCGCCAAAGTATCTGAAGCACGATCTGCGTATCTCGATAGAGATTGTCGGGATCGATATGTTCTGCCGTGTCGTGCGGTGTATGCCACCACCAGCCGAGCGCCGTCAGCATCTTGACGGGACCGGGCGGTTGATGGCTGAGACTTCCGAACATCGAGGGGATGCCGACACCCCAGAAGGATTGATCCGCGGCTCTGCCGTGACGTCTGCCGGCATGCTTTTGCCCGGTCAGCCGCTCGATTACCTCGGCTGCCAGAGGCTTCAATTCATCGATGACACCGGAATTGGTGAGGATAGTCGCGCCCTCGCCGCCGGTGGAATCGACGTTGACGTGGGCCATGCAACGGCGATCGAGCTCGTCAAAATATTCGTCGGCATACCAGGCAGAACCGGAGTAGCGTCCGTGCGAATGGCCCGACCAGAAGCAGATGCGCAAGCCGCGTTGCCAATCCCTTGCCTGAAGCGCAAGCAGGCGCGCCGCCTCCAGCATGGTCGCGTTGGCGCCGCCATTGTCCATGACACCGAAATGCCAGGTGTCGTGATGGCCTGAAAACAGCACGAATGGCTCGTCCTCACCCGCCGGCTGAAGATCGGCCACAAGGAGCGGCGTCTTGCGCCATCCAGTGTCGACCTTTGCCGTGAGCGTTGCGCGCACCTTTTCACCTCTGGCGAGCCGTTCGCGCAGGCGCACGCCATCTTCCCTGGCAATCGTGCAGATCACGGTCTTCGGGAGTTGGGCCCGCGTATGTTGCGACGGGCTGCCCCAGACCGGCGACACGCACATTTCGTAGAGATGTTCGTTCGGGCTCACATGAAGCTGGCCGCAAGCGCCAGCCGCACTCGCAAGTGCAGCGACTTCTTCCGTGGCAATTCCATCGACCAGAACGATCTTGCCGGCGACGTCCTTGCCGACGAAATCGGCTTCCGTACCTTCGCCGACATAGGCGAGGTCGCCGCTTATACCTCCTGCCCAGCTCGAAACAGACATCGAATGGGTAATGCAACGAAGACCTTTGCCTTCGATCTCAACTTTTGCCGCGCCGGGCAGGCTGATAAAAGCGTCGTGCGACAGCAGCTGTGTGCGATATCCGTAACTGTCCATCTGCGCCTGAAGATAATGAAAGCTCTCAAGCTCCTCCGGCGTTCCGGATAATTTCACCCGGAGGGCGAACTCGCGGATATGCGCCATCAAGCGTTCGCGATCTGGCTGCAGGGTCAAGTCAGGCATGGGCCTTCTCCGGCAGCGGCGGCTCGACGTCATCGGGGATCGGGTTGACGAACGGCGTTCCTTCAAGGCGAGCTTTGTGATCGGCCTTGGCGGCTTCGATCAACTCGGGATTACGGATGAGATCGGCCGCCGTGCTTGCCATCACCTTGGCGGCGTGCTCGGTCCCCTTGTGAGCAGCCGGCAGCTTGCCTTGGGCGACCAGCTGCCAGGAATGACCGGGCGTGCCGATGGCATAGGTTGCGCCGCGCATCTGCACTGTTGGGACCACCCAGCTGACGGTTCCCACGTCGGTGGAGCCGACCAGTGTGCCATCGCCGGCATTCAGCGGGAAAATCTCCTCGCAAAGCGGCTGATCCTTCTTCGGCTTCAGCGCGAAACGGCCATAGGAGGCTGCGATATCCTCCGCATTGAAGGTCTGCTGAAACTTGCGGGCCGTTTCCCGGTCGGCATCATCGAATACCGGCGGCCCGAGCCGCTGCAGATGCGAGAACATGCATTCTTCGAGCGGCGTGTTGCCGACAAGATTGGCGTCGCCGCTGATGATCTCGCTACGAACCGTCGTCTCGGTCATCAGCGCCGCACCTTCGGCAACTTTCTTGACGCGAGCAACCAGGGACAGGAGCTCCGGCAAGGTTCTCGCTCGCACGAGGTAGCGGACGGTTGCGCGCGCCTGCACGACGTTGGGCGCCGCGCCACCTGCATCCGTGATGGCATAGTGAATGCGCGCGGTCGAAGGCATGTGTTCGCGCATATAGTTGACGCCGACATTCATCAACTCCACCGCATCGAGAGCGCTGCGGCCGAGATGAGGCGTGGCGGAGGCATGCGAGGCGCGGCCTGAAAAATGGAAATTGATTTCGTTGCAGGCGAGCGAGATGGGATTGTTGACGCCGGCAAAGGCGGCCGGATGCCAGGAGATTGCGATATCGACATCGTCGAAAACACCGGCGCGGACCATGAAGCCCTTCGAGGAGCCGCCCTCCTCAGCGGGACATCCATAATAGCGCACCCGCCCCTTCAAGCCGTTCTCCGCAAGGAAATCCTTGACGGCGGCGGCAGCGAGCATCGATCCGGCACCGAGCATATTGTGACCGCAGCCATGACCATTGCCGCCGTCGACCAGCGGCCGCTCCTCGGCAACCCCCGCCTCCTGGCTCAGCCCCGGCAGCGCGTCGAATTCACCCAGTATCGCGATGACCGGCCCACCCTCGCCGGCCTCTCCCATGACTGCTGTCGGCAAGCCAGCAAGTCCGCGCTCGACGTGAAAACCTTCAGTTTCCAGCAGGCGTGCATGCTCTTCGGCGGATTGGTACTCCAGGTAATTCGTCTCCGGAATGTCCCAGACCCGGTCACTCAGCTCAAAGAAGGCCGCGCGCTTTTTTTCGACGATTTCCCAGACCGCATCGGAATTTTGCATGGATTTACAAGCCGCCTCATATAATGGTATCCAAATTGGCGCCAATTTATGCGCCAATTGAAATGGGTGCGCAAGAGATGTGCATGAATATTTTTTCAGCACCGAGATTCGGGCTCGTTGTGAAGCAAAGGATAGCTATGATAGTCGTCGCCGAAAACGGAAGGCTGGGGAGAACTGCATGAATTCGCTGGAAGCAGAGGCGACTGCGCGAGCACACGAGGCGGAGACGCCGGATGTGACCGAGCTCATTCTCCAGGATATCCTCGCCGGCAGGCTTCCGCCCGGAACATGGCTGAAGCAGATCGATCTCGAACGACGATACAACTGCACCCGTCCCGAGGTCCGCCGGGCGCTTGACCGGCTGGTGCAGAAGCGCCTGGTGGAGCATGTTCCCAATCGTGGCTATCACGTCCATGAGCAGGACGGACGCCGGGCTCAGGAGGTCAGCGACATTCGCGTCATTCTCGAGGTCGCGGTCAGCGACCGTATCGTTGCGAACGCGAGCGCGGCGGATATCGCGAATTTGCGGGTTCTCTCCTCACGCTTCGACGATCTGGTTCTGAACGGCACCATGCTTGAGCTTTACGAAGCCAACCTTGCCTTCCACCGCCATTTGCTCGCTCTCGCCGGCAATCAGGAACTCGTGGAACTGATCACGGAAATCAGGCAGCGAACGTCTTCGGCGCCGGTGTCGCAGTGGCGAACGCGCGCCCGCATAGAGCAATCCGGTCGCGAACACCAGCAGATGGTTGATGCGATAGAGAGAGGTGATGTCGGTCACCTGATGGAACTGACGCGCAGGCACATTCTTCAGGCCTGATTGGCTGTTAGCAAAGGGCGCAGATTGCGTTGCAGTTGATGGGAATCGAACCGGAAGCCCGATACTTTCTGGGCATTAAGCTAAGGATCTTGACCGACAACTAACGGCAATCCCTACCTGATGCGAACCTGCGGCGATCTCACGAGATTGCCAACTATGGCTCGATATGGAGGCGGCGGTCATCGCAGAGGACCTGAAGGCAGCGCGTCGGGCTAGAAGTCAGCTATCGGCAAAATCTCTGGCCATTCCTGCGAGCCGTGGAGGACGCGAAGGACACGAATTGCCGTCTCCGTAACGGCATATACCGCGATATAAGGCGTTCCCTTGATCGCCATTCGCGCATCCCTGCAATTCTTCCAACGCGACCGCTTGTGGGAAAATCGGTCAAGCGGTGAGTGGCAGCCATGATCCGTTCGTCGATCATGACAGCGGCTGAAGGATTATCTGCCTCGATGTAGGTGAATATGGCGTCGCGATCCGACAGAGCGAACGCAGACCACGTCAGCTTCACGATTTGCGGTCATCCGCTCTGAGGCGTGCCGTAGCTCGACGCTTAGCGAAATGTGCCTCGACTTCATCATCCGAAATATCGGGCCGAGTATCGTTCAACGCTTCCAACACCTTTGTGCGAAACCAAGCGTCGTGAGCTTCACTGCCTGAGAAAAGTTCAAGTGGCAGAGCACCCTCATTGGCCGTCCGGGTGAGTAAGATCCGAACCGCGTCCGATACCGTAAGGCCCATCCTCTCAAGAACGGCTGAGGCACGATCGCGAACTTCAGCATCAATACGTGTTTGGACAAGTGCGTTGGCGGCCATGACGATCCTCACATTCAGCACAAAGATAATGCATTTGAATGACAATATCCACAGCGAGTTTTCGAACCCTCTCCAAGATTCCTTTCATTTTTATGCTCTTGAAGAGAGCCGAACCGACGACTCTAGCGTTACAAAAGGGAACCGTTTGAAATTCCTAAATATCGGACATCGGCTTTGACGGAACGAGCAATGCGGGGCGGATAGTGGACTGGCAGCTCCAGGGGTGAATCTGTATCCACTCGGCGACGACATTTTCCGGCAGGTGGACGTCGGCGCCCGGGCCTCCGCCGGCCACTAATGAGACAGCGCCTTCCGATTCATTAACACCAACGCATCGCGGCCACTTGCCCGTTAAATTCCTTCAAGCTAAATTACACAAGACTTAGTTGCATTTCTGTCGGCCGAGGTCGGCGGACCGATCACCGCTAACCCGATGGTCTAATAAGCTGACATGATTTGGAATCATCGCATTACCCGTGTCACCGTCGGCCTCTTGCTGCTGGCGCTTGCAATTGTCGTCTCCCTACCGGCAATCACCGGCTATACAAGCCGAGATGGCACCGTCAACGCCCGCCTTGCGCTCCTCAACGCTCCTATCGATGGCGTGATTTCAGGAGAGCCAGTAAAGGTCGGCATTCCTGTCAAAGCTGGCCAGGAACTCATTGAAATCAGCAATTCACGCGTGAACCGCGCAGTTCTCGCGTCCCTTGAGGCAGAGCGCAATACCGCCCTTGATCGCGTCGCAGCTTTGAAGAAAGAACGCGACGATCTCACGCAGCTTCGCGATCAACTGGGAAATCGCCTGGAAATCTTCAAGAAGGCGACGATTTCCAATCTTGAGCGCGAAGTTGCAATTTTACGAAAGAGGGTCGAAGTCTCACAGGCTCAAGATCTCGCCGCGCAGGTCGATCTCGGCCGTCGTGAAGAACTCGAATCCAAGGGTATTCTCACGCAGCGGATGGTGGATGCAGCGCGCGCCGCTGGCGCAGCGACCGGGGGCGAGGTCCAGGTCAGCAATCTGACCGTTGATCAATTGCAGCAGCGCCTAGACGCTGTTCGGCAGGGCATTTTTGTCTTCGGAGATGGGCAAAATGACGTCCCCTACTCACGGCAGCGCCAGGACGAGGTCATAGTTCATATCAGCGACCTTAATTCCCGGATCGCGGAGAACGAAACGCGCGCCGCCGAAGTCGAAAAGCAACTGACGGAGGAGGGCATCCGCGTCAGCAGCCTCGAATCCGCCACTGCGACGGCTCCGTTCGACGGAGTCGTATGGAGCAGAAGCATCGTCAATGGCTCCAACGTCGTGCTCAATAACGAGCTTATGCGAATCCTCGACTGCCGGGAACTGTTTGTCGACATCCTTGTCCCCGAGGTCGATTATGACGAAATCTATCCAGGACTGGCCGCGCAGGTCCGTTTGCTTGGACGCAGCGACGTTTTCAAAGGCTCGGTCGTCTCCGTAAAGGGCAGCTCGGCAACCACGGAAACCGATTCGTTTGCGGCCAGCCTGCCGGTTACAGCGCAACGCAATGCCCGCATCAGGGTTCGGCTCGAACCTTCCTTCATGAACAGTGACTTCGAAAATTTCTGCCAAGTGGGACGTTCGGTCCAGGTCCGCTTTCCAAGACATGGATTCGGTTTTTCGAATTGGGTCAAGAACCTGTGGTTCAGTATCTTCTAGCACTTGCTCCGACCTTTCTTGTGATGGCCTTCTTTCTTCTCGGACCATTCAATTGGTCGCGCCATCATAGTTGGACGAGGGCCGTCACCTGTGGGTTCGTCGCGTTCGTCGCATTGCGCTACATGCTTTGGCGATTCACGCAGACCGTTCTTCCTTATCCATATGGCGGAGCCAACTTTTATTGGGTATGGCTCGTTTTTATCGTCGAGCTGCTGGCATTTTCCGACGTTGTGCTGTTCCTCATCCTCATGAGCCGCTACGTCGACCGGAGCCTCGAGACGGACGAGCTCGGCAAGGTCTTTTTTTCGCATGACGAACGCGAACTGCCGACAGTGGACGTCTTCATACCTACTTACAATGAGCCACTCGACGTTTTGGAACGAACAATCGTCGGCGCATTGTCGCTCGATTACCCTGCAGACAAACTCAAAGTCTACGTTCTCGACGACCAACGTCGGGATTGGTTGAAGGCCTTTTGCGACCAGAAAAATGCCATCCACGTAACGCGCAGCGACAATGCCCACGCCAAGGCCGGCAACATGAATAACGGTCTCAAAGTCAGCTCGGGCGAATTCATTGCCGTCTTCGATGCGGATTTCGTGCCCTACCGGCACTTTCTTCGTCGTACACTGCCCTTCTTTTCCGACGAGAGCATCGGTATCGTCCAGACGCCCCAGCACTTTTTCAATGCCGATCCGGTTCAGACGAACCTGGGGTTGGAGAACATATGGCCCGACGAGCAGCGTCTGTTTTTTGACGAGATCGCGCCCAGCCGCGATGGATGGGATGTCAGTTTCTGCTGTGGTTCATGCTCGATCGCTCGGCGCAAGGCGGTCGACGCGATCGGTGGTTTTCCGACAGAGTCGATCACCGAGGATTTGCTAACCACGCTCTCCATGCTCAACGAAGGCTATAAGACGCGCTACTTGAACGAGCGGCTGTCAATGGGGCTCGCTGCGGAAAACCTGACCGGCTATTTTGTGCAACGCGAACGCTGGTGCCAAGGCGGCATTCAGACGCTTTACTTGCACAATGGCCCGTTGCGCGGCCCAGGCCTGTCTTTGTTTCAGCGAATCATGTTCCTGCCTATTTCATGGATAGTCCAATATCTGGTTCGCCTGATGATCCTGGTCATTCCGATCGCCTATCTGTGGTTCGGACTGCTGCCGCTGTATTTCACGGATATTGCTGACTATGTCTCATACCAGGTGCCGTTACTGACGGCCTATTTTCTTTTGATGCTTTGGATCACGCCAACACGATATTTGCCGATAATCTCAAGTGCCGTCGGAACCTTCGCCACGTTCCGAATGCTGCCGACCGTTGTGTCGAGCCTGATTAGACCATTCGGCAAGCCATTCAGGGTGACGCCGAAAGGCAGTAGTAACCAGGCCAATCAATTCGACAAATATACGTTCGCCTGGATCGCGACCTTGATCACGATCCAGGCAATTGGACTTATGATCGACATTGTCCCCGAGACCACACAGATTGATGCGCAATTTTCGCCAATCGCCGCTTTCTGGGCCGGCATCAACATTGTCGTCTTGGTCATCGCCTCCCTTATTTGTTTCGAGAAACCGCAACGATTGTTTCACGCGTTCAAATTGGACGAACCGGCTTCCGTAGATAACATCCCTGGTCGGTTAGTCAGTTTGGCGCTCGATAAGGCCGTTATCGCGGTTGCGGCGGATTCACGCTTCGAGTCAAAATCCGTCTTGCTGCACCTTCGGGGCTTTGCACCCTTTGAAGCTGAACTGAAGCAAGTCACTCAGCGGCGCAGGAGCGTGAGCCGAGGCGGCGATCGCCAAGCCTATTATCTCCACCTTCATTTCGACCTCGATGGCGCTATCCGAGACCAGATGATCGTAAAGCTCTATACGGGAGACTATTCGCGAGACATTCCTGAGCTCGACAAGGTCGCCGTATCAGTCAATCTTCTGCTGCGTTCCTTCGGCCGGACGCGTGCATTCTAGCCAAAACGCCGGACCGTCTGCTGCGTGGTTCGTTAAAGCGATCTTACTTTACACAGGATCGCCAAAGGTCGATCAGGTCCTCTCGGGCCTCATTGGGTTCGTTCTTGCGATTGTTGGAAAGATCAGATTGAGACTGGAAGTACAATCCCTGACCCGGCACAAGATCGAAGCGGCGGGCGGCGCTTGATCAAAGGACTTAGACGGCCACCGGGACAATCCTCGTCCGCTCGATGCGGCTGATCGCCCAACCGGTCGTCGGTCGCAAAATCATTTCGGGAATTCGATGCTGATGCCTGGTTGAAGCGACCGTTCCATTACGACCCGTTCGTTGATATGTGTCAGAAATCGGTCACCCGGCGAGTCACCGCCGGGTAGAAAAAGGTGAAAGCAGGGCTGAACTCAACAACCTGTTGGCAGCAGTGATAAGCTTCCCGCTGCCGCAGACTAAGTCATTCCACCGGCTTGATCGAAGCGACGATTGCCTTAACTTCAGCATCGTGCTTGTCTTCTTCCCCCTTGTCTCCCCAGTACGTCACCACGAGAGCGTTTTCGGCGCTCACCTGGACGATGAGCAAGCCGACGCTAATTGGACCGTTTTCATCTTTACCATCCCACTCAAGAGTGGCCATCTGCATACCGTTGACCTCGGTAGCGGGCGTCTCCTTTTGAGTTGAGGGGTCGATCGTCACTTTATTTTTTGCGAGAAAATCGACCGCGCCGGTAACAACTTTCTCCATGGATTTGTCGCTGGCGACCTCGGCTGAAAGATAGACGGCGGAATCGTCTGAGGTTCCCTGGACGCCGCCGTCGGTTTCCTCCGGCTTCCAGCTATCTGGAATGGTGATACTTGCGACGGGCTTGTCACCAGGAAATGTCAAGGTCGCGGCGTGTGCCGTAAGAGGAAACGTTAATGCAAGCAAAGCCGATACGATAATTTTCTTCATGATAGAATCCTTAGAGCTTAAAGCCGATATGCAGGACGGCATGAAGCTTCTAAAGAAAATATATTAAGATCGTGACCACACAGCGAACAAAGGAGCAATATTAAATAAAACAAGAACAACCTGCATATGCTGTTGTTACTGACACGCCGGTCAAACAATCAACTTTCAATGGCGCGCCACATCTTCATACTCGGAAACTGAGCAAAGATAGGTAGTTTGCATTTCGCGTCCTTATTGGGGAACCGGTTAGTCCGATCCAGTGCGGGAGGCATCCTCCTGCTGCCTGACTGTCGAGTTTCACGACGCTTTAACCCGAATTTTCATTTGACGTTGATCCATTCATCCGTAGGGAACCCGTTGATAAAACCGGTATATCGATATCGAAACAGGGTCACGACGAAATGCAAAACTGGATGAAATCGCGACGCAAATGAACACCGATGGGCACCAATCGGCGCCGACGCACGCGTAGCTGCAGTTTCGCGGCTCGCAAGCTCGACGAATGCGATTTCAGACAACGCTCATAGGAGACATTACAGG
The DNA here is from genome assembly GCF_057784395.1 of Martinezella sp. CNPSo 3957. Taxonomy (NCBI): domain Bacteria; kingdom Pseudomonadati; phylum Pseudomonadota; class Alphaproteobacteria; order Hyphomicrobiales; family Rhizobiaceae; genus Martinezella; species Martinezella sp. CNPSo 3957. The sequence continues at coordinate 116,083 of NZ_JBXSOU010000010.1, forward strand.
CCGTATATGAAGTTGTGCGCAAGCACGCGGTAGTTCAAGGCCGTTCTGTCCGCGCGTCATAGAGTGGCGTGTATTCAATACAACGCCGTCAATTTTCATGCATGCGACGTCTGAAAATGAGCAAACCTTGCCGCCCTCGTTTAGGGCGGCCTATCAACAGCCTCGAAAAAGTAGTTCCTTCGATGTCAGGTCGCGAGGGATTGATAATAGTTGATAAACGGCCTATCTTGCTCTGCATCACATCAGATGGAGGACCGCATGATTAGTGCCGATCTGGGAAAGCAGCTCGAAAGCTATATTCAGCAACTTGTGGAGACAGGTCGCTATGGGTCGAAAAGCGAAGTCCTGCGGGAAGGTGTGCGACTGGTCCAGGACCGCGAGACCCGGCTTGCCGCGCTGGATGCCTCAATCATGCGCGGCATTGCCGATGGGGATGCTGGCCGAATGAAGCCGGCCAGCGATGTCTTCGATCGGCTTGAGGCCAAATACGGCGCGATGGCTGACAAGGCCGAAAAATCGGCATGATCCTCGAGTTTTCCTATGAGGCGGAAAACGACCTTGAGCAGATCGCCGATTATATCGCGAGGGACAATCCCCAGCGCGCGCTGTCATTCATCCGAGAGCTGCGCAGCAAGTGCGAGGATCTTGTCGATAATGCGAAGGGCTATTCCCTCGTTCCCCGCTACGAGCACCACGGTATCCGCCGGCGCGTCTATGGCAACTATCTGATCTTTTATCGCGTCGAATCCACGAAGGTCGTCATCGTCCATCTTCTGCATGGCGCCACCGATTATGGTACCATGCTGTTCGGTGAATAGCTGCGCCGGTCGATCCGAGAGGCACGCCCTCTCAAAGTGATTTTAGCTCGACTTCGCGAACGCGTCGGGCGGGCCCGAGGGGGATTGGGCGTGGGCTTCTTCGGGACATTTGAGAGGCCGCATCACGGTTTCTAACGGCCGCCGGATTGTCGTCAATAGGTTGCGGGCCATCGCCCCCGCTGTTTATCGCTTGCCAGAGCGAACGATGTAACAATGCATGTGCTCTTTAAGAGTGATACGGTGATAGTCGTCTTAGACCTCGTACCCCGGTGATCGATGACAATATTTACCGTCCGACACATCACGTCCTATCGTTATAAGCGGCCGGTTGAGTTCGGAGAGCACAGACTTTTGTTCAGACCGAGAGACAGCTTCGACCAGACGCTGCTGAGCTCCCAGCTCCTCGTCGACCCGGAACCGGACTATCTTCGTTGGATCCATGATGTGTTCGGAAACTGCGTCGCAGTGATCGGCTTTGCTCAACCCTCACGTGAGCTCCGCTTCAAAACCGTCATTCGCCTTGACCATACACCCTATGTCGCAGTTGATCTGCAAATCGATAAGGCAGCTTTGACTTACCCCTTTTCATATGATCCAGACGAAGCGCTCGATCTGGAACGAACCGTCCAGCGGCATTACGCTGATCCAGATGATCAGGTCGGTAAATGGGCGCGCCAATTCGTGCGGATCGGGCACCCCACTGAAACCGGTCACCTGCTGATGACGATGTGCTATGCCATCCATGAAAGTTTCATCTATGCTCGACGACAAGAGCATGGAACGCAAGCGCCGACCGAGACGCTGCAGCTTCGAAAAGGGACCTGCCGCGACTTCGCGCTACTTATGATGGAGGCCGCACGATCACTTGGGTTCGCGGCTAGGTTCGTCACCGGCTATATCTACGTTCCAGACCGAGACGGATCCACCACCCTCGGTGGCGGTTCCACCCATGCGTGGTGCCAGATCTATTTGCCTGGCGCCGGTTGGGCGGAGTTCGACCCAACCAACGGTATCGTTGGCAACCGTGATCTTATCCGTGTTGGGGTGGCGCGGGATCCGAGGCAGGCAGTTCCTTTGTGGGGAAGTTACGACGGAACAGCCGCTGACTACGAGGGCATGTTCGTCCAAGTCAACGTCACAACGGATGATCGCATCGTATCTGTGCTCAACTGATCGGAACGCATTGCCTATCCCGGCGTTTGCCGTCCAAAGCTGGTCTCATGGCAATTCGCCGGCGCAAAGGAATTTTACCATGAAGATACGTGCTGGCTTTCATCTTGGATACGAATGCGAACAACCAACCCCGATGTTGCTTGTTCTCAATATTCATCCGTCCCGCCGCGCGGATCTTTTGACTGAGCAGACCTTGAGTTTCGACCGACCGATCGAGGCATGGGGCTATATCGACGGCTTCGGCAATGCCTGCAGTCGAATCGTCGCGCCAGCAGGGCTAACGACAATTTCGACCGAGTTCGAAATTTATGACAGCGGTCTGCCGGATCCCATTCCGCAAGACGCTTTTCAGCATGAGATCAAGGATTTGCCCGACGACGTGCTCGTCTATCTACTCGGTAGCCGCTATTGCGATACAGATCATATGGCTGACTTCGCCTGGAAACGATTTTCCTCCCCTCCCCTTGGCTGGCCACGGGTAAAGGCAATACTCGACTTCGCGCACAACCACATCAAGTTTGATTATAAAAAGGCGGATCCGCTTCGGACGGCGTTTGGTGGATACACAGACCGCGTGGGCGTATGCCGTGACTTCGCGCACCTCGCCATAACACTCTGTCGCTGCATGAACATACCAGCCCGTTACTGCACCGGCTATCTTGGGGATATCGGCGTGCCAAAGGACCCAAATCCGATGGATTTCAGTGCCTGGTTTGAAGTTTATCTGGGAGGACATTGGCATACAGTCGATGCTCGGCATAACACGCCGCGCATTGGCCGAATTCTGATGGCGACCGGTCGTGACGCAACCGACGTGGCACTCACCACCGCGTTCGGATCAGCGAAATTGTCCCGTTTCGAAGTCATAACCGAGGAGGCTCTCTAAAAGTGAGCAAACATAATGTCAGATCCTGGTTGACCGATATGGACGGCGTGCTCGTGCATGAAAACAAGGCGATTCCGGGCGCGGTCGAACCCATTCAGCACTGGCGAGCGAGCGATACACCATTCCTGGTCCTCACCGATAATTCGATCTATACGCCTCGCGATCTCAGTGCCCGGCTGCACAACAGTGGATTGGACGTGCCGGAGGAACGCATCTGGACCTCAGCGCTGGCAACAGCTGCTTTTCTCAAAGACCAGACCCCTGCCGGAAAAGCATTTGTCATTGGAGAAGCCGGGCTGACCACCGCCATCCATGAGGCGGGCTTCGTCATGACCGACATCGATCCTGATTATGGGGGCAGAACAAGATTAATGCGAAATCGTACGCTAACCCAATTCGAGCAGATTTTCCGTACGGTCTGTGCTGAAACATAAAGCTTTAGGGCGGAATCCTACTTTGGGCGCGGTTTAGCGAACGAATGTCGATCTCCAGGATCATTTTTCCGCCTAAACGTACGATTTCGCATTAATCTTGTTCTGACCCCCTCGCGGGCGACGCTAAAGCATACGCTCTTTGAGCGCACTGAGCAGGTGTTCGGCCAGAGGACCCGCCGACGCCGGATTCTGTCCGGTGATGAGCCGTCCGTCCACAACAACATTGGCCTGCCAGTTAGGCGCCGAGGAGTAGCTTGCCCCTTCAGCAATTAGCGCATCCTCAAGCTCATAAGGTACGTCTTCACGGGCGTAGTCATACTCCTCACTCTTTGAAAAGGAGGTCACACGCTTGCCTTCCAGGAATGGCTTGCCGTCTCCGACGTCCACCCCGAGCAGGGCGCAAGGTCCGTGACAAACTGCAGACACGAGCTTGTCGGTGGTCCAGGCCCGGACAATTGCCCTCTGTGCCTCGACGTTGCGGGCGATATCGACCATTGGACCAAGCCCTCCAGGGATCAGCACAGCGTCATAGTCTGCGGCATCGACCTGCGACAATTTGCGACTGCGGTTCAAGCGGCGGAACGCCTTACTTTCGAAAAAGGCCTTTTGCGCAGCATCACTTTCGTCATAGGCGTCATAAGGGGTCCAGCCGCCAGAGGGTGAGGCGAATTCGACAGCAATGCCGGCCCTGTCGAGTACCTCGAATGGATGAGCGACTTCGGCAAAGAAGAACCCGGTTCCGCGGTTCTTCGGACCGATAACGGCAGCATTCGTCACGATAAATAGCACATGTTGGGTCATTTGGTCGTCCTTTCTTTAAGTGGGGGGTGACAATCAGCTCAATCACGCCTTACCCCAAGAGCCGCAGCAGGCGGCCAGTGGCCAAGGACGCGAAATCGACGTGATATTCATATGCGTTTCGAAGCGGCAGTTATTCTCATATCCTGCTCTCCAACGAACAGATCTTGCGATAGGGCAGCCTCCTTACTGAAAGAGACGAGGCTCGGCGTCCCAACTCCTCTTGAAGAGGTCGGATACCACTGTTCCGCCATGTCCGCGGACAGGTAAGCCTAACCACACGCCCTGAGCCCCTCTCACGCTGGGCGTATTCGGATGTTCGCCAGGACCGCGCCGGACAATACCGCGCTCTTCGCAGGCTTAAGAGCAATACATTCTTGGTGCATGAGAATGGATGCTGCCCAACCATTGACGAGATTGCTTCAAAGCCGGCAATGCGGGCGATACCACAGCTCTTGGAACGCGGCTGGTTCAGTGACATAGTTGCACTCTGGGAACACTGACGGCGACAGCTCCACGTCTGGGATGCGGCTATTCGAACGGAACAGGAAACCGATGATCGGCTCGGGAGATCGAAAATTTATCGGTAGCGAGCACCTCGGCAGCATCGCCGAATGGCCTGATCTACTCATAGAGCGACGCAGGATCCAGGCCGGACCGCAAGCAGACTTTACCGCCGAGAGTGTGGAGGTGGTGATCATGCTGGCCGGGCGAGCAGGTTCACAGCGCAAAGGTAATGGTGAGACGCAAAGCGGAGCTGCCCTGCCGGGGATGGTCTGGATCTCGCCCATGGGAATCTATGAGCGCGACATCGAGCTGACCGGTCCGGCCGAATGTCTTCATATCTACCTGCCTCCGACCCTCGTGGAGGCGAGCGCGCTGCAGGACTACGATCTGGACCCAAGCCTGGTCGAGCTCGCCTACGCCGGCTTTGTTGCTGACCCGACGCTGCATCAGATCGCAACCGCCATGACCGGCTGCATAGGGCGGCAGTTCGACATCACGGACCGGTTGTTCATCGACGGGATGCGCACCTCATTAGCGGCCTGCCTGATGGGCAACTACACCGTTGACCGTTGGAAGAGACCAAAGATCGCCCAGACCTTGGATGCGAGGCGTCTGAAAAGGGTTCTCGACTACGTTGAGGCCCATCTCATAGACGAGATGACGCTTGAGCAGCTTGCTGCCGAGGCCTGCCTCAGTCCCTATCATTTCGCACGTCTGTTCAAGCAGGCGACCGGGCTTTCCCCCCACCGTTACGTCACCGACCGAAGGGTGCAAGTGGCACAACAAAAGCTGGCCGGCGCCACCTTGTCGCTGGTTGAGATTTCCCTCGATGTCGGGTTCGGTTCGCAAGCCAACTTCACGCGCGTGTTCAAGCGGTCGACTGGCTTGACGCCAGGACACTACCGCGCCCTCTGCCAGGGCAGGAGCGACGCGCTCTGATCTCACCATTCCTTGCGACGCTCAAGGTGCCGCTCCGCTCAAGCGCACGGTCTGATACATGCGTCCCAACATCTGGCGCGGCGATCAATCCGCTATGTCACGCAACGGATCAGATTAGCAAGATCGGTTCGTTGAACCGCAGCATATGAAAATACCGTCAGCCAGTTTGAACCGTATTCCTACGCCATCCGTCGAGAAAGGGAAGGAATCAAACCATGACACAACAATCACGCATTATCGCGGTTCTGACGGCCCTGCCTCACAGAGAAGCCGATCTTGCGGATCTGCTCAGGACAATGCGTCTGGCCAGCCGAGCCGAACCTGGCAATCTTCGTTACGATCTCTGGCAAGACCGCGGCGGCTCCGCTCGCTTCGTGCTAGACGAACTGTATGCTGACGATGCGGCGCTAAATGCGCATCGTGACAGCCCACATTTCCAGAACTATCGATCGCTGATCGGCACTCTCGCCGAACGCATGGTCATCGTCATCGACCCAGTTCAGGTCGGCTAACAAACCGTTCGCATAGTCATTAGCGGCCGCGCCATATCAGCCATTTCGGTCAAGATCGTTTGCAGAAGGTCTTTCCCATCGCGCGCACGTCGGCGCAACTATTGAGGAGAAGTACCGTGCGCATGGGAATTGAAGACAAAATCGTTTTCATGACTGGGGGTAGTAGCGGCTTCGGGTTCGCAAATATCCTTCACGTCGAAACTCAGCCTCCCCTCAACAAGACGCCATTGAATTCAACGCAACCAAAGGAACCATCAAATGTCCAAGATCTTCCAGGCAATCGCCGCCGCAACCATGCTGACTTCCTCCGCTATCCCTTTCAGCTCGGCGTCTGCCGCAGACGCTGCAGTCCGCAACGTCGTCCTTGTCCACGGCGCATTCGCCGATGGATCAGGATGGAAGGCGGTCGCCGATATCCTGTCTAAGGATGGCTTCAAGGTCAGCATCGTTCAGGAGCCGGAGACGTCGCTTCAGGACGATGCCCAAGCGACCGAGCGAATCCTTGATCAGCAGGACGGCCCGGTTGTTCTCGTCGGTCACAGCTACGGCGGCCAAGTCATCACGGAAGCAGGCGCCGATCCCAAGGTGAAATCGCTGGTCTACGCCGCCGCCTTTGTCCCAGAGGTCGGAGACAGCTTGTTGTCTCTCGCTAAAACGATGCCACTGCCAAGCGAAGATATCAAGGCGACCAAGGATGAATATCTCTATCTCGATCCTTCAAAGTTCGCTGCCGATTTTTCGGCCGATCTGCCGAAGTCAACATCCGACCTGATGGCCGTTTCGCAGGTCTTCGCTTCTGAAAAGGCTTTCTCGGCGCCCGTCACCAAGGCTCCGTGGCACGAAAAACCAACCTTCGCGATCGTCGCCACGCAGGATAAGGCAATCAACCCCGACCTGGAGCGTTGGATGTACAAGCGAGCTGGGGCTCAAACCATTGAACTCAGGTCGAGCCATGCCGTCTACATGTCGAAACCCAAGGAAGTTGCGGACGTAATCGAAAAGGCCGCCAAGGCCGGGAAGTGACAACACCGGGAGGTCTTCGGGCCTCCCTCCCTCTTTCATCACTCTGCCATCTCAATTACGTCAGGATATCTTCATGCCCACGCTACAAGAAACGCTCAACCTCCGCGATGGGATCGAGAGCCGACCTTCATCGACGCTGAGAAGGATGTCTACTCTTGGCGCGCGGGAGACATGACGCCGGCGAGGAGCCAGTCCGCTTCAGGTGCGCCCTTATGACCTCTACGACCGCAATGGGGCGCGAAGCAGTCGTCCCGCACTGCAACGCCACTTTTAAAGATCACGACCCATAGTCAACAAAATCAGATCTGTTGATGTGAAGGGATCAGAACCGGCGGCCCTCAAATGTATGCTCTTTTTGCGACAAGAATCAGATTCTTGCGAGTATCAAACGGCCATGTCGGAATGCCGGAAGTATGGATTTACCGACATTGAAGATATGCTCTACGGCAAGCTACAGATCGAGATTCTCAACACTGACCTTTACCGAGGTTTTGCCGGATTTTACGACGATGCTCTCAGCACCGGCAGCACACTTGTTTTCTATCCAAACGAAGCGACGGCCTATTAATTGCGCCGTTGGGTGTGCGATCGGAAAAGAGGTATGAACAAAAGGCCGACACTTTTCTCTTGGTGGGTAACGCCAATTTTAACCGCCATGATCATTTATGGCTTGCTAAGCCTAATCGCCGTCGACGCATATATCTATCGCTGGCCAGTATTGGTTATCGGTTTTTTGTCTTGGTGGGGAGCGGAACTTTTGGTGCGTGCCATCAACAAGATCCTTTCGGGGCATGACCGCTGACCGATTCCAAAATCTTCGGCTAAGAACGCTAAAACCAGGGATCTTGACTACATCGCCTCGATCTGTACTGGAGATCAATCTTCTAATCTCCGATTGGCGCCAGCAGGCTGAAGGACACTCGCCTCAACAAATAGGATGTTCCCGCTTCCGTGTTCGTAGTGAATCAAGCCTGCTTCAGTCGTTTTGACCATGATTCCGGAAGACAGTGTGCCACCGCCTATCATCTCCACGTCGGGGATGTCCCACCCGGAATAGCCAGCCAGAAAGGCGCGATTGTCGAAATCGCAGATAACGATACCCGCCATGCCATCCACCTTAACGTGATCGCCTACCATTATCGCCTGGCCGGTTGAATACCTCATCTGCTCATCCCGGATTAATTTCCTAGCTTACCAGTCTTGCCGCCCGCCCATTCTTCCGCTCGGCATTGTTGTAGTAGCTCGCCGCCTGCGCCACCGATCTATGCAGGGACTGCTGCATGGCCTCTTGCAGCGAGACACCGCGATTGGCCGCCTCGGTCAGATAGCCAGATCGCAGCCCATGGGCTGAGAACACGGCGGGATCCAGGCCGGCCTGTTTGCATCGGGTTTTCAGGACCAGATTGACCGACTGCGGCGTCAGTGCCCGTCGATCGATATTGCCCCATTGGTCGATGCGCCGGAACACGGGTCCGGTGTCGATCCTGGCCTCCGCAAGCCATTGCTTCAGCGCCTCGACGGGTCGACCGATCAAAACCACATGCACTCGGTCGTCGGCGGTTGTCGTCTTAGTGCGTCCGAGATTGATGGTGAGACACGGCAGGAGAGGGGAGGCGGAGTTTGCCGGATCGGCATGCACCGGCTCCTCGTCGACGAGATCCTCGACCCGCAGGTCGGCGACTTCGGAGCGCCGGCGGCCGCCGGAGGCGAAGGCGGTCAGCAGCAAGGCGCGATCGCGCAGGTCGACCAGGCGCTTGCCGTCACAGGTGGAAAGCAGCTTGGCCAGGATATCGCCGGTGACAGCTCGTTTGCTCTTGCGGCGGCGTTGCCTCGGCGCGGCGCGGACTGCGAGCCGCAATGCACTCTTTAGAGACGGAGCAGCAAAAGATCCCGTCAATCCGCGCCAGCGAGTGAGAATCGACCAGGAGGTCAGCCGCCGGCGGACAGTATCGGGCGCGTGCGGGCCCTCGACACGCAGCAGGCCTTTGGCGCGCAATCCGATCTCGACCGCGGCCGGCATGCCGTGACTCGGATCCTCGGCCCGTTCGACCGGGTCCCAGAGATGATGAGCGACAAATTTCAACAGCAGGCTCTCCGGCGCCGGCCAGGGGAGGGGAGCGCTGGTCGACAGCTCGCACCAGGCTTCGAGGTAGCCGAGATCGGAGGCAAGTGCGCGCAGCGTATTGGCACCCATGCCTTCCTTGGCCAGATGTTTGAGGGTGGCGACATCGTCGTCCGTCAGCAGCGTTGCCAGCTGATCGCGGCGGGCAAAGGGTAGAATAGCGTCGAGCGCATCGAGTTCTTCGGCGCGGGCCAGCACCGTATCGGCGGAGGAGGGGAGGGCTTTCGGCTTCGGCAAGATCGTCTCCGGCGCTGTGAGTTGCCCCGACTTTAATGGTGTCGATCAGCTTGATTAGGCGGAATCAATTTCCTTGTAACGATACAGTTTTTACCCGCCAGGATCATTGGAATCTTCTGAATTAGCCGCAACCCGGACATTGCGGCTGCCGCAAACTCCCTATTCGGCGACATCGCAAAAGTCAGGAAACAAGTGTCGCTTAATGGGGACTTTTGCGAGAGCGACGGAGAAGGCGAACTTTGGAGATCCCGGAGCGTTTTCATATCACCAAAACAAGTGGATGGCTAATTTGCCACCGGATGAACTCTGCTCTCCCTGGCTATCTGATAGTCAGTTCGAAAACGGACACTCCGCCGGAGGTCTGTGTCGATCGAGCCAGACTAACTTGAAGGCAGTTGACTTTGGATCACCTGCAATTACGGTCAATTTTGTGCAACCGGACGGTCCCATGAGGATGTTCAGCACGCTGTCATGGCCATCAAGCGCTACGGGCGCCCTGAAGATGTATGGGGAATGGTTGCGTGGCGGGCTGCACCGGAGGCCAGCTTCGTTAAATGACGGTTTCGCCGCCGTCGACGACGAGGATTTGCCCCGTCATGTAGGACGAGCGGTCTGAGGCCAGGAAAAGGATAGGTTCGGCTATCTCCGAAACATCCGCCCAACGGCCAAGCGGCACCTTCTCGGCGATGTAGCCTTCAATGGCGTTGCGTCCACCCATCTGTGCGATGAACGGTTCGTTGAATGGCGTGTCAACCCATCCGGGACAAAGAGCATTCACGCGAATCCCGAATTTCGCATAGTCTCCTGCCATTTGCCGGGTCATAGCGATGACAGCATGTTTGGTCGTCGTGTAGGCGATCATCTCGCGGTCATAGAGAACACCTGATGATGATGACGTGTTCAGGATCACGCCTTTGCCGGCTTTCTTCATGATCGGCATGACGAGACGTGCCGCCATAAAATGTGCCCGCACATTGAGGCTCCAGGACTTGTCGAAGCCTTCGACGGCAACTTGCTCCAGATCTCCGGCGACCTGCGCGCCTGCGTGATTGTGCAGAATATCGATGCGGCCATGGCGCGCGGCGGTAGCGGTTATGCCAGCTTCAAGCGCCCTGTCGTCGGTCACATCGACGACCAAGCTCTCGGCACTGCCGCCGGCCTCGGCAATCATTTCGGCCGTCTCTTCGGCATTCGCGAAGCTGATGTCGGCGACAACGACATGGGCGCCTTCGCGCGCCATGATTTGTGCGCCGGCCCGACCGATGCCCGAGCCTGCGCCCGTGACGATTGCAACGCGATCTCTCAATATCATGGCATTTCCCCAGTCAATCGGTTGTTGTCTTTTCGCGCATCAGGAAGCGCGCGATGAAAATAAGGATGAGCGAGGCGACCAGCACCATCGTCGCGATCGCATTGATTTCAGGTGTCACGCCGCGGCGAATGGAGGCGAAGACATAGATCGGCAGCGTCGTATTCGATCCGGCCACAAAGAACGCGATGATGAAATCGTCAAAGGAAAAGGTGAAGGCTAGCAGGAAGCCTGCCACGATGGACGGCATGATCTGAGGCAACACGATCTGCCGGAACGTTGTGAGTGGCGTCGCATAGAGATCGCTGGACGCCTCGACGATATCGCGTCCCAGGCTGGCGATACGTGCTTTCACGATCATTGTCACCAGCGCCATCGTGAAGAGGCCGTGCGCGGCAATGATAGACCCGTAACCCAGCGCGAGCTTGGGCGGCTGATCGCCTGGCCAGACGGCCGCGATGAGAGGGTTGATGAGGCCAAAGACCTCAACGAGTGCGACGAGCGTCGCGATGCCGATGACGACGCCTGGCACGACGATCGCCGCCGCAAAAAGCCCGTCGAATATGGCGCGCATTCGGGCGCCGAGTCGCTCCATGCCGATGGCGGCCATGGTGCCGAAGACCGCTGCCAGCGCGGCACTTGTGATGGCAATGATCAGGCTGTTGCGCAACGCTTCCATCAGAAACGTATTCGACAGCGCCCGGCCATACCATTGCGTCGAGAAACCGGTGAATTCGCTGGCATTGCGGCCCGCATTGAACGAGAAGAGGACGACCAGCGCAATCGGTGTGTAGAGGAAGAGATAGACGAAAGTGACGAGTGCGCGCATCAGACGAGGTCCACCTGCCGAGTACCGGCAACGCGCCAGGCAATGCGCATGGCGACAAGCAGCACGATGACAACGACGGCAACCAGTGTGACGGCAATCGCCGATCCGAATGGCCAGTTGCGCGATTGCAGGAAGAGATCGACTAGTGCATTGCCGATGAAGAAGACTTTGCCGCCGCCAAGAAGCTGCGGGATTAGATATTCACCAAGAAGCAGGATCGTGACCAGCGCAACGCCCGTCATCACGCCCGGAAGCGATAGCGGCAGGGTGATGCCGAAGAAGGTCGAGATCGGCTTAGCGCCGAGATCAGCCGAGGCTTCGAGCAACCGGCGATCCAGCTTTTCCAGGCTGACATAGATCGGCATGATCATCAGCGGTAGGTAGCCGTAGACGATGCCGAGCAGCACGGCGCCGGGCGTATTGATCAGCCTCACATTTTCAATGCCGACGAATTCGAGCAGGTGCGGAATTCCGCGCGCGCCGAGCAGGTACATCCAGGCATAGGTGCGCACCAGTAGGCTGGTCCAGAAGGGCACGACAACAAGTGAGACGAGCAGCAGCCGGCGCTGCGGGTTCGCCTTGACCGCCAGAAAATAGGCGACCGGATAGGCGACGATGAGGCAGGCAGCCGCCCCGATGGGCGCCAGGATCAGCGTATTGACGAAGGCTGCTGAGCGTGCGCCGAGATTGGCGAACTGTTCGAAGGTGAAAGCCGCCTGATAGCCGCCTTCGGGCGCCCGTTCGCCGAAGGCAAAGACGACGATTGCGATGAAGGGCAGCACCAGAAAGACGAGCAGCCAGATGCTGGCTGGGCCGACAAGGGCCGCGGTGATCAGGCGCCGTTTGGTGACGTGGGGCAGGGGCATGGCTCGGTCTTCATCCATCGGATCTGGAAGCAGAACCGGCTTCCCCGCTGCGGGGCGGGGGAAGCCGGGATGCAGGCAAGACTTACGCCGACTTGAATCGCGCCATCAGTTCGGCGCGGCCCGGATCGGTGAGCGTCACGGCAGCGCCGAATTCCAGCGGTGTCAGCGCCGCTTCGTCCGGATAGACGATCTTGTTCGAGGTGACCTCCTTGGGCAGCAGCCCGATTACGCGGCTGTCGGTGGTTGGTGCGCCGTTGGCAATATGCTCCTTCACCGCGTTCTGTGGGTCCATCAGGTAGTTAAGCAACGCGTAACCTGCGGCCTTGTTGGGCGCGTCCTTCGGGATCGCATAGTAATCCGTCCAGATTTCACCCCCGTCGGTGCCGAGGACATAGGCAAGTTCCGGCATGTCGCGGTTGAGCTGCGCCCCATCATTGGTCCAGCACATCGTGAGCCATGCATCGGTGGAACGCATCGATGGCTGATAGTCGGAATTGATGGCGAAGAGATGCGGCTTGACCTTGATGAGCAGCTCTTCGGCCTTGGCAAGTTCATCAGCCTTGATCGAATTGAAGTCGTAGCCGAGCGAGACAAGCGCGCTGCCGATCGTCGTTAGCTGATAGTCGTGCACCATGGCGCGGCCATCGGCTTCGGTCTGGGCGATCTCGAAGAAGTCCTTCCAACTGGAAAGCTTGGTCTTGATCTTGGACGTATTGACGGAGAAACCGGTCGTGCCCCAATTCTTAGGCACAGCATAGGTCTTGCCGTCGATCTGGCCTTCCTTGGTGAAGCGCGGGCTTTCGGTTGCCTGGCTGAAATTCGGAATCTTGGAAAGGTCGAGCTCGTCGATCAGACCAAGCTTATGATGGGTCGAGATCGTGTAGTTGGTCGGCACGAAGAGCGACCAGCCAGAGGCACCGGCCTGCAGCTTGGCGAGCATTTCCTCGTTCGAGCCAAAGACATTAACTTCGACGGCAACGCCGGTCGCCGCCTTGAAATTCTCGAAGGTTGCCGGATCATGATAGTTCGGCCATGTGGCGATCGACATCTGCTTACCCAGATCTTCGGCCGCATAAGCAGGCGTCGACAGCGCACCCGGGAAGCGCGACAGTACGGCGGTCGCAAGACCGAGGCCGGTGACGCTGAGGAAGTGCCGGCGATTGACGGAACCGCGCTTCAGGCGCATGAACTCGTCCATGAAGCCTTCGGCGGAGATGGGCAGATTGTCCTTATAATCCTTGCTCATGATGCTGTTCCCTTGTCTTGGTTTATGCATTCGATGCTGGAAAGACATGGATGGCGGCGGGGTCGAAGCCGAGGAAAACCTCCTCGCCGGGCTCCACGAGGTCGCTCTCATTCATGCTGCGCCGGTCTGCCGTGATCAGGAAATCGCCGAGGCCCGGCACGCTGACCGCATATTCGGCAGATGAGCCGAGGAAGATGCGATGCGTCACGGTTCCCTTGAATGACGCGCCTAAAGGCGCAGCCCTGCGCGTCAGATGGATTGCCTCGGGGCGCAAGGCAGCGATGACTTCGCCCGACACGAGCTGCTTGCCGGAGGCGATCGCTGAGCCATCCGCCAGCCTGAGCGTCGTACCATCGGCCTCCATTGCCGCGGCGATACGGTTCGTCTTGCCGACAAAATCGGCGACGAAGAGGTCTGCAGGGCGGTCGTAAACTTCCTGCGGGCTGCCGAGTTGACGGATGCGCCCGGCACTCATGACGCAGACGACGTCGGCCATCGAAAGCGCCTCTTCCTGGTCATGGGTGACGAGGACGAAGGTGATGCCGAGCTCGCGCTGCAGGGTCTGCAGCTCGATCTGCATGGCCGACCGCAGCTTTTTGTCGAGTGCCGCCAGAGGTTCGTCGAGCAACAATACGGAAGGGCGGTTGACGATGGCGCGGGCAAGCGCCACACGCTGTTGTTGCCCACCCGACATTTCATGGATGCGCCGCTTGGCAAAGCCGTCGAGCCGGACCATTTCGAGCGCCTCAGTGACGCGCCGGTCGATCTCTTTTGTCGTGATCTTGGGGCGCATCTGCTTGAGCCCATAGGCGACGTTCTGCTCGACATTGAAGTGCGGGAACAGCGCGTAGTGCTGAAAGACCATGTTGACGGGGCGGCGATAGGCCGGAACTCCGTTCATCTCGCGTCCGTCGATCAGCACGGTGCCTTCGCTCGGTTGTTCGAAGCCGCCGATCATGCGCAGGCAGGTTGTCTTGCCGCAGCCGGACGGCCCGAGCAATGCCAGGAAGGCACCCTTGGGCACTGTGAGATTAATGTCTGTCACAGCGGTCACAACGCCATAGCTCTTTGTGACCGAACGGAATTCGATATCGTTCGTCGAAGCGGATGCCACGTCTGTTCCCTGCGGTTGGTTTGGAATGGCAGTCTATCGCCGCCTTATTGCCACCGTCGTTAAGGAAAGAGTAAGCCTGCGCTTCCTCCATGGTATATACCCCGAGAGAGGTATTTAGGCGCACATTGTTTCGTGGAAGGTGTATACCCGGCTTCCGCGAATTTTGCGGAACGGCGGGAAGGAGGAGCTAGTGAGTATCGACCTGGAGACGCTGTTTACGGCCTTCAATGCGACGGTCGGCAAGCCTGCCATGACCGATGCCGGTTTTGGCGATACTTTCCGGCAGATGATGACAGCACTCGTGCGCTTCGACTATGTCGTCGTCTTCGCCTATCGGGCAAAAGAGCGGCCGATCGATCTCTACAACACCTTCGATCGCGACGAGCACATCGTCTTCGTCACACTCTATCAGGCAGGTCCATATCTGCTCGACCCCTTCTACCATACCGCTCGCGAACGCCGTGAAGGTGTCTTCAGGATGCGCGAATTGGCGCCTGACAGGTTCTTCTCCAGCGAATATTACCGCACCTATTACGTCCAGACCGGACTTGCCGAGGAAATCGGCTTCTTTGTGCCTATCGATGGCGATATTACCGTCGTGCTTTCGCTGATGCGGCAGGAACAGACCGGTGTTTTTCCACCCGCCGAGTTTACAACGCTGAGAAGGGTTGAGCCGCTCGTGGCCAGCATGGTGAAGCATTATTGGTCCGGGCTCGCGCCGCGCTTCGATGCCCAGCTCGCAGCAAGGGGCAAAAGCCGCCGCAAAAACGAAGTCCTCCCTCGCGCCGATACCGTATGGCACGATCTAAACCTCACAGGCCGCGAAACGGCAATCGTTGAACTAGTGCTCCAGGGGCACTCGTCGGAATCAATCGGCCTGAAGCTCAACATCGCGACGGGGACGGTGAAGGTCCATCGTCGCAATGTCTATCGTAAGCTTGGCATCTCCTCGCAGACCCAGCTCCTCTCGCTTTACCTGAAGAATTTCAGCTGAGTGGCGGCTGGTTCAAGCGACGGCGTGGTCGTCGAAGGCTCGGCGCCTGGAGAGGTCCGAGCAGTGACCGGCCTAGGCGGTGATGGCGTACTCGACCCCGATCAGCGAGGTCATGACCACTCGGCGGAAAACGATCCGCTCAAACCGCGCCAGCGAGTAAGGATCGACCAGGAGGTCAGTCGCCGGCGTACGGTGTCGGGTGCATGCGGGCCTTCTGAGCGTAGCAGCCCTTGGAGACGCAGCTCGGCCTCGATGTCGGCCGGCATGCCGTGGCTGGGATCCTCTGCACGCTCCACCGGACCCCAGAGATGGTGGGCGACGAATTTCAACAGCAGCTTTCCGGCGCCGGCCAGGGAGGGGGAACCGGTCGCCAGATCGCACCAAGCCTCGAGATAGACAAGATCGAAAGCGAGAGCCCGTAACGTATTGGCGCCCGCACCTTCCTTTGCCAGATGCTTGAGCGTGGCGACATCGTCGTCCGTCAGTAGGGTCGCGAGCTGATGGCGGCGGGCAAAGGGCAGAATGGCATCGAGCGTATCGAGTTCCTCGGCGCGCCTTTCAACCGAAATTGATGACGCGCCGCTCATTTCGGCAGTCCGTTCTCGTCATAGAAATCGTCATGGTTTGACGTCTGATCACCGCTTGCCGGGCGACCCTCGGCTGCCAGCGCCAGAAAATCATCCATCTTGCCCTGGCCCGGCTTCGGGGCCGCCGTGAGGACGGCGATAGGCTGCCCAGCACGGCAGATGACGATCTCGTCGTTGCGCCGGGCGAGATCCACCAGCTCTTCGAATCGTTCGGCCGCTTCGGGAATATCCGCAAAAATCTTCATTGCTATTACTCCTTACCAGACCCGTTCGTGCAGCACTGTGTCGAAAGCCACGTCCAGCGATACGAAAGCGCAATGTTCCAGCCGCGTTTGGGCGGCGAGAATGCGATCCCAGGGATCGCGGTGATCCCAGTCGAAGCTTGCCGCCAGCTCCGCATGCAGATCGCTGATGGCGAGCGTCTGTAGGCCGCTGGCGGTGACGGCGGCGCGCAATTCCTGCGGCTTCAGGTCGAGCTTCTTCAGCCGCATCTTGTTGTCGAGCTCGTAGAAGGAGACGGCGCTGACCAGAACGGTGTTGGCCTTATCCTCGATCAGGCCTCGGGCCGTGTCGGAGAGCCGATTGCTGCCGGTCGTCCACCAGTAGACGGCGTGGCTGTCGAGCAGCACCTTCATGGCTCGCGCTCGGCTGGTCGGCCCTGCCAGATGCCGACATCGTCGTTGAAATCGCCTGCGTCGATCGTCGCCTGCTCGGTGTCGACATCGTCGAACAGGTTGTCGGGCAGGCCGCGCTGGCGCAGCAGGCCGAACGGTCGTTTGCCACCGTCGGCCGGGCCGATGCGGGCGTAGACTTCATTGCCGCGCATGATAACAATTTCTTCACCCTGGTTGGCTCGTTCGAGCACCTCCGCGAAATTCTTGCGCGCTTCGCTGATCTTGTAGCTGGTCTGGGGCATTGTGCGCTCCGATAGTGGCTTTTGACGCTACTGTAGCAGCGTGAACGCTCGCGTACAAGACGTTTGTACTTATCACTATCGATACTTGATCACTATCGATGGTTAGGCGTGGCCTAGCGCAGTCTATCCAGTAGCGAACTCAAACATCGAGATAGATTTCCTTTAGCAAATCATTTACCATAATTTCAATGGTTTACGATCTCGCAAAAATCAGTACGACAGCCCTGATGCGGCCGGCTTTCGACGCCAGCGTCGCGCTTGCCCGCCTCGACGAGCGCATCGCCCGCTCGCTGGTCGGGCCGGGCTTCCTTGAACGCCAAAGTTTCGCTGATGCCTGTGCTTCCCTCTGGATCGACGGCGAACTCGTTCATCTCGAAGACCTCGTCCTCCACGACGCGACTCGCGACATCCGCACCCCCACCCACGAACTCACCATCGCCCGCGACGTTCTTCGCACCCGCCGACGCGTCGCCGCGCAGGCGCCCGACTGGGCCTTGTCCGCAGAGGGTATCCGAATTTTGCGAAAAACGTCGGATATCATGTCGGCAGATACTGATCAGGCGGCGACTGCCGGCGCTATCCGCCGCGCCGTCGCGATTGATCGGGAAGGGAAGGGGGATGACGTTGAGGAAAGCGAAGCTCTCCCCGGCGTCGACTACGCCGCGATCGACACGGTGTTGGCCCGATCGGAGGCGGCGATCGAACAAGCAAGAAAGCCCGGACGGGCTTCCGGCGATGCCCGGGAACGAGACCCCCTCGTCTATGATCTTGATTGGGATGAGGACACGCGGCTTGAGGAGTGGCGCGGCGTCTTGCGCCAGGCCGAACATCTGCCGGCAGTGCTGCAGGCGATCATCGCCCTCGATGCCTGGAACGAGCTTTCCGTCTTGCAGCATGCGCCCTGGCTTGGCCGGCTGCTTGCCGCGTCGATCCTGCGCCAGGCCGGCATCACCACCGGCGCCCATTTGGCTGCCATCAATCTCGGCCTTAAAACCATTCCCGTCGATCGGCGTCGGCATCGCGATCGCGAGACTCGGTTGCTTTCCATCGCCCATGGCCTCCTTGCGGCGGCTGAGATTGGCTTGAAAGAGCATGACCGGCTGGCGCTGGCAAAAACGATGATGGACGGAAAACTGGAGGGGAGGCGGACATCTTCAAAACTGCCGGAGTTGATCGAGCTGGTGATGGCGAGACCGCTCGTGTCCGCCGGGATGGTGGCCAAGATGCTGGAGGTCACGCCGCAGGCGGCGCGGCGGATCGTTTTGGAGCTCGGCCTCAGGGAGATGACGGGGAGGGGGAGGTTTCGGGCGTGGGGGGTAATGTAGAACTGCCATCGCTCGAGCATTCGCTCCTCAAATTCATTCCGGATCTTCTCCAGCGCTGCTAGTGCAGTGTATAGACTGCATGAGATTCGCGTTAACCTTGTGAAATTTTATCTGATGTAATTTTTCAAATCACCGGATCAAAGGACCCAGCCGTGACAGCAAAACTAAATTCTGTTGGCGATGTTCTTCGGAACCTTTCGAAGAAAGATGGCGCATCGGATGGCAGGCCGCGCCTGAGAAGTATAGCAGGGCGGCAGAAATTTGATTTTGGCCTCCTCGATCCCACCACTCTGATGGACGCCAAATATGGCCACTCTAAAACGACGCCGTGGATTGTTAGCAACGACGACGCGTTGTCCGGTGTAGGGCGCCTACCCGATAACTTTGTCGACTGTATCGTGACAAGCCCGCCCTATTACTGGCAGCGTGACTATGGGATCGAAGGTCAGACCGGTCAGGAAGATTCGGTCGAGGATTATGTCGAGGCGTTGAGAGCGGTTTTCAGCGAGGCCCTGCGCGTTCTTAAGCCCTCCGGGACTGCTTTTGTCGTGCTCGGTGACACTTATTATTCTGGCAAGGGCCAGCCGCGCGGTGGTGACCCGAAGCAGACGTGGCGCGGAGTCGCGCGTCAGAAGTATCGGGCTGTGGATCGTCCGGGCTTCGGTGTCCCGAAGAAGTCTCTCCTGGGTATTCCGTGGAGGGTCGCGCTTGCCCTGCAAAATTCCGGCTGGGTGCTCAGGTCATGCGTGATCTGGCGGAAGACCAAACCTCTCGCCGAGCCAAGCGTGCGCGACCGTCCGTGGACGACCACTGAGACAATTTTCATACTGACAAAGACAGGTCGCTATTATTTCGATCGGGAGGGGCTAGCTGGTCAGGAAGACGTCTGGGACATTCCCGCCCGCAACGCTCTCAAACGTTATCGCCATGCCGCGCCTTTTCCAGAGGCGCTCGCTGAACGATGCCTTGCTGCTGGATGCCCGAATGGGGGTGTCGTGCTCGATCCTTATGCGGGTTCAGGAACGACTTTAGCTGTGGCAGCCAGCCAGGGACTACCGTCCATCGGCATCGAGCTGAACCCCAAGTATGTCACGCTCGCCCGCCAACGCCTTACCCATCTGGATTCGCGGTAGGGGTGCCATGGATCTGAAGGACGAGCTCAACGAAATCCACGAGCGGATGCGTGCGGGCCGGCCGACAGCGTCGCGCGACCTCTATGTGGCAGCACTGAAACCGCTCAAGGGCTTTCTCAAGGCACGATTTACCGCTCTCACCGAGGATGAGCTCTATGATCTCGCCTCGGATGCCATCATGATCTATGTGACCCATCCGGAGGGCTGCGATACTGAGAAGAGTTCTCTTTGGTCTTATCTCTGCCGTATCGCGCAGGCCGATGCCATCGATTTGCTGCGCAAGTCCGGCAAGCGCCGGATGCTTCTGAAAAAAAACACGCAGACCGATGTCGAGTTTTGGGCCGCCCGCGCGAAAGACGTCTTCAGAGACGAGGATGCGATCGACGCAAGGCACATCATGAAGCTTTACGGCCGCAGGCTCGCGACGAACGACGTGGAGGCGAAGGTCCTGGCGTTGATTCTCAACGGAGAAAATCAGACGAGCGCTTTTGCCCAAGCAATGGAACTTAATCCGTCCGCTGCTGACATTGAGCGGATGGTGAAGCAAGCAAAAGATCGCATGCTCTTGCGAATGAAGAGGTTGCGCGATGAACTCTGACGAACGTTTTCTGGAGCGCGCCGCGCGCCGCGCGGCCAGCGGGCCTGCTCCGCTTCTGTCTTCTCTGGTCGAGCGGTGGCGCAAGACGTTTCCGAACCAGGATGTCGGGGCCACCCTCGGCAGTTCTCCCGAACAACTGATCGAACTTAGCCTTTGCCGGCGCCCGCGCGATGAGCACTGGATCGAGGACGTAACGGAAATCGCATCGGCACTGATGATCGATATGGACCGGTTGATATCGTTTCTTCGCACGGCAGAAGCCGTCGAGCAGTTTGCGACCGCCCATCCGAACGACCTTGCCCAGCAGGGCCGCCTCCTTGCGGCGCGCGATCGTATTGGAGACGACGACGATGGCCAGACGGAACATTGAGGCCATCGCTGACACCTTCTGGCGCTCGGCCGGCGGTAGAGCACGGTTTGGTTGCCCTGTCGATATTGGCAAAGCGGCGCCACGGGTCCTTCCCGTAGCGATCTTGCGGATCAACGGCCTCGACACCTCGGTTATGTCACAGCTTCTCACCGACACCGGCGCCGATCCCTGGACAAGCAACCTGCGCCGTCCACTGCGGGGCTGCGTGATCGCTGATGTCGGAAAGGCACTGATTCTGGTCGACGGGGACGATCCAGAAGATCAGCAGCGCATGACCATCGCGCATGAGGTCGCGCACTTTCTGCTCCATTACCTTAAACCGCGCGAAGATGCGGTAACGGCTTTCGGTCCCAATGTCATCGCGGTTCTCGATCGTACTCGTCCTCCAACGCCTGGTGAACGATTTTCGGCGGCCCTCCGCAATGTCCCGATCGACCCTTTCCGCCATGCGATGGATCGCGAGCCTCTTAACAGACGATCGGTCGCGGCCATCGAGGACGATGCAGACGACCTCGCCATCGAGCTCATTGCTCCATGGAAGGACCTCAAGGCGCTGGCAAACGCGACACCGGGCGCCTTGAGGGAACGCTACGGCCTACCGTCCGAAATCGCATCGAAGATTGCCGGTTTTCTACGTCCATCCGGAATCAGCAGAGGCGTGCTCGGTCTCTTCGGCAAAAAATAAATGTCGAGGTTCTCAATGGTCACGCGAAGGATAGGGCATGATCACGAGAAATACTTTGGAGGCCACCATGGCGCTCGATGAGATCAAGGATGTGCCACAGGGGGACGGTAGGGGTGAAGCAAGCTTGTTTGCCTCCGGGCCATCGATCGACCCTATCGAAGATGTCGAGGTCGCCCAATCGCTGGAAACGGAGTTCAAGGAGGCATTGAACCTCGACAGCTGGACGTCAGGCGAACGGATGGATCAGCTCACGGCGCGCCTTGAGCGCGAAGTCGAAATGGCCGCCAAATACGAAGACGATATGGGGCCGCGGGTTCTGCGGAAACTGGAACAGGCCTTGCCGACTGCTCCCGACCGATCGACCGAAAGCGGGATCTACAATCTCACCATCGATGATATCGCTGCCGCCATCCGTAATGTCTTGTTCAACGGTTTGGTCGAAGCCTGCGACGGAACGCGAGTATCCGTGACGACGTTGCCTGTTACGGTTGTCCAACTGGGCATCTGTCTGACGTCCTATATCGGCACTGGAGATGGTGGCACCATTGGCCATCGCCTTTATCGCCACGACATCATGCGCAAGAACGGTGATGCGGAACAGGAGGTGCTGGATTTCCTGTCTCGCCGTGCTCGTCTCAAAGCAAGCGAGCGTGCGCAGGCTGAATATGGTGACGACGGTCAATTGGTCAGCATCAGCGACATGCTCTGCAGGGCCCTCATGATCTACGCGGAACGGGCAATGCTGAGCGAACGGTCTGTTCGACCTTGGCGTCTCGGGCACGGGGGCCCGATGCCGCATGAGCTGATTGTCGGCTCCGGTCGCAACGAGATGGCCTTTGCTAGCCTGACAATGCTCCGCCAACTTCTGCTCGGACATAAGAAGTTCATTTTCGTGCCGAGCGAAATTAGCGACGCTGCTGTCGTGACGATCGCCAATGCCCTTCAGCCGCTACAATATGCGGTGCTGCGCAATACCAAGGACATTATCGAAGGCTATGTCGCCGGTAGCAGTTACGAGCGGCCGCATTACAAGGCTTCCGGTCTCTATCAGGCGGTGCGCAGTTTCCAGGAAGACGTCGGATCCAAGGTCGTGCTCGGTGTCTATCGGGCGTCGGCCCTTTGCCCCGGACGTGTCTTCTATGCCCATGAAGATCATGTGCACGAGGCAGCGCAGATCGTTATGGCCGACAGCGCCCTCCAGGAGGCACGAGGCTTTCCGAACCTGATCGATATCGCTGATCGCACCTGCAAGAGCATGTTCGAGCCGGGCGGCCTGTCCGCGCAGGTCCATGCTGCCCTTGCCCGCAGTGGCTCGCCGTTCCGCTTCCTAGCCGAACGCAATACGCGGACATGACCTCCAACTTCACTGAAGGATTTTAATTCATGAACGCCGCCGACAAAATCACCGACGCTTCCGAACGCCTGGAACGAACCGCCAACGAAAACGGCGGAGCCTATCAGGAGCCCGAGGGATATCGCGGATCGGTTGCCCGCACGATGTTCGACCGGCCGGGATCGGAGGATGGGACTATCACGATCCTGGTGCCCGAGCATCAGATAGGCAATGTGAGCCGAGAGGCCTATGTTCGTATCGACAGCATGCACCCGCGCACGAATACAGTGGAAGCTCAATATCTGGGCGTCGTCGGTTCCGGCCCTTTTGCCGAGCCAGACGCACTTGGCGCCAATGCGCCGACGCTCGTTGTCGCTGCCGCCCACGGTGCCGTGCTGACACCCAAATATCACGGTATCGCGCATGTGGAGGTCTTCGGCGAGAAAGTCGACGGGGTGGTTATTCCACCTCTCAAGCGCCCATGCCCGAATAGCCCGGTTTTCCTGCTTGGTCAGGAGGACACCAAGGCGGTGCTCGGGCTTGACGTCGCCGCCGAAGACAAGCCCGTTCGCCTCGGCCTTTTGGAGAGCGTCAGCTCGATTTCGGTGGAAGTGCCGGCAGCCAAGAAGTCCGTTCTCTATAAACATGTCGCCATCCTGGGGACGACCGGCGGCGGCAAGAGTACCACCGTCTCCGGCAGTATCATGAATTTTGCAAGTGCCGGTAATGCGGTGGTCGTCTTCGATATCGAGGGCGAATACACGACGATGAACGAGCCTACGCAAAATCCGCACATGCTGGCGGCGCTGAAAAAGCGTGGTTTATCGGCGGCTGGCGCGCCGAAGAGCCAGCTACTTTATCTTTCTGGTCGCACACCTGCCAACCCCCGGCATCCCGACAAGCGGGAATTCAAGATCGCCTTCGACGATCTGTCTCCTTACGTGCTTGCCGAAGTCCTGGACTTGAGCGAACCGCAGGAGCGCCGCTTGCTGGAAGCCTACGACATCTGCCGCATCACGATGGAGCGCGAAAAGATTTATCCGGCAACACCTGAGGAGCACGCCGAGGCGCTGGAAATCGACGAGCTTCAGCGCGGCTGGCCGAAAATGTCCATCGAGAAGATGATCGATGTTGTCGCAGCAGCGATCGACTTGATCGAGGGCGGGGCCAACGGCTTCAGGGGCAGGCCGAACGGTTTTCGCGGCCATGAAACCGTTTTGTTGCAGACGCTGAATGCGCGGAAAATTGAAAAGGATTCACGCTCATGGAAGGCAATTGCCAAGCGATTGTGGCGGATGAAATCAGCTGGCGTCTTCGCCAACAGCCAACAGGAGAGGATCAGAGTAGACGACATGCTGGAACCCGGCCGCATCTCAATCGTCGATCTCAGCGACATGGATGCGCCCTATCTGCGCAATCTCGTCATCGCGCAGATCCTACGGTTGCTCCAGTCGCGCCAGGATGACCGCTATGCGGAGCGCGAAGAACAGGTGCGGAAAGGAGCGGAGGCAAAGCCGCTGACCCGCGTTAACATCTTCATAGAGGAGGCCCATGAGTTTCTCTCGGCGCAGCGCATCAAGCAGATGCCTAATCTCTTCGATCAGGTGGCGCGCATCGCGCGCCGCGGCCGCAAACGCTATCTCGGGCTGGTCTTCGTAACGCAGCTTCCTAGTCATTTGCCAGATGAGGTGCTCGGCCTCGTCAACAACTGGGTTCTGCACAAGCTGACCGACGGCGGCGTGGTCAATCGACTGAAAAAAGTCATCCCCGGTGTTAACGAAGCGACGTGGAGATCGCTTCCCAATCTCGCCCCAGGCCAGGCCCTTTGCTCGCTGACGCATCTAACGCGGCCGGTGATGGTAGCCATCGACCCGTCGCCTTGCCAACTGCGCATGGTCGACTAGGCCCTTGCTGCTGAAGGGTGAGCGCCGGTTGACGACCGGCTTACAACAGTAACTCGATGGAGATCGACGTGGCCACGAACTACGAAGCGTTACGAGTAGAGAACGAAATCGAGTACGGAAAGGGGATCAAACGCATCGGCAAGATGCTGCTCGAGGACCGCTACGACAAGCGCACGCATTTCATCTACGAGCTCTTGCAGAACGCCGAAGACGCTTTGCGGCGCAGAGGCGACTGGGACGGTTCGAAGGCCGTGACCTTTCATCTCAGCCCTCAGTCTCTTCGGGTGTCGCATTTCGGCGCGCCGTTCAGTGCGGACGATGTCCGAGGTGTTTGCGGGATCAATGCGAGCACCAAGGATTATACGGCGATTGGCCGTTTCGGCATTGGCTTCAAGTCGGTCTACGCATTTACGGAAAGCCCCGAGATCCACTCCGGCCCGGAAAGCTTCTCGATTGGCGACTATGTGTTTCCGGAAGCTGTGCCCCCGTATGCGCATGCGCCGGAGGAGACTCTCATCATCCTTCCCTTGACTGGCGATGTTGAAAAAGCCTTCGACGAAATCGCCGAAGGGCTTGCCGGCCTCGGTGCGGAAGCGCTGTTGTTCCTGAAACACGTCGAGGAAATCTCCTGGACGATCGAGGGAGGAGGAAGTGGAAGATATAGGCGTGACTCGGTTATCGAAGGTTTCATGCAGGCGGTGAAGCTTCTGACCTCCGGCGATGCAGGTGACCAGGAAGAGACCTACCTTCTGTTCTCAAGGGCGGTGGAAAACGATGGGCAATATGTAGGTCTGGCCGAGATTGCATTCCTCGTTGCGGACCAGGACGGCAAATGGGTTGTCCAGCCGATCGACGACGCGCGCCTTGTCGTATTCTTCCCGACCGTCCTTCCGACCTATACCGGTTTTCTGATCCAGGGACCCTACCAGACCACGCCAAGCCGTGACAATATTCCAATCGATCGGGCCTGGAACGCAGAGGTGGCGGCACTGACTGGCGACCTCTTGGTCGAGGTTCTGGTCCGGCTGCGCGATATGGGACTGCTCGATGCCGCAGCGCTGAGGTCTCTGCCACTGGAGCGGCATAAACTCTCAGGAACGCTTTTCTCTCCACTCTTCGACAAGATGGTTCAGGCATTGAAGGACGAGGCGCTTCTGCCGACCGCCGCCGGTGGTTTTGCGAGTGCGACGGCGGTCCGGCTTGCCCGCGCCCAAGACGTGCGCGATCTCTTCGATGCCGGCCAGCTTGGCAAGCTGCTTGCGACCGAGAGCGACATTGACTGGATGACGCCGGAGGTTACCGCGGACCGGGCGCCGCAACTTCGGTCATTTCTGATGCAGGAGCTCAAGATAGGCGAGCTCACGATCGAGGCGGTTCTGGCGCGTGTCAGCGACGAATTTCTTTCAGAGCAATCCGATGAATGGATGCGCCAGCTTTACGGGGTACTCGCCGGCCAACCAGCGCTTTGGCGGGGAAAGGCAAGGGAAATAGCGTTATTTCGTTTGGAGGATGGCCGTCAAGTTCCCTTCATGAAGCACGGCGTTATCCAGGCGTTCTTGCCGGACAAGGAGAAGACAGATTTTCCGACGGTACGTGCAAGCCTTGTCACCGAGGAGACCTTGAAGTTTCTGCAGGGTTTCGGATTGACGCGGCCCGATCCCGTCGAGGACGTGATCCGCAATCTCCTGCCGAAATATCAAGGCAAGACCGTTGATCTGTCCCAATATGGCGACGACATCGCTCGCATGGTGCGGGCCTTTGATACCGATTCTGCGGCGCAACGCGCCAAATTGGTGGAGGCGATGAAGGGTGCGTTGATTGTCGCTGCCATCCAGGGCGAAACTGGCAAGAAATATGTCTGCTATCCGACGAGCGTCTATCTCAGCTCGAAGCGGATTTCGAGCCTGTTCGGTGACGTCAGCGGGGTCTATCTGGTCGACCAGAGCTATGAATGCCTTCATGGGGAAAAGGTCAGAGAGATGCTGGAGGCTTGCGGATCCACCCGGTATCTGCGGACGGTGCGATGCGAATGCAATCTCTCGGCAGAGGATCGGCACGCCCTTCGGCGTGCGGCCGGATGGGAGGGATTTTCGAGCGAGAACCTGATCCAGGATGTCGATATTGCCGGTCTCGACGGCCTTCTTAAGCTCATTCCTTCCTTGTCCGAGGATGAGCGCCGCGATCGCGCCCGTCAGCTGTGGGAGGCGCTGATAGAGCTGGTTGAAAGGCGCGGACAGTCGGTGCTTGGCGTCAACTACAGCTGGAACTATCATTATCTGCGGTCCACGACGCTCGACGCTGCTTTCGTTCGCAAACTGAACCGGATCGCGTGGATCTGCGATCGGCAGGGTGTACTGCGTCGACCCTGCGAGATCCTCTTCGAAGATCTCGATTGGCCGAGGAGCCCCATTCTTGAGAGCAGACTGACGTTCAAGCCACCAGCGATCGCAGCGCTTGCGCGCGAAGTTGGGATCGATCCCGACGTGCTCGATGAGCTGAAACGCCTCGGTGTCACCGATCTGGAGCAGCTCAGAATGCGCCTGAAGATTGATAGGCCCGAGGAGAAAGCGCCGCAAGCCGATGAAGGGCAACAAACGCCGAAGAACGACACCGGGCGCGATGACGACGACGCTCGAAATTCCACCGGTCCAGGGCCTAGTGTTGGTGGACGCTCGTCCGGTGAAGCGGGAGCTCATAAAGACAGCGCCGGCCACGAAACGAGCAACAGCGGACGATCGGACGGCGACGAAGGCAGTGGCGGACCGGCCGCCTCTGATGGACAGCAGGCAGAGCGCCGCGAATTTATTTCCTATGTCGCGCTCCAGGCCAATGACAGTCTGCCGGATCCGGACGGGATGACACTTGAAGAGCGGATGGCACTTGAAGAAAAAGGCATCGAGAAAATCTTGGCTCAGGAACCTCGGCTTCGTCGAACGGAACCCGGCAATGAGGGTTTCGATCTTTTCGAGGAGGGTGACGGCAGCAAGGTCGAACGATGGATTGAGGTAAAGGCGATGTCGGCATCCTTGTCAGACCGGCCGGTCGCGCTCTCCAAGATGCAGATCGAATATGCCCGCCGCTACGCAAATCGCTATTGGCTCTACATCGTCGAACATGCTGCCGACGATCAAAGGGCACGTCTACTCAAGATTCGTGATCCGTTCGGCGCGGCTCGCATGTTCACCTTCGATCGAGGCTGGGTCAATGCGGCCGACATCGTCAATCTCGAAGGCGATCCGGAGAGCTCCAAAACGATCTTCGCCGACGCCTCCTGATGTTGCCGGGGCCCGTTCGTCATGGCAATTCAGACCGAGAACAGCGATGCATCTTTTTCCTGAACTCCTCAATAGTTCCCGCGCTGAGGCTGAGGCAGGAACTTATCATGCGACCTTGCAGGCAAACGGCCTTTACAACACGTTCCAGTTTGTTCTCAGGCTCTCACCTGCAATCCACCGCAAGCTGGGTGAAGCTCCAGCTGGAATTACGACCAGTGAACAGGCCGGATCGGAAAGGGTCCAGGCGTTCTCGACGTTCCTTCATGAGACGGTTCATTGGTGGCAGCATGTCGGTTCGACCTACGGGCTGATGCTCTCTCTTACCTATCCGTCGCAGGCCCATGCCAATTATCTCCATCTGAAGGACCTGATCGAACGGAACGGATTTACGAAGTCGGTGCGCGAACTTGCCATGACGTTGCCGGCGCCGAGCAGTCCCGAAACGCTGTCGGGTCTGGCAAACCGGATCATCAACAATCACTTTGATTTGGGGGCATTTCGCAATCTCACTTTCAATCTCGATCTTGCAAAAGCAACGGCAAGCGATCCCATGTTTGAATCGGTTGGCCATGCTCATGAGATCGCCTACGGCAATAATCTGCTCGTGCTTGCCGCGACCGTCGATCCTGAATTCAATGTCATCAAGCATCCAAAAGACTGGGAAGGGGGCTTTGAAGCGCTGAGGCGGGATAAGGTCGAGGGCTACTACTACGGGTCGCCCGTAGTCCTCTGGGGCATCGGCGCAAGGGAGTTGTTTGAGGGGCAGGCTTGCTTCTCGCAAATGCAGTATCTTGCGGTCGCGTCCGGAGGCAGTTTCGACCTTGAGGACTTCAAGAAATCCGGGCTGCTGCACGGTGTCTATCAGACGGCGTTCGAGGTGTTCCTCAAGATCACGGAACTCGACCGTCCCGCCAGCGTGATGCACCCGACCGTCGGTTTGTTTCTGCTCGTCTGCGATATGGCGATCAACCCCGGAACGGGATTTCCTAACGACATCGGGCATGATTATAAGTCGTTTATTGCTGATACCGATCCAGGCGCGCGATTTCTAACACTAGCGACAGTGATAAAGCTGAAATGCCGTACGATGGGGCAGGCAATCCACCATTACGACCGCGAAGAATATGTCGAGCTAACAGCAGAGCTTGCCTTCCGTGCGATGATGGATGCTCCCATGGTCATCGCCGAGACCGCAGCCGAATGGGCCAACGGGCAATTCAAAGACCTGATGGAGGAACACCGGACGTTCGATTTTCGGCCGGGGAATGTCGCGATCCGTGTTCTCTTTTCGCACTTTCTTGCCTTTGTGCAAGATAAGTTCGTTAGGCCGGAATTCTTCTGTTGGCCCGGCGCATGGATGGCGGGCGACAAAGCGTCTCAAGAGACATCCATTCTTTTCGAGCGGCACGGAGCGCTCTTTGTCGATAAGGAGGACAATGACGGCATTTTTCCGCGGCTCGTGCCCGGTCGTGATACGACGCGCGTCCAACAGACGTTCGACGCCTTTTATGCGGGCAACGTCACCTACGACATGACCGATCAGTGGATCCGTCGGCCAGGCCCGTTCAAGTACAATTTTCGGTGGCTTAGCCAAGATGGGAGCAAGAGTGAGATGAAGGCCTATTGTCGGCGCCATTTCGAAATGATTTACGGTGTAGATCCTGAAGCCGCGAAAGCGTTCACCGCATGATGTGGCGCCGCCAAGAATCTAACGTGGTCAATCTGGATTTTGACTGGGTGCCATTGGCGGAATGCCGCTGATATAGCCAGTGCACCCGGGCGAAGACGCGCGTAGTGTTTTCCTGTCCAGTCACGACCGATTCTCAAACTGTCGGCTTGTGGAAGAGAGGGATACCCTTATGCCTCACCTTGAACGTCCTTCCAGTGCCTTCGTGGACGTGTGTCGAACGCCGCACGAGAGCGCCTTGCTCGGCTTGCTCGAAAGCAACATCGGAGCGCGCTTTTTCGAGCCGGCTCTGGTATTCGTCCATGACGTTGTCCAAGCGAGCGGTGAAACAATAAATGAGCATCTCGCCTGACTCCTGACCCGGGAGTCCGGTGCTGTAGCGACGGTCAAGCTGCTCGAAGCCGCTCAGCAGCCATTCGTAGCCGCCGTGCTTCTTGGCTTCTGCCAGCCAAAGGAACTCGTCTTTACCCTCGACAACGACGTCGCAGTGCCCACCATACTGCGTATCATGACTCGCTTGGATGCCCATGGTCTTGAGGTGACTGACGATATCAATCGTCAAGGCGTCCTCGCTCTTGCCTTGGTGCACATGACGGTTCTTGACCATCTCCTGTGCAATGTAGTCGATAGCGCGCTCCACTACCGCCAGGCGTTCCCGATGGGTCTCAGCAAATGCCATGTCGAGCATGATGCCAACTGGTGTCGGATTGGCGGTCGCGGCCTTAATCTCGGCAAGCGTGAACTTCCGATCATTCATGCGATAGCTCGCGGTACAGCTCTTCGGTCGGAGCGAAGAAGGGCACAATGTGGGATTCAAAGTCGGAGACCAGATCGCCCGTCTCTGGGTGGATCAACATTCCGGTTTTCTTGGCCTCTGCGAATTCTTCCGGAGAGAGTTCATGCTCCCTTTCGTCCTCATCAATCAGCACCGCGTGAGCTTCGAAGATCGCCAATCGAGATGATGAAAGGAAATTTGCGGCCGCGATAAGGTCATAGTCTACTGTGTCTTTCCCCGCGACCTGGGAGAGAGTTCTGAAGGTGAGAAATTGGAGCTGCTGGGGAGGTGTCCTGGCAACGTAGTCGATGATGCAAAGACAAACTGAGCCGACTGCCAAGTCGCCCCAGTACCTTCGATATTCCTCCTTCAGTTCGTTCAGCGTCACCGATCGCTCCAAAGGTTATCGTCCCAGGTGATGTGCGATGCGCGAGAGGACGTACTCGTAATCATCATTTCCCATGCATCGCCGAATTACAACTCTATCAAGAATAGGATTTGCTGATCCTGCCGCTCTGGAATTGCTGCTGAGCGAAAGCTCGGGTTCGGAAGCAAGCTTCTTCTCGATAGGACGACTCCACAATATGCTGACCTTAAAAGGCTCGATCGGCGTAACTAGGGCAGCCTTACCCCCTTGATGGTATGCTTCGTCCCTCAAGTCGAGCTTCCGCCGTCTCATTTTTTCATGCTTCAATGACGCGGTAGTCGTCCCAAAGGCTAATTCGACGACTGTCCCTTCGTTTTTGTCATTATACATTTTGTCAATCAGCGGGAACAGATTGGTAGGCTCAGGTGCTTTCAACCCAGTCATCCGCTCGAATTGCGTAACGAGGACCTTCCGCGCAGCGATTGCGACTTCGGACAGGCTTCCATCGGGAAAGTCTACGCGGATATCAATCGTATTACCGTCAGCCGGTACCCAAATTACGTCGAATGCTTGGAACCGAACAGTCTTCACGCCGATAATTTCTTCGTATTCGTCGAGTTCTGCTGCGACTTCCTTGTTCATTGCATCAATGTTGATAGGCTCGCGCACTGTCGTCACACGAGCGGATGCGAAGACGGCCGCGATTCCCCCGACTTCTTCCTCTACAGCTACAAGAGTTAGCCCCGGCGTGGCGGCTTTCAAATCTCGTTCTGATACGGCTATTGGATAATTTTCAAGGAAAACGCTTTTGGGGGGCGTAGTCGCCCCCAGCTTCTCGCGTATCGAGGTCATCTCCCTGTCGTTGAATTCATAGAAGCTGGACAGTTTTTCGCCGCATAGCTGGTGATCCTTCAACGCCTCGACGATCTCGTCGGCTTTTTCTTCGGTCTTTTTTATATCATTGTTGAATTTTTCGAGGGTCTTGTTCCAGCCCATCCCCGGGACCAGCTTTATCTGCTTTAGTATTCGCCGCGCGACAGGCCACGGCGTCCGCTTGCGCAGACTTTCAAGCGCTTCCTTCACATCCATAGTAGACCCCAATACAGCTATTGATTTCGGAAGGTATATCCGTATCCACCAGTTCGCTAGCCACGCCGCTGTGTTTTAACAACTTCTATTTGGCGGCTGGCCTCTGAAGCGGTTGCGAAGTGGAAGACAGGTGTGCCCTTGGGATCGATGAAGATTGGAAATCACAATATTAATTGTTAGTCGGTAGAAAATACCCTTGCCAAGCACCACCGGTGGCTGCATTTTGCCGTTTTCGCCATTGATTTGCGAGAAGGCTGAAGTCCCATGCGTTTCACCGTGCTTCCTTATTCGGACCGCGCCAAAAAATACCAGAGCATTGCCGGTGAGAGTGAGGCGTTTCTTGTCCGCGATAACTGGGACGACTACGGTTTTAAAACCACATTCTCACTAATCTACTTCAACGACGACGGTGAACGTTTCGACGTTGGCGAAGTGAAAATCATGCAAGCTGGCATGACCGGCGGCTACACGCCAATGGAGGAGACCTTTGAGACGCTCGACCTTGACTATGCTGCGCTTGGTCAGGCTCAGGACTTTTATGAAAATTTGCTCGCGCTGGACGATGGTATCAGGTTCGACATCCTAATTGCCCTTCGGGACGTCATATGGAGTCAGGTTATCCGCGACACGGTCGATGATGAACAGGCTTACGGCACCTCGTTGATGAGAAGTGTAGGAGAGGCACGCTTTAAAAAGCTCGTTTCAATTCTCCATCACGATCCGATTCTCACCCCCTTCAACTTCACCTACACGTTCCCTGACGCACCAGAGGAAATTACCTTCGAGGTCACGCCACATAGTCTGCCGCCATCAAATATCCATGTCGTGATCGGTCGAAACGGTGTTGGCAAAACGCGGCTACTGACTTCTCTGAGTTCGTTACTACGAAATGGTCGCGACAAACGCCTCGGCCGTCTCCGTTTTCATGATGACGAGGACACGGCCGCAAAGGATCAATTTGCGAACCTGATCACCGTAGCGTTCAGTGCGTTCGACAGCTTCGATCCCCCGTCACGCTCAGCTGCCGGTCGGCTGCGTAGTATGAAGGCGGGAACGAGGAGCGGAATTGACTACACCTATGTTGGCCTGAAGAAGCGTATTCGCAAAGGTGACGAGCGAGCTACCGGAAATAAGAATGAGGCGGATCTACAAAAGGACTTCGTCGAAAGCACATTGCGCTGCCTGCGCAGTGCGAGCCGTCCACGTTGGCAGGCGGCTATGCGGATCTTGGAACTCGATCCCCTATTTGCGGCACTCCAGCTTTCAGATCTTGCGAACCTCCCACCAAACGAGGTCGAAGGCCGGGCCGGAGAGCTTTTTGGTAGTGCCAGTTCCGGCCATAAGATCGTTCTGTTGACGCTTACTCAGCTGGCAGAACTGGTCAGTGAGCGAACTCTGGTTCTTATCGATGAACCCGAGGCGCATCTTCACCCGCCCCTGGTGATGGCGTTCGTGCGAGCACTCTCGGATCTCCTCATCAAACGAAATGGCGTCGCGATTCTGGCGACGCATTCACCAGTCGTTGCACAGGAAGTCCCCTCCGACTGCGTGTCATTGATGTTCCGTCCTGGAGGAAAAGTTCAGATTGAACGGCCGGAGATTGAAACCTTCGCCGAGAATCTTGGTGCGCTCACTAGAGAGATTTTCCGAGTGCAAGTGACGGAAAGCGGCCACCACAATTTGATTGCAGACGCCGCAGCGGACTCCGGGGATATCGACGAGGTCCTGGAAAAGTTCGACAATAAGGTGGGGGCAGAAGGCAGGGCGCTCGCTCGGACAATGCTTCGGACAGGCCGCTGATGCTGAACATCGCTATCCCTGAAGATGATGCCGGGATTGTGTTCTCGGCCTGCGCCACCCGCACCCGACCGGTTGAAAAGAAGAACGCCTTGCTGGCTCAACGCCCTTGGGTCGAGGCTCGGGCGGCCCTTTACCTCGAGCATGCTCAACAGAACTCACTTCACACGTTCGATCCCCAGGACCCGGATAACATAGAGGCTGCTGAGCTCAGCGGCGTTTATGGACGAGTATTGGTAAAGGGTGGGGAGCGCCCGACCTATCTCAGATTGAAGGGATTAGCGCGCTACGGGCGCTGCCCTCTTTGTGCGCAGCGCGACGTCAAGACACTCGATCACTACTTGTCGAAGGACGACTATCCTGAGCTGGCGGTTTTTCCGGCAAATCTCGTTCCATGCTGTTTCGACTGTAACCATGACAAGGGGACATATCGGGCGCAGAACGCCAACCAGCGACTGTTCCATCCGTATTTCGACAATTGGAGCCAGCATCGACTCATCAAGGCTTCGCTCAATATCGAAGAAGGCATCACAGTCACCTACACTGTCCGAGAGCCGGGAGGCGTTGACCCCGAGATTGTCAGCCGAGCTCGACGCCACTTTAGAAAATTGAACCTCGGCTTGCTCTACAGCGATAATGCTGCCGTCGAGCTGGTGGAACGCAAGCTGTCGTTCCAGGAAACTTTCGATGCCGACGGTCCCGACGGCCTGCGGGACGAGATGGAGCGAGAATCGCGCAGTCGCCGGCGTCGAAACCGTAACAGCTGGCAATCGGCTCTATACCGCGCACTCTCGCTTAGCGATGCTTTCTGTGAAGGAGGCTTCGAACAGATTGACGATCCGTGAGTCGATACCGAACATCGATGGTGAGATGGGAGCGGGCGGCGCTGATCGAACGGGACGTCCTGCATGATCGGATATCGCAGGAAATCATTCTTCCATGCCCACGATCTCTTAACGCGTCTCCGAGCGAACCTGGATGACCTCAAGATCCTGCGGGAATTGCAAATTCATCTGGCACGCGAGATTGTCCGAACTGAGCGCGCGGTGCGCAAGCTCAAGGCCGAGATGAAGGTCGCTGAGATAAGCGAGAAACGTCGAAATTTCTTGGAAACAAGGATCGAGGGGCATCGGTTCTCCGCCTATATTTGGCGATCGTTCGGTGATGCGACCGCCTTCACCTACCTCGACAAGTTCGCCTTGAAGCACACCTACTATCAAACCGGTAAGAAGCGTCCGAAGGCTGATGCGGGTTTTCTAAGCGATAAGGTTGGTCTGGAGCACGAGCTGGCTCTTCTGTTCAGCGCTCTTGATCACAACGTGCCGGCTATCTTGACCGACATAACCAACACGATCCGACACGGTGATATTTGTCTCCTTGGGGCGAGCGACCCCTACCTTATGGAAGTAAAGGCCGCGCGGTCGCGGAATCCACGCGCCCGCAAGCAGAAAGACAGCCTTGAAATCCTCCAGAGCTTTTATGAGACCGATGCATCGACCAGGCTTTGGGGAAATCCTGATCTGCGACGGGAGGTGTTGACAGATCCTGAGGTCGGTTATTCTGCTCAGTTGAACGACTGCATCGATACTGCCTTGGCGAAAGGCGTTGGATCCATAAGCCCGGAAAGCGGCCTGTCTTACTATGTGATGAGGTCTGACGCGAAAGTGCCTGAAGCTGTTTCGAAATTTCGGGACGCAAGAGCGCCTTGGGTGTTTATCTGGAATGATCCGCTCGGGCGCCGCAGTTGGATGCCATATCTTCCGCCTATTTTGTCGATCTCGAACGCCGATCACTTATGGGCGTTCGTGCGCAGCAAGATCACTATCGCGATCGTTGTGGATATGATCGCCCTTGAGGAAATAGTCGCTGAACTTGGCTTCGAAGGTCGCTTCGGTCCCGAAGAGACGAGCCATCCGCTTCTTATCCGATTCGGACCTGACGGCGGTTGCATGTGGATCTCTGAGGATATGTTGGGGCGTATCGGGATGGAATGCGTTTCACCGCGGTGGCTCATCAAAAATAGCGTCGAAACCTTTCGCCGGGCGAGTTCCAAAATTCCAGCGGTTCTGGAAGGCGACCTAGCATCCCACGGCCTTCAAATAATGGATGAAGATCACAGACACGACTTGTCCGGATGGGACTGCCCGAGAGCATGCAGGTTGCCATACGGAAACAGGATATTCGGAACACGTCCGCGGAGCCTCCTGCGGCCGAATGATACCGATGCCACGGCGCCGCCAGGAACGAGGCGTCAGCGGACATGAATAATTTTAAGTGGCCAAGCTCGCCTGGCGAGCATGCGAGGATCCACGGTATTCGGTGTTCACGAGGGCAGGGAACTGCCTGATTTGCCATGCACTATGCACTCCATCTTCCCACACGCGCTAACTGATAGAGCGAATGTTATCGATATGATCAACAATTTAAGCGTTTCCTCGACGGGACCACGGTTCGATTCCGTTCAAGGCGAGCTATTTTTCTCGGCGTTGTCGGCCCTCTATCCTGCTATTTGCAGAGTTCCTATAACTTCAGACCTAACTTTCGATAGAGCGTTGCCACCCGCCGATGTGATCTGCGACTGAACACATCGCTACCTATCGCTTGAGTGTCGTTCTCCGTACTCTGGAGCGCAAAACGATGGTTGGAACTGCACTCCTCCCCACTGCCTCGGAAAGCAGCTTTGCGCCGACCTTCAATCCTCCTTAAACGCAGCATAACCGCAAAGAAATCTTTGCAAAGATTTCTTTGTAATGTAAGCTTCTCTGCTACGGGGAGAACTTCATGACAGAACGTCGTTCCATCAGCCTCATAAAACCGGATGCCACCGCTTTGCGCGCGCTGGCCCACCCGCAACGGCTACGCATGCTCGGCATGCTGCGAGTGAATGGCCCGGCAACAGCGACCAGTCTTGCGGCTCGGTTGAGTATGAATACCGGCGCTACCAGCTACCATTTGCGGCAGCTCGCAAAGCATGGCTTCATTGAGGAGGATGAGGATAGGGGGAATGCCAGGGATCGGTGGTGGCGCGCGCGGCACGAATTAACGTCATTTCCTCCAGCCGACGAAAATGAGAAGGCATTGGATGCAGGTATTGCCTTTGCGCAGGCCGCATTAACCGCCCAAATTATACAGATGAAGAGCGCCTTGGCGCGCCATGCCGAATTACCGCGAGAATGGCGTCTGGCGTCGACTGTCAGTGACTACTGCATTCCGCTGACGGCAGCTCAGACCGAGGCATTGGTCAAAAGGCTTCATGCCGTCCTGGACGAAGCTATGGAAACGGCGCCGAAACTGGGCGGCCCGTACGAACCTGACGTTCAGCCTGTCACATTTATCTTGCACGCGTTTCCGCATCCCCCCGAGGACGGAAAAAATGAGTGACAAGAAACCGGTCGTCACTTTAGCTGCGGCCACCGTTGTATCTGTCGGCGGCACGCGACTTTCGGCAATCGCCATCCCGTGGTTGGTATTGACGTTAACTGGCGACCCGGTGCTGACCGGTGTGGTAGGGATGGCGGAATTGCTGCCATATGTGACGGCAAAGGCGTTTTGCGGGCCGCTCATCGATCGTATTGGGGCACGGCGGGTCGCAATCTGGAGTGACGGTTTGTCAGCGATTGCCGTTGCTTTCGTGCCTTTGCTGTTTTGGATTGGACTGTTGTCAGTTTGGCTGTTGCTGCCGGCGGTGGCCCTTATCGGAATATTGCGCGCCCCGTCTGACGCCGCCAAACAAGCGTTGGTTCCCAGCGTTGCGTCCATGGGCAAGATGCCGCTTGAGCGAGCGACAGGCATCCTGGGAGCCAGTGATCGGCTTGCCGGCACATTGGGAGCGGCTGGAGGAGGGGCGTTGATCGCCTTGATCGAAGCAGCGCCGGCGTTGGTGGCCAATGCGGTTGCATTTCTCTTATCCTCGCTTTTGGTTGGGCTCGGCATTCCGCGACCAACGGTGGCGGAGACAGCGAAGCCGAACACTTCTGCAACCTACCTAAATGATCTGGCTGCGGGATGGTCGGCTTTGCGCGGTGAGCCTATCTTGGTCACGCTAGTCCTGATGCTCGCAATCACAAATCTCTTCGACCAGGCCTATGCCATGGTGTTGCTGCCTGTCTGGGTGCGATCGTCGGGATTGGACGTAACATGGGTTGGTATATTCCTCGCGACTTTTTCAGGCGCAGCAGTCGCCGGTGCGGCAATGGCCGCAGCTTTTGCGGAGCGTCTTCCCCGGATGCTTGTTTATACGACTGGTTTTCTTTGTGCCGGGCCTGCGCCGATGGCAGCGCTCGCCGTGGATCCCGGTCTTCAAAGTATCCTCTTGGTTTTGTTGACCGGTGGATTTGCCGCCGGGTTCATCAATCCGATTATCGGGGCCATTCTGTTCGAGCGCATTCCCGCAGCATTGGTGGGGCGAGTGATCGCGCTCGTGGGAGCGCTAGCCTGGGCGCTAATGCCATTTGGCGGCATCTATGCCGGCCTGTTGGTCGACACTTTCGGCATTACATTGGCATTGGGCATAACGATGCTGCTCTATTTGATCGCAACGCTCGCTCCGCTGGCGATGCCGAGCTTTCGTCAAATGAACCGAAGGCCGATCGAAAAGGTGCCGTCTACGTAAGCCACCGATGGAATTAGGCTGACAGGATGTTCGCTCGCGCCGTCGCTAGAAGCGAGAATTTGGAGCGCGCCGGAATCCTCTACGACGCCACTTTTCGCGACATTGATGGGTAATCCCTGTGAATGGACGCAGGCGGCTTTCGGTGAAGTTTATCAAATCCACTCGCGAGTTCTGGAGATCGCGAGCGGTTGGTGGCTTATCTGAGATCCGCAGCCGGCCGGAATTCGGAATTTACATCGACGTCTCGATCTCTGCTTCTCCGACCATCTAAGCACCCGGCAATATAAGCACCTGCCGTCGAGGATATTGGGCCTGGATGCTGGCGCGTCACATCGCCGCGCCAGCCAACCACAATAGATCAAGCAGACGTCTACCGACCCTGTGCACCTGAACCTTATGCGGCCTCCCAGACCTGATTCAGTATCTTGGCTGCCAGCGCTGCCTTGTCTTGCGGCAGGAACCGCCCATAGTGCTGTTGGATCATGTCAGGGGTGTCCTGGATCGCATAAGCTCGCCTGCTCATAGGATCCCGTCAGCTTGAGAATATGGGTGGCCAAAACATCCCGGACGTTATGGGGACCGTGCGGCAGCAAGCCCTTGATCGCGCCGCGGCCGGTATAGGGATTGTAGATCCCGTACCGCTGAATGGTTAGCCGCCACGCCTCATAGAAGGTGGTCTGGTTGTACGAAGCCTCCGTGCTCGATTGCTTTACCGTCTTTATAAAGAAGGTTCCCGGATCATTGGCATTCGCCAGCAGGACGCGCCGATGCCGATCGATGTAGGCATTGATGTAGTAATAGAGGTCAAGCAGATCCGGCAGGATAAGCCGGAACGGCTTGGAGCCGAAGAAGGATGAGTTCGAATTCTTGAAGGCATTGGCCGGTATCAGGACCTCCCAGCCATTGTCCCGATCACTCCAGCGGATTTCGCCGCGTTTCAGTTCTTCAAGCCGGCGCTCCGAGGTTGGAATATGGCCGCGCGGGCAAAGCAGGAGCTGCCGGAGGTTCTTCTGGCGAAGTCCCAGGTGAAGACCGAGCCGCAGCATCAGAAACGATCTCACGGATTCGGCTGCTGCTCTCGGATATCGATCCTTGTCCGGCATCCTGAGAAGGATCTCGTCTGTGATCTTTCGATACTCCGCCAGTGGACTTGGCGCCTCGAGCACGCACATGATCGGTTCGAATGGATCGCGATGTATGCGCATCACACGCTGGATTTCCTTGATGCGATTGCGCGCATGGGCATGAAACGCGTCACAGCAGGCATGCCAGTCACGCTTGGCAAAGGCGATCTGCTCCGCCGAGACAAGGCCTTCGATCGGAATGACCCTCTCGATCAGTTCCGGATGCTGTCTGAGCCAGCCGGTTTCTTCGCGCGTGAGCGACAAGGCGATGCTCAGCATGTCGGCTTCCCAGGCCGTGTAGAATCCACGCCGGCGCTCGCGCCATTGCAAATACCAGTCCCAGATACCGGGAAATACAAGCAGACCGAAGGTGAGGGCACCGAGCGGAATCCCTCGTCCCGCCACCTCACCATCAGGAGATGCGGCAAGGGCTCCGAACATGAGACCAAGGTGTTCCAGCTTCTGCGAGGCCGTTTCTTCGCCCCAGACGCTGTTGCGCTGAAACCCGACCGCCGTAAGCGTCGATGTCTTGAACGAAATCAGATTTGCCATCTCGAGCGCAAGGCGGGGAGGGGCATCGATAACGCCTGACAGCAAGTCCGGATCATCAAGGTCTCCAATGGGATTGCCCTGGTTCGAAGCGCCGCGTCCGATTGGGACCGCCGACGCCCGTCCACCATAAGCCATTGCCGGGAAGCGGATTGCATATCGTTGTCTGATTGCCGCCGCCTGGAAACGGCGGTAGTCGGTTGCGCCGGTGATGATGACCCTGCGAACCCATTCGAGGATCTCCTGGCGCTTTGCTTTCGGCAGCCTGTTGAAATTGTCAGGAAGATGCCAGGCCAGCCGGCGGCGCTCCGCGGGAGAAATATCTTCGTCGACGTCGTGGCCGGTGCCGGCGCGAGACTGATGCGGAAGCTTTGCCTTGAAGTAGCCAGACGGCAACCGATACCGTTGCTCGACTCGATCCAGGATCTCGAAGCTTTCGACGCTGCGCGGCACCTTTGTGCCCTTCAGCCAACTGAGAAGAGTCTTCGCATCAAAATTGTCGCCGGGCCGCATAACAGCACGATGAAGATGGTAATAGGTCTCGCCAAAGCGTCTGATGTGCAATTCCAATGCCGCCTGAAACGAGACGGGCTCTGGATAGTCATCGAACAGCGCAACGGGGAATTCCTCAATCGGCTTGGGCTCTACTCCCGGTTTTGAATTCCTATTGGCAGAGCGACGACTGTCGGCTGTTCGAGCTTTCGAGATCCGCACGGAGCCCGATGGTGAACTCGTGCGGTTGCGAGGTGTCGCGGTGTTCGTGTTAACCCAGCGGATAATGGCATCGAACCCATGCTGTCCCACGCGCATCAGTTTTGTGCTTGGTTTGGCTGCCAGCCGGCATGCAGCGGCGATTTCGGTCCAATCGACTGCCTTGCCCTTCATGGGAGGAAGGGCTTGATCGCTGACCAGCGCCAACATGTAAGCGGTCAGACGCTCGAGCTCAGCCCGACTTACCAGTGATGCCAGCCGTATCTCGCAAAAGCCTTCGATCTTGTGTTGAAAGGATCTCGCCATCGGATTCATGATCATTCAGGTTTCCCTTACAGATAAGATTCCAGCCCCGGGGCACGGCCTGCTAAGGAATGAACGTTAGCGAAGGGTTAAGATCGGGCGTTCTGGGACGTGGCGGAGATTGCGCGTCAATTCGTCGATAGGACCGAGACCAGCCGTCGCAAAGGCCGAAGTCAACGGCAATCGACCGTGTCGCCGTTGTCCCGGAGCGCCATAAGGCGTTCCCGCTAAAAACGTGCAATTCCGGTAATTTTGTCTTCGAGCAAGGGACAGACTTCATATCCGAAGCCGATCTTCTCATGCTAAGCACTGAGGATGGGATTCGGAGTTTTCATTCACCGTTCGGACTCGATCTATGACGACAGTCCGGCTGAACAATATCAGTTTCCAAGCCAGTACCTCGGTCGCGTTCAAAACTGCGTCGGGGATTGGATTATCTATTATGAACCGCGCAAGGTTGCCGCCACGCGCGGCTATTTTGCCGTTGCCAAGGTCGCCCAAGTCATCCCGGATCCCAAGATGGCGGGCATGTATCTGGCGCTGATCGAACCTGGCAG
This sequence comes from Martinezella sp. CNPSo 3957, assembly GCF_057784395.1. Classification (NCBI taxonomy): domain Bacteria; kingdom Pseudomonadati; phylum Pseudomonadota; class Alphaproteobacteria; order Hyphomicrobiales; family Rhizobiaceae; genus Martinezella; species Martinezella sp. CNPSo 3957. The sequence goes on from NZ_JBXSOU010000010.1 coordinate 157,587, forward strand.
TTATCTTGATTTCATCAATCCTGTTCCGTTCAATGGCCCGGATGGTGTCATCGAGCGCGGCGTATTGAACCATGACGGACGGATCTCGGGGCGAGCGCAATCGGCGGTGCGGCCTATTTCCGCTGCGGATTTCAATCGCATCCTATCGGTCGGCCTCAATGAGCCTGAACCGGAGCTGCCGCGGCTGGATGGAGTTGAAACGGCTGATCTTACAAATGGATTTGAAGACACAGCTCAAACGCCGTTCATCTTTGAACAAGAACGCGACCGCGTGATGCAGCTTACCTCCCGTGCTGTTCGCAATCGGCTGTTTCGACGGCTCGTTTTGCAGGCCTACGACAAACGATGCGCGATCACTGGCCTGAAACTCATCAATGGTGGCGGGCGGGCTGAAGTGGACGCTGCCCATATCCGCCCCGTGGAGGCGAATGGACCTGACATCCTCAGCAATGGCATCGCTTTATCGGGTACGGCGCATTGGATGTTTGATCGCGGCCTTATCAGCCTTTCTGATGACCTCGATATTTTGGTTTCGCGGCAGGCGAATGACCCGGAGCGCATAAGAGGATTGGTCAACAAGACCGGTACAGCGATTGTGCCTTTGCGGCCGTCAGCGCGGCCACATCCGCATTTCCTGCAGTGGCATCGTGAAAATTGCTTCAAGAAGTAGCGTGGAATTTCTGTTGCTTATTTCGCCAATTATCCTCCACAACTGAGGCGTGAATGTGAACCAACCGATTAAATCTGCGGCTAGAGTTTAATACAGCATATTTCCTCGATCTGTTTCTTGGTCAGCCCGTAGGCAAGGCGCCATGTCGAACGGTACCTCGAGGCTTACGTGATGACGGACGGTATAAGAAGATTGATCACAGTCGGCCGACAAAGAAGGCGATTTTACAACGTTGAAGAATATATTTGAGGAAATATAATGGATTACGCGGCCAAGACCATCCTTGATCAGTTGCTGAGTGCCACACCGCGCCTGACATCAGAGATGCCCCGCGATTCGCGCGGCATCTACGGGCTTATCGATCATACTGGCATCCTTCGCTACATCGGCTCAACTAGCTCCGCGGACGAAACGTTTTATAAGCGCATACATCAGCGGCACCGGACGGGTTCGGAGAGTGCGAGCCATTATTTTTCGCGGATGTACAACACGGGCCGCATGTGGCGCGATCGCGCTGATAAGATGACGGTTCGTGACGGTTCGATCGCCAAGGAACTTCGCAACGCGTTCGTTGCAGACCATTGCCGGGCGGTTTGTGTTGCTGTGCCAGACCATCTCGATATCGGCGGCCTGGAGCGCGCTGTTCTTGCTCTGGCACCCGCCGACGCCATCTCATGGAACCGTCGCGCGACCGAGATCTACGGCGAACCAGGTGAGCTTGTCGATGCAACACTTGAGCGGCTGCGTTGGGGCAAGGACAAGCTGGAGGCGATTGAACGGCAACGCCTTCGTCACCTCAGTGGCAAAATCATCTCGTCCCCCCGTGCGCCAACGATGAGTCCGATCACGATAAACCCGTTCCCCGCAGGCCCGTTCCGCTTCTTTGCTCTCGACGTCGAAACTGCGAACTCTAATCGGGCCAGCATCTGTCAGATCGGTGTGGCATGTGTCCGCGAGGACAGCTCGATCGAGACCTGGGTCACCTACATCGACCCCAAGACTAACGACTGGTCCAACACGAGAATACACGGGATCACGGCACGAACCGTTTCTGGGGCCCCAAGCTTCGATAAGGTATTTCCCGACCTACAAAAGGTTCTGGGCACATGTGTAGTTTATCAGCACTCCAGCTTTGACCAGTCCGCTGTTGCTGCGGCCTGTCAACACAGCCGTTTGACGCAACCAACGTGGGAGTGGCGAGACAGTGTGCGGGTTGCCAGAGCCGCGTGGCCAGAGCTCAAGGGAAGCGGCGGACACGGGCTTTCCTCATTGAAGCAGCATCTCGGCCTCGAGTTTAGCCACCACGACGCTGGTGAGGATGCGAGGGCCTCCGCCGAAGTGGTGCTTTGTGCTGAGAGGCGGGGAGTCACAAGGAACGTCGCAATCTTTCCCGTGCGAGCGACTGCGGTCGAGATGCATCGGTCCGCACGTGGTGCGATCGTCGTTGAAGATGCGGCCGGTAGCGAGTGTCCTGAGCTCTACACCGAGTCGACCCAAGCTCAAATTTCTGGGAGTTATTCTATGTTGGTCACGCCAAATTCGACGAACCCGACGCGGGACGCGATGCTGGCGAGGATCGAAGCGCGCCCCGATGTACACCCTCACGAGTCCCAAAAAGATGCGAAAGGCACGAAGTACCTATCTGCATTTACTACCGGGGGCGTGACATTTGCCATTGATAAGATGAGCACTGGGAAACAACCGATCTGGGTGCTCGACCGGGCAGACCTTCGCGCCTACCTGGACGCGGAGAAGATGGCCTATGATGTCTACACACCGAACATGGGGCGAAACAGTAATTTGCACAAACTCCCAAACTTTAAGACAGGACAACTTCTCCGTATCTATCCGGCTACCGTGGAGCAAGGAGTGGCCGTTATAGCCAAGTTGGGATAATGGATATTTCGATTAGTGGCAGATGAGGGGTCTTCTTGCCTGCCCCATTTTTTCCTCGACCGATCGATAGCTTGTAAAAGACGTATTGTATTGAATCAACGACTTAATGCTGTTCGGATCTACCGGGCCTCAAGTTCGTATCCCTTCACATCAACGGATCCGATTTTGTTGACGGGGGTCGTGATCTTCAAATGTGGCATTGCAGCCAAGCGCGGGACGACTTTCAGACACTGTGGTCAGTGTCCCCAAGTAGCTGAGCGCCATAAAACTCGAAGACGACGCGAACGCCAGCCTGAGGTTACCTAAAGGTAGGAAGCCGAGATATTTCGACCCCGTGGAGAAATCGGCCATCGCATCGAAAAATTGAAGCGCGACAAGTTGCATCTTTCACGACGCACCAAGCAACTTACGACTATCGAAAGCACAGTTCGGGAACGCTCCACGTACCAGCACCAACAGCTGTCACCGGGCAGTGCCGGGTGACAGATCCTCCGTCCGACGTTGATGACAGCCGCGGTCCGGTGGATGTCATCAAGATCTGATGAACGAGAGCAGATCGGGGTTGAGGACATCCGCATGCGTGGTCAGCATGCCATGCGGGTAGCCGAGGTAGGGTTTCAGCGACCCGTTCTTGAGCAGATCGACCGCACGCGGCACGGAACTTGCGAAGGGGACGATCTGATCGGCCTCGCCAATCACCAGCACCGGCACGGTGATCTTCTTGAGGTCTTCAGTATAATCCTCGAGCCAGGAGTCGACAGTTGCGTAGTGTGCCAAGGCGCCGCCGGCCATGCCTTGGCGCCACCATTTCGCAATCACTGCCTGTTTAAGGGCGATCAAGCTATTCCATACTTACATACTTGTTGAACGGATAGGGCAGGCCGTAGCGTTCGCGCATTGTTTTCTCCTGGTAGGCCATTCTGTAGACACCGCGATCCTGAAGGATCGGGATGACGTTGGTGACGAATTCCTCGATATCGTCGGGAGCGCGTGGCGGCTGCAATGTGTAGCCATCCACCGTGCCATCGGCCCAGAGATCTATGATGGCATCGGCGACTTCTTCCGGTGTGCCGAGTACGAGGCGATGGTGGCCTTCGGAGCGGCGGACTGCCTGACGTGCGGTGAGTTGCTCGTGGGACAGAAGGTCCGAGAGACCGAGCCCCATGCCGACGGCCTGAATACGGTTGGGATCGGGGATGAAACGTTCCGGATCCAGAACAGCATCCGGATCGAAACCATCCAGATCGATGCCGTTGTCCTTGATAAAGCGGGCAATCAGCCCATCCTCGGAGCCGGCACCGCTAAAGAGTTCATGTTTGCGCAAGGCCTCTTCGCGGCTCTTTCCCAGAATGGCCACTAGGCCGGGCACGATGCGTATTCCGGAAGGGTCACGGCCCAAAGCTACGGCCCGCTCCCTGACCTTTCTGCCGAAGGCTCGGCCTGCCGGTCGGGACAGAATATTGCAGTAGATGATCTCGCCGTGGCGGGCTGCAAGATCGATCCCGCCCTCCGAGGCGCCCGCCTGAGCGATCACCGGATGGCCCTGCGGTCCGACGGGTACGTTCAACGGACCTTGCACGGTAAAATACTTGCCGGAATGATCGATCGCCTGCGCGCTTGCCGCATCCCAGAAGCGATTTTCGGGAATATCGCCTTCGCGCCTCGGATCCCAGCTCGACCAGAGCCGCTTGGCGACATCGAGGAATTCGGATGCCTTCGCGTAGCGCTCGCTGCGCGGCGGCAAGGGTTCCGCGCCGAAATTCGCGGCGACATTCGGATTGAAGGAGGACACGATGTTGATGATCATGCGCCCACCCGAAATGATATCGGCGGACTGTGTGCGTCTGGCAAGATTATAGGGCGAGTTGTAGGTGGACGACATGGTCGCGACAAAGCCGATGTCAGGCACTTGCGCCGCCAGCGCGGTGCACAGGATCAGCGGGTCGATCGTATGGAAGGGGCGGCCATTCGGATCGGTCATCAAGGCGGGGTGATCGGAGAAGAACACGGCATCGAACAGCCCTTTATGTGCCAGCTCCGTCAGCCTGCGATAGTAGTCGGGGTTGTTGATATCATGGCGGTCACCGGTGCGGTAGCGCCAGGCATTGGCGAGATAACCTGTCGTGTTGATGCCGACATTGAGATGGAGCTGTCGTCTGGTGGTCGTCATGCGGCTGCGCCTTTGTTCCGGGAGGGCGATGCACGCTAGTTCGCACTGCTAATTCTCTACAGAATTTATAGACTAATATTCCTCAGCTCCGGGAAAATAATTTCCGTCGATCATAAGCCCAGAGGGTGCCTGCATCGTTCCACGCGGCAAATGGACGAATATCTGAGTGCGGGAAGGATTGCTTTCGCAGCGAGCTAGAAAAACTGACTTTGGATCTCATGCTTTCGTAACGATGATTTTCGCAATGGGTCATCGGGCCTGTAACGCCAAATTTCGGAGCGAGCAAATGTCGATCAATCGCCGTCACTTCAATCAATTGCTGCTCCTAGGTAGTGCAGGCCTCGCCTTCGGCGGCATTCCGTTAGGGGCCGGCGCTGCTGAAACACCGGTGAGCGGCGGAACCCTGAACTGGGCTTACTATCCCGATCCGACGGCGCTGATCGCGATCAATACGTCCTCCGGCACAGGACAGGCCATCGGACCGAAGATCAATGAAGGATTGCTCGATTTCGACTACAATCTCAATCCCGCTCCATTGCTGGCGACGTCGTGGTCGGCCAGCGATGATGGTCTGCGCTACACCTTCGCGCTCCGCAAGGGCGTGAAATGGCATGACGGCAAGGATTTCACCTCCGAGGATGTCAAGTTCACCATCTTTCGCCTGAAGGAGGCCCATCCGCGCGGGCGCATCACCTTTCAGAACGTGACATCGGTCGAAACGCCCGATCCGCTGACGGCTGTCATCGTTCTGTCCAAGCCGGCACCCTACCTGATTTCCGCGCTCGGCAGTTCGGAATCGCCGATCGTGCCGAAACATATCTACGAGACCTTCAAGCCGACAGAGCAGCCGACCCTTGCCCAGACGATCGGCACCGGTCCCTTCATCCTCAAGGAGTGGGTGCCTGGAAGCCATCTGATCTTCGACCGCAACCCCAATTATTGGGACGCCCCGAAACCCTATCTCGACCGAGTGGTCCTGCGCGTCATCCTCGATCCCGCAGCAAGGGCCGCAGCACTTGAGACGGGAGAGATCGACATTGGCGCGAACCCGGTGCCGCTTTCCGACATCGAGCGATTGAAGGCGAATGCCAATCTTGTCGTCGATACCACGACCTATGCATATTCCGGGCCGCAGCAGCAGCTGTTCTTCAACTATGAGAACGAGATTCTCAAGAAGAAGGATGTGCGGCTGGCGATCGCTCATGCCATCGATCTGCAGAAGCTCGTGGACATCGCCCTGTTCGGCTATGCAAAGGTCTCTCCAAGCCCGATCAGCACGGCATTGCCGAAATGGTATGATCCGAGCATCAAGGCGCGTGAACATGATCCCAAGCTTGCCAACAAGCTGCTCGACGATGCCGGCTATCCGCGCGGTGCCAACGGCACGCGCTTCAAGCTGCGGCTTGCCTATAATTCATTTCTGCAGCCATCCTATGCCGACTTCATCAAGCAGTCACTCGTTGCCGTCGGCATCGATGCCGAAATCCTCAAGCTCGATCTCGCCACCTTCCTGAAGACCGTCTACACGGATCGTGCCTGGGATTTGGTCATCGAATCCCTGTCCAATACGTTCGACCCGACGCTTGGCGTGCAGCGCGCCTATTGGTCGAAGAACTTCAAGATCGGCCTGGTATTCTCCAATGCCAGTCACTACTCCAACCCTGAGGTCGATGCCGTTCTTGAAGCCGCTGCCGTCGAGCCGGACGAGGGCAAGCGCCGGCAGCTCTGGTACAAGTTCCAGCACATCATCCATGATGATGTCGTCTCCGTCGATCTGGTGGCGGCAGGCGCGCAGATCGTTGCCAATAAGCGGGTGAAGAATTTCGCGCCCGGAGCACAGGGCATCAACAACAGTTTCGGCCAGATATGGCTGAGCCCAAACGCCTGAGCCGGGTAGGCAGGGCTTTTGCGAACGGGAGCCGGCTTATCCAAGCCGGCTCAATGCATTCCGCGCTGCGATCGTTCGGATCATATGGCTTTGCGGTGCGTGCGAGCGGGCGGTGATCGCGTCGCGATGATGGCGCTCGAGCTGGAAGTCACGGTTGAGGCCGGGATTGCCGGCGAGCTCCAGCGCAAGGCTGGTGACGGCGACGGCATTGTCGATGACGACGTGGCGTACATGCATGCCATCCATCCCGACCGGTCGGCCCGCATCGACATCCTCTCCGAGCGAGCGCAGTAGCCGGGCGTTCGTTGCAAGTCGGACCTCTATCTCGCCCAGGCCATCCTGGATGCGTGGGACCGTCGCGATCGGTGTGCCGAGGCTTGCGGGCGTGTGGCTGCTGGCGAAGGCGAGAATGCGGTCGCGGGCAGCGCTGGCGACGCCGTGATAGACCGCACCGAGCAGGCCAAAGAAAAAGGCGGCGGCATGTTCGTTGCGGCGGATCGGTTCCGTCGCGGGCTGCGCCTCGATGACATCGTCAATCGGGATCGATACGCCCTCGAGAATGATGTCGTCGCTCGCCGTCGCGTGCATGCCGGCCGCGTTCCAGCTCTTCTCGATACGAAAGCCGGGGGCATCCGTCGGCACCAGAAACGAGGCAAGGCGCGGTTCTTCCTCGTCCGTGACGGCCAGAAGCGATACCCATTTCAGGATGGGGATGCCGGTCACATAGCTCTTATGGCCTGTGATGCGCCAGCGATCGCCGTCACGGCGTGCGATCGTCTCGGGCAGGGCGCCATGGGCGGGTGAGCCGATGCGCGGTTCGGCCTGCGCATTGTTGATCAGTGCCACTCCCTGCCTGTTTGCCGACAGCACGCGCTCGGCCAGATGCCGGGGCCATTTGCCGAGGCGGCGGATAGTAAAATGCGAGGTGTAGTGCATAGCGAGCACCAGCGCGGTCGAGGGTTCACCACGGGCGATCTCGCTGATGACGGCCTGTGCCGATGTCAGGCCCTCGCCGTGACCGCCATGGTCTCGGTCGCTGACGAGGCCGAGCAGGCCGGCATCGAAAAGCCGGTCGAAATTTTCGAAAGGGAAGGCACCCGTTGCATCGTGATGCGCGGCTGTTCTGGAAAAATCCTCGGCAAGGTTTTTCGCCTTGCCGATCAGATCATCAGTGGTCTCTATCATGTCGTTACAACGCGGTTCAGGCGACGGCGCGTTGGGCCAAACCGTCGAGATGGCGGCGGTCGACCCACTCGCCAATATCGAAATCGCCGGCCAGGAAACCGAAGTCGCGCAGGAAGTTCTTGTAGTGCTCGACGGCGTCAACCAGGTCTGGCTCCAGTCCCAGGCCAAGGTGGCGATGGATATCCGGACCGTTGGCGGCAAGAACCTGTTCTTCGGTCGCTCCGGATTCACGCGCCACGAAGCGGCGGGTTTCTTCCGGATGGGCCTCCGCCCAGGCGCTCGCCTTGAAGATTGCCTCGATCAGTTTTCGCACGAGATCTGGTCGCTGGTCGGCCAGCAGGTCATCGACCGTCAGCACCCGCGGCGAGCCGGAATTGATGCGGATTTTCGGATCGGGATGAAAACCGAATTCGGCAACCTGCACCGCACCGATGAGATTGGCAACGTTGATCCCGGCGGTTCCCTTGACGTAAATCGCGTCCACCTCGCCACGCAGGAGAGCCGCGACCTCCTCGCCATAGGCCTGCCTGCGCTTGAGGCCGAAGAGGGATGGTCCTTCCTGGCTCGCGAGCACGGAATCGGTAAGCGCAATCTCGACGATCTCGACATCGTCTTTGGAAAGGCCCTCGAGCGAGAGGGCCGAAATCAACCCCTTGAGTGCAGTGGCACGCATGAAGTCGACGATCCCTTCGGGGCGGCGGGCAATGCCGAAACGCCGGCCCTTCAGATCCCTGGTCGCCCTGATGCCGGTTCCCGGCAGCGTGATGATTGCTTGAAATTCGTCCGTCCATGTAATGCCGACAAGGCGCGTGCGGCGGCCTTCCGAGCGGGCGCGAATGGGCGGCACATTGCCGCCATGGCGAAAGGACCAATCGAGCGTGTGGTTGAAATGGCTCTGCCGGATATTCCTGTCCGGCGAGTCGATGATGGATTTCAGCGTGACGCCTTCGCTTCGAAAGCCGTCTTCGAGATAACCGAGCTGTGCTGCAAGGCCGACCGGGGTCGGAACGGGGCAGCGTGTGTACCAGATTTCGGAAATGGCATTGCTGGTCATGGTCGTTCCCTTCAGTTGCGCAGGCCGGCTTGTTTCATCAGCGGCAGGACTTCCTCGCCGAAGAATTCCAGATCGTCGCGGAAGTCGAAGAAGCTGAGCTGGAGCCCGTCGACGCCAGCCGCTTTGAGCTTGAGGAACTGGTCAACCACCTGTTCCGGTGAGCCTATGACGCGGATATTGCCGCCGATGAAGCGGTAGGGATCCTGCGGGTCGCGGCCTTTCCATGCCTGGGCATCGGAATTCAGCGACTGGAAGCCCTGCGGGGAGCGCTGATCGGCATGGGCAACAATCCGGTCCGCCAGCTCCCATGCCTCCTTCTCGGTCGGCCGGCAAATGACCATTGGATTTAGGAGAGTACGCACGGTGCGTCCGACATCGGCTGCGGCATCCTTTACCCTCTTCGTATGCGCGGGTAGGGATGCGAGTGCGCTATCGATATCGGCACCTGTCGGACTGGTGATGAAGACGATATCGGAATAGCGGCCGGCAAAGGCGATGCCTGCATCGGATCCGGTGGCGTTCACGAGGATCGGCCGACCAAAATTCGGTTTCGGTGTCACATAGCCACCGCCGAGCTTCCAGCTGCTTTCACCTTCGAAGGAATAATTCTCGTCGTCGCTCCATAGACGCTGGACGACTTCGAGAAATTCCGCTGCGAGCTCATAGCGCCTGTCATGCTCGATGCGCTGCCAGCCGAACATTTCGTGCTCGACGGCCCTGTGGCCGGTGACGACATTGATGCCCCAGCGGCCGCCGGTGATGTGATCGAGCGTGGCGCCGAACTTGGCAAGGTGCAGCGGATGCCAAGGTCCGTAGAGAACATGCATCGTCGAGATGAGCATGATCTTCTTGGTGAGGCCCGCAAGAGCTGCGGTCGAAACGAAACTGTCGAGTGCGTGGCCGTCGAAGACGCCGCCATAGCCACCCTTGGGAAGCCATTGCGATAGCGCAAACACCAGATCGAAACCCAGTTCCTCCGCGCGCAGCGTCAGCGCCTTGTTATAGTCGAAGCGCCAGTCGGTCGAGCGCTCCAGCGTCGATTGCGTCCAGCCTCCGGCCTGGATCGGCAGGAAGAGGCCGAGCAGAACGGGCTGTTTCAACGCCTGAGATAGCGGGCTGTCCGGAAAATCGGTCGGCGCGGCGAATTTCGGCAGGCCAACGATGGAGCCGGGTGCGTGCTGGATGGACATGGCGTTCTTCGCTTTCGATGCCTCAGGCGGTTGCGACATAGGCGTAGGCAAGGCTGCCAGCTATGCCTTCGCCGCCGAGCGTGTGATCTGCGATACGCTTGTTGTAGATGGTGAGTTCCGGCTGGCTGACGATGTCGAGCGCCGGCAGGTCCTCGACGAGTATCTGCTGTATCTCGCGCCATTGTTCGACGCGCTTTTTGGGATCGACTTCGATGGCGGCGGCCTCAAGAAGGGCATCGACCTTGGGGTTGCTATAGGCGGAACCATTAGAGAAGGGCACGCCGGGCTTGAAGTTCTTGCTCCAGTAAAGCCGCTGCACGCCGACCGTGGGATCAAAGAGATTGCTCATTCCTTCATAGGCGAAATCGAAATCGCGATCCGTATAGATGCGTTTGGTATAGGTGGCGAAATCCTGGCTGCGCACGCTTACCTCGACGCCGATCTTGGCGAGCGCCTGGCGGATATATTCCGAGCCTCGAATATAGGGCTCGCCGCTCGGCACATAATCGAGATTGAGGCGAAAGCGTATGCCGTCCGAGCCACGCGGGTGACCGGCCTCATCCAACAACTTTTCCGCCGCGGCAATGTCGATCGGATAGGTCTTCAGATCGGCAACATACCATTTCGTGAGGTTGGGATTGATCGGCCCGGGGATCGGTTCGCCATAGCCATAATTGATCGTATTGCGGATCACCTTCCGGTCGATGACATGTGCGAAGGCCCGCCGCACGCGGACATCCTTGAAAACCGGTTTCTCAAGATTGAATTCGATGCGGCTGACGCCGTTCGCATATTGATAGCCGCGCGTTTCGAAAGCGAGGCTCTCCACGGTCTTGAAACGCTCGAGATCGCTCAAGGGGACGGGCGTCGATGGCGCCAGATCGATCTCGCCTGTTTCGATTGCGATGGAGCGGGCAGCGGCGTCGGGAATGAAGCGGACGATCAATTGGTCGAGATAGGGACGGGGCTGATCCCAATAATCGGGATTACGTTCATAGACGATGTGGCTGCCGCGCACCCATTCCTTGAATTTGAAGGGGCCTGTGCCGATTGGGGCAAGGTTGACCGGATTCTCGGCAACCTTCGTGCCTTCATAGAGATGGCGCGGAACGATCGGAGACTCCGATGCGGCAAGCGCCGTGATCAGGTAGGGGGCAGGCTTGGACAACACCAGAGTCACGGTCAGAGGATCTGGCGTTTCTACGTCGACGAGGTTGAGAAACGTATTGCGCCCGCGTGGGTGAACGTCCTTGAGGGTCCTGATCGAAAAGGCAACATCGTCGGCGGTAAACGGCTTGCCGTCGTGCCATTTGACGCCATCGCGCAGCTTGAAAGTGTAACGCAGGCCGTCGTCGCTAACGGTCCATTGCCTGGCGAGCAGCGGCTGCGGGTTGAGATCGAAATCATAGGTCAGCAGGCCCTCCGTCACTTTCGGCGACACATAGACCGAATTGTAGGCCGTGTGAGCGATCGTCGTCAGAACCGGCGGTTCGGCGGCGAGCAGGAGGGTCGCCGAGCCGCCGCGGGAGGGGGCCGCATATGTGGCGGTTCCTGTCATGGCGGATGCGCCGAGCGCTGCCGAGGAGAGTAGAAAACTGCGACGGGTGATAGCCGGAAGTTTGATCATTTAGGATTGCCTCGCATGTCGGTGGCCGTGCTGCGACTTGCCAGCGGCGGCTGGTTTTATCTTCCCGAGGAGCCCGCTCTTGTGGGTTTTGTTTGTTCCGACAATCCGATTATTGGGAAAAATAACCACAAAATATCATTATTAAGCGATTAAGTTCCAAATAGAGCGGCGCTTTCGAGAAATTCTGGAAATATCTACCAGTACTGATTTGACAAAACCTACAGATTTAGTCAACTAATATTGCGACGCGATGATGAGAAATTCGATGACGCTGCCGAGGAGTTTCAATGTCGGCTTACATGCGGATAGGGCGAACACTACGCCGGACGGCTATTCAGGCGGTGCCGACGGTGCTTGGCATCGTCATCCTGAATTTCTTCCTGCTGAAGCTGGCGCCGGGTGATGCAGCCGACGTCATGGCAGCCGAAGCCGGCTCGGCCACGGTCGAAACCATGGCGGCCCTGCGCGAGCGCTTTGGTCTGGACAATCCGGTTCTCGTGCAGCTGGCGAACTACCTTAACAATCTCGCGCATTTCAGTCTCGGCTTCTCGCCGCGCTACGGCATGCCGGTGGCCGATCTGATCGGCCAGCGCTTGCCTGGAACGCTTAGCCTGATGTTGGCCGCGCTCGTCTTTGCGATCGTGATCGGTCTGACGCTTGGGTCATTGATGGCAAGCTTTGCCGGACGGTTGCCGGATCGGCTGATCTCGATTATCTCGCTGCTCTTCTATTCGATCCCGGGTTTCTGGATCGGCCTCATGCTGATCCTCTTGTTTTCCGTCAAGCTCGGATGGCTGCCAAGCGGTGGCGATGGCACCATCGGCTCGCGGCTCACCGGCCTGCCGGCGCTGCTGGACCGGGCGCGCTACATGGTCCTGCCGGCCATATCGCTCGCCCTTTTCTATCTCGCCATCTATGCGAGGCTGACGCGGGCCGCCATGCTTGAGGTCAAATCGCAGGATTTTGTCCGCACCGCGCGGGCGAAGGGCGTGTCGCCCTTCGTGCTGACGACGCGGCATGTGCTGCGCAATGCACTGATCCCGATCACGACCATGGCCGGCATGCATTTCGGCGGCATGCTCGGCGGTGCCGTCGTCGTCGAGACAGTCTATAGCTGGCCCGGCCTCGGAAGACTGGCCTTCGAAGCTGTCATGGCCCGCGATTTCAGCGTGCTGCTCGGCATCCTGCTTCTCTCGTCACTTCTCGTCATCATCGCCAACGCTGCAGTCGATCTTCTGCAAGCCTGGCTCGACCCCAGGATCGGAGCAAGCCGGTGAAAGCTCAGGAGCTGAAGGTCTATACGGCCACGGCGCGTGATTTCAGTGCCAAAGCATCTGAAACGCCGACAAAGCCCGCGCCTGTTCCGGAACGCCGCTGGACCCATGTTCACGCGCCCGACGCGCGCACCACGGCTGCGTCAGGCGGGCGGTGGCAGGGGCGTCGGCGCGAACTCAAGATCTTTCTGGCTAACCCCAATGCGCTCTTCGGCATGGCTGTTCTTGTCGGCATCATACTTGCGGCGCTGCTGGCACCGCTGCTTTATCCCGGTGATCCGCTGGAGATGGTGGCGCGACCGTTCCTGTGGCCCGGCCAGAATCCCGCCTATCCGCTGGGCACGGATTCCATGGGACGCGATGTGCTTGCGGGCATCCTGCATGGCGCTCGGATTTCGCTGACCGTCGGCATCGCCGCGACCCTGCTCGGTCTTGGCGCCGGCGTCACCATCGGCGCGCTTGCCGGATATTTTGGTGGTCTGGTCGATGATCTCCTCGTCAAGCTCATCGAGATCTTCCAGACCATACCGAGCTTCGTTCTCCTTGTGGTGCTGGTCGCGATCGCGCAGCCGACCACATCGACCGTGACCATTGCGATCGCGATCGTCAGCTGGCCGACGGTCGCGCGTCTCACCCGCGCCGAATTCCGCGCCATCCGCGAAAAGGATTATGTGCTCGCCGCCCGCAGCCTCGGTTTCGGCCATGCCCGCATCATCTTCCGGGAAATCCTGCCGAATGCCCTGCCGCCCTTGATCGTGACCTCGTCCGTCATGGTCGCAAGCGCGATCCTGATGGAATCGGCGCTGTCCTTCATGGGGCTTGGCGATCCCAATCGCGTTTCCTGGGGCTCCATGATCGGCGCCGGACGCGATGTCATCCGCACAGCCTGGTATCTCACCGCCTTGCCAGGTCTTGCCATCGTCTTCACGGTTCTGTCGCTCAATCTCATCGGCGACGGACTGAACGACGCCCTCAATCCGCGCTTTTCGGAGGAACGCTGATGACGGCGCTTCTGGACGTTCGCGATTTTTCCGTCGGCTTTGGTGCGACACAGCCCGTCAAAGGTGTCAGCTTCAGCGCTACGGCCGGTGAGATGCTGGCGATCGTCGGCGAATCCGGGTCCGGCAAATCGCTGACGGCTCTCGGCCTGATGGGGCTGCTGCCTCGACATGCCAAGACGGCCGGCAAGATCGTCTTTGACGGACGCGACCTCCTGAAATTGCGCGAACGCGAGCTGCGCGGCATTCGCGGGCACGACATCGCCATGATCTTCCAGGAGCCGATGACATCGCTCAATCCGGTACTCACGATTGGCGACCAGATCGTCGAAGTGTTGCGCATCCATGAAAAATTGAGCCGAAAGCAGGCGCGCCAGCGCGCGATCGAGCTGCTTGATCTTGTCAGCATTCCCGAGCCCGGCAAGCGCGTTGACGACTACCCGCATCAGCTTTCGGGCGGCATGCGCCAGCGCGTCATGATCGCCATTGCGGTTGCCTGCAATCCTCGGCTCCTGATCGCCGACGAGGCGACCACGGCGCTCGATGTCACGATCCAGGCGCAGGTGCTGCAACTGCTCGATCGCCTGCGCAGCCAGCTCAACATGGCCGTGATCCTCATCACGCATGATCTCGGCATCGTCGCGCAATGGGCCGACCGGGTCGTCGTGATGTATGCGGGACGAAAGATCGAACAGGGCCTGCCTGATGCCTTGTTCGAGACGCCCTATCATCCCTATACGCAGGGGCTGCTCGCGGCCTCGCCGCGATTGAAGGCGGACTATCACTATCGCGATGGCCCGCTGACGGAAATTCGTGGCTCGATCGTCTCGGCAGCCGGCGAGCAAGGGTGCTCCTTCCGGCCACGCTGTCCGGTGGCTCGATCAGCTTGTGCACAGTCCGTGCCGGCGCTTGTCGAGGTTTCGGCTGACCGCGAAGTGGCCTGTCCCTACGTTCCAGCCATTGCGGAGAGAGCCCATGTCGCTTCTGTCGGTCGATAGGCTTTCGACGCACTATCCGGCTGCCGCCGGAACGGTGCGAGCCGTGGATGACGTATCGCTCGAGATCCTCGAGGGCGAGACCGTAGCGCTGGTCGGTGAATCCGGCTGCGGCAAGTCGACCCTTGGCAAATCCCTGATGCGCCTCATCGATCCCACCTCCGGCCGGGTCACTTTCAAGGGGCGCGATGTCGCTGCGATGTCGGGCAAGGAATTGCAGACGATCCGCCGGCATATTCAGATGATCTTCCAGGATCCATTTGCCTCGCTCAACCCGCGCCAGACGATCCGCTCGATCCTGACGGCGCCGCTCGCCGTTCACGGCATCGGTGATCGCAAGAGCCGCGATGCCATAGCCGCCTCGATGGTTCTTCATGTCGGCTTGCCGGCGGATTCGCTCGATCGCTATCCGCATGAGTTCTCCGGCGGTCAGCGCCAACGCATCGGCATTGCCCGCGCGCTGATCCTGCAGCCGGAACTCGTCATCTGCGACGAGCCGGTTTCCGCGCTCGATCTGTCGATCCAGGCTCAGATCCTCAATCTTCTCGTCGAGATGAAGACGGAGCTTTCGCTTTCTTACCTCTTCATCTCCCATGACCTGTCGGTCGTGCGCTATTTCGCCGATCGCGTGCTGGTCATGTATCTCGGTCGCATCGTCGAAAGCGCGCCGACCGCAAGGCTCTGGAGCGAGGCCAAGCATCCCTATACGCGCGCGCTGCTTGCCGCGGTGCCCGATCCGTCGCGGCGCAAGCAGGCTGCACCGATCACCGGCGATCTGCCAAGCCCGCATAACCCGCCATCTGGCTGTCGCTTTCATACGCGCTGTCCGCTCGCAACAGACATCTGCCGGAGCGACGATCCGGCCTATCGGCAAATGGGCGGCGGCCATACGGTCGCCTGCCATCACGCACAATGAAATGGAGAAATGACATGGTCGACTATCGCTATCTCGGGCGCAGCGCGCTGAAGGTATCGCCTCTTACCCTTGGGACCATGATGTTCGGCGGCCCGACGCCCGATGACGTCGCCTTCCGCATCATCGACAAGGCTCGCGATCAGGGCATCAATTTCATCGACACTGCCGATGTCTATCACGACGGCAAGTCGGAAGAGGTGGTCGGTCGCGGCATCAAGGCAAACCGTGATCATTGGGTGCTGGCGACGAAGTTCGTCAACTCGCACAAGAAGGGTCCCAACCTCGGCGGTCATTCGCGCAAATGGGTGATCGAGACGGTGGAAAATTCGCTGCGCCGCCTCAACACCGACTATATCGACATCCTCTATTTCCATCGCGCCGTCTTCGACGCGCCGCTGGAAGAGCCGGTGCGCGCGATTGCCGATCTCATCCGGGCCGGCAAGCTCAGGTATTTCGGCGTGTCGAATTTCCGTGGCTGGCGCATCGCCGAGATTTCGCATCTCGCCGACCAGCTCGGCATTGATCGCCCCATCGCAAGCCAGCCGCTCTATAATATCGTCAACCGCACCGCCGAAGCCGAGCAGCTACCGGCCGCTCATCATTACGGTCTTGGCGTCGTCTCCTATTCGCCACTGGCGCGCGGCGTGCTGACTGGCAAGTACGAGCCGGGCAAGGAGCCGGCTGCCGATACCCGCGCCGGGCGCGGCGACAAGCGCATCCTTGAAACCGAATGGCGTCCGGAATCGATCACCATCGCCCAGGAAATCGCCGCGCATGCCGCCGCCAAGAAGGTGACCCCGGCCGAATTCGCCATCGCCTGGGTGCTGAACAACAAGCTGATCACCTCGGCGATCACCGGCCCGCGCACGGAAGAGCATTGGGATAGCTATGTGAGAGCCCTCGATGTCAAACTGACCGCAGAGGATGAAGCTCTGGTCGACCGTCTGGTCACGACAGGCCATCCGTCCACGCCCGGCTTCAATGATCCGAGCCATCCTGTCGAAGGCCGGGTTCCGGTCAGTGTTGCCGGCGATGCCGGAAACGTCGTGCCGCTCGCTCGCGCCGTAGCCTGATCATCCAGCCCAAGGCCCTGCTTGAGCGGGGCCTTTTCCTTCCGGCGCAAAGAGCCTTTCATGCCTATAACAGCTTCATCAGCCGTGCTCTCCGTACCCGTCGAAACCAATCGGGCGACGTTGCTTGCAAGAATACCCGATCTTGCTGCGGAGATCGCAAAAGGCGCTGCGCGTCGAGACCTCGAACGCGAGTTGCCGCACGAGGCCTTCAAGCTGTTCAAGGAGGCCGGTCTTGGCACATTGCGCATTCCGGTAAGCCTTGGCGGGCCGGGCGGATCAGTGCTGGATTATATCGAAATGGTGATGACGATGGGCGCCGCCGATTCCAATGTCGCCCACGCCCTCCGCAGCCATTTCAATTTCACGGAAGCCTTGCTGCTCAACCCGAATAGCGCGGTTGACCGCACGCAGCTTACCCGCGTCTTGGGCGGCAAGCTCTTCGGTGGCGCTCATACGGAGCAGGGGACGAAGCGTCCCGGAGACGTCACGACGCGGTTGACGAAGACAGGCGACAGCTTCAAGCTCAACGGTCGCAAATGGTATGCGACCGGGACGGCATTCGCCGATTTCGCCTCGTTCAGCGCCAAGGATGATGAGGACCAGCTCGTCAGCGTGCTTCTGCCCGTCGATCGCAAGGGGATCACCATTCTCGACGACTGGGACGGCATGGGGCAGCGGTTGACGGCAAGCGGCGGCGTGCTTCTCGAAGACGTCGAAGTCCTGCCGCACGAAATTTCGAGGCGTGGTCTCAATACGCTCATCGGCAGACATACCTCCACGCTGCGCCAGCTTCATCTCGCCGCCTCGATGGCAGGAGCCGTGCGCGGCGCGTTGAATGAAGGCACCGAATATGTGCGCAGACAGGCGCGCTCGGCAGCCCATAGTGCGGCCGAGACGGCCAATGCCGATCCCTTCGTGCAAAAGATATTGGGCGAGATCGCAGCCAATTCCTTCGCTGTGGATACGCTGATCCGCGAGAGCGCCCGCGCGCTCGACCGGACGGCCGAGGCCTTTGCAGGCGACGATCCGCAGATACTGGAGACGGCATTGGTCGAAAGCGCGCTGACGACGGCGCGTACCCAGATCGTCGCATCGCAGCTTGCCCTTGCTGCTGCGACGAATGTCTTCGAGCTTGGCGGCGGTTCGGCGACATCGCGGCACCTCAATCTCGATCGCCATTGGCGCAACATTCGCACCGTGCTGAACCATAACCCTTTGCTGCACAAGGCGCGCGTGGTGGGTGATTATTACATCAACGGCACCACGACGCATCTGGAAGAAGGCAAGGTCTTCTGAGTTATGTACATCGACCCGCATTCCCACCAATCCGTCGTCATCGTCGGTGGCGGTTTGGCCGGCGCCCTGACCGCGATAAAGCTGCTCGACCGGACGGAAGTGCCGCTGTCGATCACGATACTGGAGCCTCGTGAGGAGCTCGGACGCGGCGTCGCCTACAGCACGACCGAGGCCGTTCATCTCGTTAACGGGCCGGCCAGCACATTTTCCCTTCATCCGGAGGAGCCCGATCATCTCGTTCGCTGGCTCGTCGGCAATGGCGCACGATACGGCTGGGAGCCGCCCGCGGACATCGCCGGCAGCTTCCCGCCGCGCCATCTCTATGGAACCTATGTCCGCGACGAGCTGAACCGCGCGGTTGCGAGCGCGCGAGCGGGATCGACATTCCATCATGTCAGAGCTTCGGCAACCAACCTTGTTTCCGCTCCTCACAAGGTGCGGATCACGACAAGCGCGGGGGAGAGCCTAGAGGCGGATGAAGTGATCCTGGCTCTTGGTGTCTTCCAACCTCCGCTCAATCCGCGGGAAGCCTCTGTTGCGGATCATCCCGCTTTTGCGGCCTCTCCCTGGGATGCTCCCGCCTTGGATCGTGTGGCGGATGCCGACGAAATCCTGCTCATCGGCTCAAGCCTGTCGATGGTCGATGCAGTTGCCAGCATGGAGGCACGTGGCTTTCGCGGACGATATGAGGCGATATCCAGGCGCGGTCAATTGATCGAGGATCGGCGCAATGCCGAGCTGGAACGTGATTTTCTTGCCGAAGGACCGTTGCCGACGACAGCGCGATCATTGCTGTCCCTCGTCAAGGCCGAACGCCGTGCGCTGGCTGCCGCGTCCAAGGATTGGCAGGCGTTGCCGCTGGCGATCCGGCCCTACATCCTGCCTTTATGGCAGAAGGCTGATGATACGGAGAGATTGCGGTTTGCCCGTCATCTGCGGGCGTTCTGGGATGTGACGGCTCATCGGGCTGCGCCTGACAGCTATCGCGCCGTCACCGCTGCGATGGCCGAAGGCCGCTTCCGGCATCAGCCCGCGAGATTGCTCGCAATGAAGCCGTCCGGAGCCCGGATTGCAGCGACCTTGAAGACATCTTCGGGTACCCACAGGCAGTCCTTCGGCGGGGTCATCGATTGTCGCGGTCACCAGCTGCATGATTGGCGGCGCATTGCCGATCCTTTCGTCAGGAGCCTCGTTGAAAGCGGCGAAGTCCGTCCGCATAGCACCGGCTTTGGCATCGATGCCACGCCGGAGGGTGACGTCATTTCCGAAGAGGGGCGGGTTCATCGCAACATCAGCGCCATCGGCCATCCCCTTAGAGGTGTTGCCTGGGAATCGAGCTCGATCACGGAACAGCGTACGCAAGCGATCGCGCTGGCGGATCGCATCTTGAGCAAGCTCACCCCGCTTGCTCTTGCCGCTTCGTAGGGCGAGATAAGAAGGGAGGCGCCGCATCGCCTCCCTCAAGAAGAATAGGTTATCCGCTGTTTCAGCCTTCGCCTTCCTTGATATAGACATCGGCAAAATTCGACTGCACGCCTTCGGCGCCAATCGTGTGGTTCCTGACGCGCTTGTTGAAGACGGTGACGTTTTCGAGCGAGATCAGATTGATGACGGGCAGCTCGTCGGCAATGATCTTCTGGAAGTCGTTGAATTCCTGCTTGCGTTTTGCCTCGTCGACTTCGATCGAGGCGGCCTCGAGCAGGCGATCGACCTCCGGATTCTGATAGTGGCTGGCGTTGGAGAAGGGCAAGCCAAGCTTGAAGTTCTTCGACCAGTAGATGCGCTGAACGCCGAGTGTCGGGTCGAACTGGTTGCCGAGATATTCCGCCGTCAGGTCGAAGGCGCGCTCGGTATAGACCTTCTGAATGTAGGTCGAGAAGTCGTAGGAATCGATCCTCGCATCGATGCCGATGCGCGCAAGGTTCTGCTTCAGATATTCGGCGACGCGCTTGAAGCCTTCATTGTAGGAATTGTGCGTCAGGCGAAGCGTAAACCGGGTTCCGCTGGCGTTTCGCTTGTAGCCGGCTTCGTCAAGCAATTGCTCGGCCGCCTTGAGATCGAAGGCATAGGGCTTGATCGCGGTATCGAGATATTGCGGCAGGAAGGTGCTGATAGGCGTCGGCGAGACGTGGCCATAGCCATACCAGACCGTATTGAGGATGACATTGAGGTCGATGGTGTGAGCGATCGCACGGCGGACACGGACATCCTTCAGATACTCGTTGTCGAGGTTGAGAATGAGCTGTGTTTGATCGCCCTTCGTCTGATAGCCGCGGGAATCGATGCCGATATTCGGCAGCGCCTTGACGCGTTCGAGATCGGCGAGCGGAATGGGATTGTCGCCGCCAAGATCGAATTCGCCGGTTTCGAAGCCGGCCGCACGGGCAGCGCCATCGGGCACGAACCGTACGACGATCTGGTCGAGATAGGGCTTGCCGGCATCCCAGTAATCGGGATTGCGCTCGAGAATGATGTGCGAGCCGCGCACCCATTGCCGGAAGATGAAAGGCCCGGTGCCGATGGGTGCACTGCCGTTGGGATTGGTCGGAACGTCCGCGATCTTCACGCCCTCATAGACATGTTTTGGCACGATCGGAGACTCGGCCGCATAGAGCGCCTTCAAGAGATAGGGTGCGGGCTTTGAGAGGCGGAACACCGCAGTCAGCGGATCAGGCGTGTCGACTGCGATGACGTTGGCAAACGAGCCGCGTCCGCGTGGATGAACCTGTTTCAGAAGCTCGATGGAATAGGCCACGTCCGCCGAGGTGAACGGCTTGCCGTCATGCCATTTGACGTTGGGCCTGAGCTTGAACGTGTAGCTGAGCCCGTCGGCGGCGACGGACCATTCTGTTGCGAGCTGCGGCTTTGGCGTGAGGTCGAAGTCGTAGGTCAGCAGGCCTTCAGTGATCTTCGGGCTGATCTTCTGCGTTCCGCCGGCGGTGTGGGCGAGCGCCAGGATTGTCGGCGGCTCGGGTTCGACGATGAAATTAAGCGTGCCGCCGCGAGCCGGCGTCGCCTCCGTTGCGTAAGCGGCTACGGATGGCAGGAGCGTCGCGGCGGTGGAGAGCAGAAGCAGTTGATTGAAACGGCGGCGATTGATGGTCATTCGGTTTCCTTGCCGGCTGAATAGATCGGTCCCTGTGCGGATGGACGGCGGCCGGGGTGCAAACTGGCTGCGGACCACACGCGACTGTCGCATCTTCAGGTCGCGAGCCGGCAAAACGGAAGAATGTTTTTCTCTTCCGCCGAGAAAGAAAAGCTTCGCGAAATCCCATTTCGCTGGAAGCCGTTGCGGATGGTTGTCTATTAAAAATATAGACTATTTTGCGATTTTAGTTTTTGCTTCCCTGATGCCCTCCAGGCATGGAAGAAAATGTCCGTCCGCTTACCGGTAAACGCAAAGCGCGTTCTCGTCTTTGCTGGGCGTATTGTGCTGCAATCGCGCCATGAACACGATTGCGCATGCCAGGAAAAAAGCCATCCAGCCGACTTTGGCGCGCTTGCCGCCATTGACCTCGCTGCGTGCCTTTGTCGCCACCGCCCGGCATTTAAGCTTTCTTGGCGCTGCGGAGGAATTGCATGTGACCTCGGCCGCCGTCGGCCAGCAGATTCGGCTCCTGGAGGATTATCTGGGACAATCGCTTTTTCACAGGGTTCGTGGGCAGCTGCAATTGACGGCCGCCGGTCTCGCGCTCGTTCCCGGCCTAACGAATGCATTCGACGCGGTGCTGGCGACGATGACGCAATTCGTTGCCAGCGATCACGATCTTCCGATCCGCGTGTCCGTGGCGCCGTCCTTTGCCAGTAAATGGCTGATCCCGAGATTGGACGCTTTGAGACAGGCAGCGCCCGGCTTGCAGATCCTCCTCGATGCCTCGACGCAATTGACCGATCTGAATGCAGGCGACACCGATTGTGCCATTCGTTATGGGAGCGGCGGCTATCCCGGCCTGGTCGTAGAGCACCTGTTCTCTGAAGCCGTGGTGCCCATCTGCAGCCCGGAATTCGCCGAACGCCATTGGCTCTGGAATGGCCCGCAGGCGATCGAAGGCGTGCCGCTCTTGCATGAGGATGGGGCCGAGCACGACCATTCCTGCCCAGACTGGAATGCCTGGCTCCGCGCGGAAGGGCTGGTCCTGCGCCTGCCGAACGGCGGCTTCCGTCTCAGCCAGTCTTCCCTCGTCATCGATGCTGCGTTGGCGGGGCAGGGGCTTGGTCTCGGAAAGGTCCGTCTAGCGGAAGCCGAGCTGAAGGCGGGACGTCTTGTCAGCCCGTTTGGCAGCCCGCAGCCGGTAAGCTTTTCCTATTTCTTCGTGACGACGCCCGCTAAGGAGCGTCTGATGCGCGTCGAGCTGTTCCGCAACTGGCTTCAGGCCGAAGTCAAAGCATTGCGGACGATCGGCGATATCCTGTTGCGGAACTCATTGCGCAAATTCGATGTCGCCGCCGCTGAATGACATCGCTCATTTCAGCCTGAAGCCAAGGCGGCGCGCGGCAACGCCGAGCAGATGTCGCCCCTTCAAGGCTTCGACGGTGCCGATGCGGTTTTTCACTTGGACAGTCCAGTCTATGCGCGGCATGCGCTGTTCGGCTTGAAAATCCTGCAAGATCGTATTGTAGTGGCGCAGATCGTCCGACCTGCGGCTGCGATCGTAGTGCTCATGATGCAGCACGGTCGTCTGCGGCAGCCGCGGCTTGACGGCGGCCGGCGTGGCCGGATCGGGATAGCCTACCGTCAACCCGAACATGGGAAACACGCCTTCCGGCAATTCCAGCTCGCGTGCCACGGTTTCGGGATCGTTGCGGATCGCGCCGATATAGCAGGTGCCGAGGCCCTGCGATTCCAGAGATATGACAGCATTCTGCGCCGCAAGCGCAGCGTCGATGACGCCAAGCAGGAAGCTTTCGACATAGTCCAGCCCGTCGGCAGCAGAACCCTGGTCCGCCGCAATGCGGCGTGGCCTGGAAAGGTCCGCAAGCCAGATCAGCAAAAGCGGCGCCTGCGTGATCTGCCTCTGTGTTCCGGCAACGGCGTTCAGCTTAGCCTTGCGCGCCTCGTCCCTGACGGCAATGACGCTCCAGGCCTGCAGATTGGACGAGCTCGGTGCCGATTGCGCCGCGGCGATTGCAAGGTGGAGTATATCGTCCGGAACCGCTTTCGGCAGATAGTCGCGAACCGTGCGATGGGAGAGCAGTGTCTCGATCGTTTCGTTCCAGTCGGCGCTGATATGCTGGCTGTTGCGATAACGCTCGCTGACGAGAGCGGCAAGCCGATCATCGTCCGGAAGCCTCGCCGTTTTTGCTGATGTCATGCTGTTCTCCTTCATTCGGCGGCAATGGCGTAAGGGTTAGCCGGCCGGGAAAGGCCGAGATGGTTCCGCAGGGTATGGCCCGTATATTCTTTTCGAAACAGGCCACGACGGCGCAGGATGGGCACCACTTCGTCCACGAAGACCTCCAGGCCATACGGCAGCACATCAGGCATCAGGTTGAAGCCATCGGCGGCGTCTGCCTCGAACCATGTTTCGATATCATCGGCAACCGCCTCGGGCGTGCCGACGATGGTGCGGTGTCCGGTCCCGCCGTTCAAAGCGCGGATAAGGCCGCGCACCGTCAGTTTCTCGCGTCGCGCGAGGGCGAGGGTGGCGCGAAAGAAGGTGTGGCCGCCATCGGCGGGCAGGGGAATATCATCCGGCAGGGGCTCATCCAGCTTCAGCCTGCCTTGATCGACCTGCAGAACGCCGGATAGGCGCGCAAGACTGTATTCCAGCGGAATGAGTTCGCGCAGCTCCTCTTGCCGCCGCCTGGCTTCTGCCTCGGTGCTGCCGATGATCGTCGCGAGGCCAGCGAGCACCAAAAGGCTGTCCGGAGCGCGACCGTAGCGAGCGGCTCTCGTTCGGAGGTCGCGCGCATAATCGAGCGACTCTTCTAGGGATTGCGAGGCTGAGAACACCGCTTCGGCGTGCCGGGCTGCCAGTTCCCTTCCATCGTCAGAGCCGCCGGCCTGCACGATGACAGGATGTCCCTGCGGCGGACGCGGGACGTTGTGCGGGCCATGAACGGAAAAATGCTTGCCGCGATGGGCGATCGGATGGACCTTCGTTGTGTCGACGAACCGGCCGCTTTCGACATCGCCGATAAAGGCGTCTTCCTCCCAGCTGTCCCAGAGGGCCTTGACGATGGATGTAAATTCCTCCGCACGCTCATAACGGCTCTGATGCGCGACCGGCTTTTCCAGGCCGAAATTCCGGCTTTGCGAGAGGTCCGCGCTGGTGACGATATTCCAGCCGACGCGGCCGCCGCTGGCATGGTCGAGTGTCGCGAAGCGGCGGGCGATATTATAGGGCTCGTTGTAGGTGGTGGAGGCTGTTGCGATCAGGCCGATATGCTCGGTATGGGCCGCGACCGAGGCCAGCACGATGGTCGGCTCCAGAGACGTCAGCGGCCTGAAATCGACACGATCGGAGATAGCCGCTTGATCGGCGAGGAAGACCGCGTCGAAAGTGCCGCGTTCAGCGATCCGGGCGACATTGATATAGTGATTGATATCGAAGGATGCGCGCGGGTCGCTTCCCTGCATGCGCCAGGCAGCCGGCGAAAAGCCGGAATGCAGGATGTTGATGTTGAGATGGAGTTCGCGTTTCCTGGTCACTGGAATATCCCCGGTTCAGGAAACTCGCCGTCCAGGAACCATGTTCCGACATTGCGGGTCTTGTATTCGGCGGGATTGTGAAGCGTGTGAATGCGCACATTGCGCCAGAAGCGGTCGAACCCCAGCGGCCTGACGGCAGACCGTGCGCCCATGACTTCGAAGATCTCGCTCGTCACCTCAAGGGCGACCCGGCCGGCAAGCACATTGGCGGAGGCGACCGTGATTGCCGCCTCGCCGCGCTCCTCTGCAGTGAGATCCTGCCCTTTCGCATAGACCGCATCGACGGCCGCAAGCGCCCGATCGGCAAGCGCCGTTGCAGCCTGTACCTTGATCCACAGCTCGCCATACTGCCTCTTGATCCATGGATCGTCGGAATGACGCTCGACGCCGGAATAGATCCACGGGCGTGATTTCGTGACCGTGTAGTCCCGGGCTACCGCCAACGCTCCTTGCGCGGAGCCGATGAAGACATTGAGCAATACGCTCTGTTGCTGCAACGGTGCCAATAGGGAGATCGGATCCTTGGGGCGCTCCGGCAGGATCTCTTCGTCGCTGATCTCGACATCCTTGTAGAGGACACGGCCGCTCCCGGTCTGCCGTTGGCCGATCCCATCCCAATCGTCGGTAATGGTGATGCCTTTGCGGTCAGCCGGTATATAGGCAAAGCTCCGCTTGTTGGTATCCTCGTCTTCCCAGGCGACCATCAGATAGTCGGCGACATGCGAACCGGAAGCGAACGGCCTGAAGCCGTTGAGAATGACCTTTCCGGCCTCCTGTCGGCCGAAGAGGCTCTTGGAAAAGCTGTTCGTGGTATTGCCCCAGAACCAGCGCCCTGCTGCCGAGCGGCGCAGAATGTCTTGCGACCGCTTATCCTGGGCCGCGGTGACGGCATTCTGCAATGGGCTGAAATGATAGCCATAGAGATGGCCGAGCGAGCCGTCCACTTTGGCGAATTCGCGCACGATGCGCATGGCGGTGGAGTAGGGTTCGCCGGCACCGCCGAACTCTTTCGGGATCACTAGATTGACGAGACCGCTTTCCTTGAGAAGCCTGATCTGCGCCTCGGGCCTGCCGCCGGATTGATCTCTCTCGATGGCATCGCGGGCGAATATGTCCCGCAGCTCGACGGCCTTGGCGAGATGGGGGTTTGATGTGTCGGCCTCGAAGAGGGAGGGCGGAGGATAAGGCGGCTCGAAGCCATCTGGCTTTATGGTCATGGCAGGCACCATCCCTAATGCAGGCGCGGAAAGCCGTGCCGTTCGGCAAGCAGCTCGAGAATGCGGTCGGTCGAATTGACGAAGCGGGTGCCGTTCCAGTCGGCGGCGTCATCAGGTGGGTTTTCCGCGAGAATGAGGAGCGGCAGAGACTGGTTATCCTCGCCGGCAACATCGATCACCTTTTGCCGCGGTCGCAGAAAGGCAACTCTTTCGACATCGATCGCCGCGGCAATATCCGGGAATGAGGCGAGCAGCCCCTCAATGGCGTTGCAATAGGGGCAGACGAAGCTGACGCCCGGATGTTTCGGATCGGCAAAGCCGGGTGAAATGAGGAACAGTTTATCACGCGCCATTTGGTCTTCTCCTATTCTGCTGCGACCGCATTGCCTGCGGAAAAACGATTGGCCGGACGCTTGAGCCCGAGATTTTCGCGCAACGTCGTGCCTTCATATTCGCTACGGAACAGGCCGCGGCGACGCAGCTCCGGCACGACGAGCGTGATGAAATCGGCAAGTCCGCCGGGCATGATCGGCGCCATGATGTTGAAACCATCGGCGCCGTAGTTTTCGAAGCGCTCTTCCATCACGTCGGCGATCTGCGTCGGTGTGCCCACAACCTGCCAATGACCACGGGCACCGGCAATGCGCAGGTAGAGCTGCCGGATGGTCAGGTTTTCGCGGCGCGCGAGATCGAGCACCAGTTCCTGGCGGCTCTTGCCGGCATTGGTGACCGGCGGCTCGGGCGGCACGGGACCGTCAAGCGGATAGGAACTCAAATCGACGCCGGTCAATTGCGAGAGGAGGTTAAGACCCACTTCCGGCTGGATAAGGTTCTGCAGGGCTTCGAACTTGTCTTCAGCTTCCGCCTCGCTTCGCCCGACGACAGGAAAGATTCCCGGCAGAATCTTCAAGTCGTCGGGCGAACGGCCATATTTGCCGAGCCGGCCCTTGACGTCGGCATAAAACGCCTTGGCTTCGTCAAGCGTGATCTGCGCGGCGAAGATCGCTTCGGCGGTGCGTGCGGCCAGTTCCTTGCCAGGCTCGGAGGCCCCGGCCTGCACCACGACCGGACGTCCCTGCGGCGAGCGTGGGATGTTCAGCGGACCGCGCACCTTGAAATGGCGGCCTTTGTGATCGAGCCGATGCAGTTTTTCGGGATCGAAATAGCGGCCGCTCTCGCGATCGCGGATGAAGGCGTCATCCTCCCAACTGTCCCATAGCCCGAGCACGACATCGGCGAATTCCTCCGCTCGGTCGTAGCGGTCGGCATGCAGGGCCTGCGTATCATGGCCGAAGTTGAAGGCCGCGTCCGGATCGGAAGAGGTGACGAGGTTCCAGCCGGCGCGGCCGCCGCTTAAGCGGTCGAGCGAGCCGAACTGTCGCGCAAGATTGAAGGGATCGGAAAAGCTCGTCGAGGCGGTGGCGATCAGGCCGATATTGCTGGTGACGCTGGCAAGGGCCGAGAGCAGCGTAATCGGTTCGAACGGATAGATGCCGCTATGCGCCTTCCGGCTTGCGGCATTCAAATCCTTCAGCCGCGCCGCAACGCCGTCAGCAAAGAAAATGGTGTCGAACTTGGCGGCCTCGGCGAGTTTGGCGAGTTCCAGATAGTTCTCGAACTCCGTGCCCACGGACGCCTCGGGATGCCGCCAGGCAGCAACGTGATGACCGGTGAAAAGCAGAAAGGCACCGAGCTTGATCTGATCCTTGCGTCTGGCCATGAGATGTCCTTTCAGCGGTACATTGCCGGAAGGGGGAGCTCACCCGTCAGCAGCCATGTGCCGAGCGTCCGCTTCTTGTATTCGGCGGGATTGTGCAGCGTGTGGGTACGTACGTTGCGCCAGAAGCGGTCGAAGCCGTTGGCCGTCGTTGCCGAGCGTGCGCCCATGACCTCGAAGATCTCACTGGAGACGGCAAGCCCGACTTCGCCTGCATAGACATTGGCCGTGGCGATATCGATGGCTGCTGCCCCGCGATCTTCATGCGTCAGGCCAGGCCCCTGGTTGAAGGCGCCGTCAAGGCTGCGTGCTGCCTTGTCTGCGAGCTCGGTGGCTGCGAGCGTGCGGATATAGAGATCACCATATTGCCGCTTGATCCAGGGATCGTCGGTGTGTTTGTCGACACCGGAATAGATCCAGGGTCGCGACGATGCCGTCGTATAGGCCCGGCCTTCCTCCAGTGCTCCCTGTGCGCTGCCGACGAAGACGTTGAGCAGGACGCTTTGCTGCAGCAGGGACGTCAGCGACGTGTAAGGGGTCAGCGGAACCACCGGAGAGCTGATAAGCTCGTCGTCGGCGATCTCGAGATTATGAAAACTCACCGTGCCGCTGCCGGTCTGGCGCTGGCCGATGCCGTCCCAGTCATCCTCGATGACGATGCCGTTTCGATTGGCGGGAACGGCCGCCGTCAAGCGCTCGCCCTCGGCATTTTCGAAGGAGATCTGAATGTAGTCGGCAATGTGAGAGCCTGAGGAGAAGGGGCGCTTGCCATTAATCAGCCAGCCATGATCGATCCGCCTGCCCGAGGAGGTTTTCGACATGGCATTGCCGGAATTGCCCCAGACGAAATTGCCGGCAGCGGAGGCCCTGAGGAGGCGCTCTCGCTGCACGTCCGAGCCGCGGAAAAGAACGAGGTTCAAGGGCAGGTGATGGTAGCCGAAGAGGTGGGCAAGCGACCCGTCGGTGCGGGCAAATTCCCGCACGACACGCAGGATGGAGAGCCATGACGCGCCTCGACCGCCATAGCGCGTGGGGATCTGGGCGGAAGGCAAGCCGCTTTCCTTCAGCAGGCGGATCTGTTCGGTAGGCCGTCCGCCCGCCTTGTCGCGCGCTACTGCATCCCGGTGGAACGCCTGCCTGAGTTCGATGGCCTTGGCGACCAAAGGATCGGATGTGTCGGATGGGAAAGACATGTCTGCTCCACGCCTATGGATCTAAGCGGTGATTGCCGCTCTCAGGCACGGAGGGTTCGGCGACAGCCGCTCCAAGTCCAGCAATATCTATTTGGCTCCTCGGGAAGAAATTCTTTTCCTGGCAAGGCGGGCGTGTGCCTGTGCCCGCAATTTCCAGCCAGCACGACTGCAGCCGCGAAACGATCTTGGTCGGTTCGACATGCTGCGCGACGAACAAATCCGAACAGGCGGCGGTAAATAGAATATAATTTCTATAGATTATTATCTTTAGCGATTAGCCTTCGTTCGGCTGCGATGACGGAGAAGACGATGGCGAGTAAACAACGGCAATTGAAGCTCGGGGCTTTTCTTTACCCGACCGGCCATCACATTGCCGCTTGGCGGCATCCTCTGACGCAGGCGGACGCCGGCTCCGATTTTGCGCATTATGTCGGACTTGCACAAATCGCCGAGGCGGCCAAATTCGATCTGATCTTCCTGGCCGATGGTGTCGGCACCCGCGGAGACGATACCGAGGCGTTGCAGCGTACGGCGCAGCGCTATGTCGCGCAATTCGAGCCGATCACATTGCTCTCTGCGCTGGCGGCGGTGACGAAGAATATC
Source organism: Martinezella sp. CNPSo 3957 (assembly GCF_057784395.1). NCBI lineage: Bacteria > Pseudomonadati > Pseudomonadota > Alphaproteobacteria > Hyphomicrobiales > Rhizobiaceae > Martinezella > Martinezella sp. CNPSo 3957. The sequence continues at coordinate 187,201 of NZ_JBXSOU010000010.1, forward strand.
GGCTTTGTCGCGACCGCCTCGACCTCCTTCAACGAGCCCTATCACATCGCCCGCAAATTCGCCTCGCTCGACCATATCAGCGGCGGCCGCGCCGGTTGGAACCTCGTGACCTCCTCCACCGATCATGAAGCGCATAATTTCGGCAGGGACGAACATTTTGCTCATGCCGAGCGCTACGAACGGGCGGAAGAATTCGCGAATGTCGTTCTTGGCCTTTGGGATACCTGGGAGGAGGATGCTTTTCCTCGCAACAAGCAAAGCGGCATCTATTATGATCCGCAAAAGCAGCACATCCTCAATCACAAGGGAAAATACTTCAAGGTTCGTGGTCCGCTGAACGTGGCGCGCGCTCCGCAGGGCCACCCGGTTCTGGTCCAGGCGGGTTCGTCCGAGCCGGGCAGGGAGCTCGCCGCCCGAACGGCTGAGGTCGTTTTCACCGCGCATCAGACGATCGAGGACGCGCGGGCCTTCTATGCCGATCTCAAAGGCCGTCTTTCCAAATACGGGCGGGATCATGATGACCTCAAGATCATGCCCGGCATCTTCCCGGTCGTGGGCCGGACGCGCGGGGAAGCGCAACGGAAATTTGCCGAACTTCAGGATCTCGTCCATCCGGTGGTCGGCCTTTCCCTGCTGAATGGCATGTCCGGCGGTGTCGACCTGTCGCAATTTCCGCTCGACGGTCCCATTCCGGATCTACCGGAAACCAATGGCAGCAAGAGCCGGCAGAAATTACTGCTCGATCTTGCAAAGCGCGAAAAGCTGACCATTCGTCAGCTCTATCTCCGTGTCGCCGGTGCGCGCGGGCATTGGCAGATCGTCGGAACGCCGACTGAGATCGCCGATCAGATGGAGGAATGGTTCAGGACAGGTGCGGCCGATGGCTTCAACGTCATGCCGCCGCAACTGCCGACCGGTCTTTATGATTTCGTCGAGCACGTGCTGCCGGAACTGCGCCGCCGCGGCCTTTTCCGCAGCGATTACGAAGGCGCGACGCTGCGGGAAAATCTCGGATTGAAAGTGCCCCTGCATCCGGTGCGGCACGCGGTTGCTGCGGAGTAGCAAAGCCATGGGCAATTCCCTGCATGTTCAGATCAGCCATGTCACCCGCCAGTTCAAGGTGAATGGCGAGATATTGACCGCTCTCGACGATGTCAGCCTCGATATTGCCGAGGGCGAGTTCGTCACCATCGTTGGGGCGAGCGGTTGCGGGAAGTCGACTTTGCTGCGTTTGGGAGCCGGCCTTGATCTCCCGACGGCCGGTTTTGTCGGCCATGCCGGACGGCCGGTCAAGGAACCGAGCCTCGAGCGCGGCATCGTTTTCCAGGAGCCGCGGCTTTTCCCCTGGCTGACGGTTGCACGCAATATTGCGCTCGGGCTGGAGAATTCTGAGCTGCCGAAGACGGAGAAAAAGAAGCTCGTCGAATCCCACCTCGAACTTGTCGGGCTTTCCGGCTTCGCCAAAGCCTATCCGCACCAGCTTTCCGGCGGGATGGCACAGCGCGCCGGTATCGCTCGCGGTCTGGTCAACCGTCCGAATGTCCTGTTTCTCGATGAGCCCTTCGGTGCGCTCGATGCCATCACCAAGGCAAGGCTGCAGGACGAGCTACAGACGATCTGGGCCAAGGAACGCATCACCATGGTTCTGGTGACGCATGATGTCGAGGAAGCCGTCTATCTCGGTGACCGCGTTGTCGTTATGTCGCCTCGGCCAGGCCGCATCCGCGACGTCGTGCCGGTGGACTTGCCGCGTCCTCGCGATCGCACGTCTCCCCGGCTGGTCGAAATCCGCAATCGGGTTCTTGAGAACCTCAACGCTACGACGTCAACGCCTCGCCCGTCATCGAGCATCACAAGTCCGGCGGTTGAAACCCGGCCCGCCGTCGTCGCCGCAGAATAATCACGGAGCAACAGATGAAACTGTCCATTATTTCCCGCTTGGCCGCCGGTGCGGCGGTCGTCCTGACCTTGTTATCCGCCTCGGCCTGGGCGCAGGATCCTCTCGTCATTCATGTCGGCTATGCCGCGATCGGCGTCGACAACAAACCCTATGCCGAGGGAACGTCGGCTGCGACGGCGCGCGCCGGCGAATTTCTGGAAAAGGAATTCGCCAACGATCCGAACGTCAAGATCGAATGGACCTTCTTCAAGGGCGCCGGCCCGGCGGTCAATGAAGGCTTTGCCAACGACCAGCTCGACTTTGCCTATCAGGGCGATCTTCCCGCGCTGATCGGGCGGGCAACCGGCCTGAAGACGAAGTTTCTGCTGGCGAGCGGCGCGCGCAAGCCGCTCTATCTCGCCGCGGCCAAGGGCTCCGGCATCAAGACGATCGAGGATCTGAAGGGACGCAAGATCGCGTTGCAGCGCGGAACCAACGGGCATCTTGCGGCCATCAAGGTGCTGCAAGCGCACGGGCTGACAGAACGGGATATTCAGGTCGTCAATCTGGATACGGCCGGCACTGTTGCGGCCCTGACCAGCAAGGATATCGACGCAGCCTTCGGCGACACCCAGCTCATCAATCTGGCAGCCAAAGACAGTGCCGATGTCATCTACACGACCAAGGGTGACGATCCACGCTTCGGCCGCAATGCGGGCATCATCGGCCGCGAAGCTTTCATCGAGGCTCATCCGGAGATCACGCAGCGTGTCGTCGATGCCTTCGTCAAGGCGGCGCAATGGTCGTCGGAGGAACAGAATCGAGCAGCACTCTTTGAACTCTGGCACAAGTCCGGCACGCCCGTTCCGATCCTTGAGGAGTTTTTTCGCAACGATACGCTGGCCTATCGGAACTCACCGCTGATCGATGACCTGCTCACTTCCCAGTACAAGGAGCAGGCGGTTAAGAGCAAGGAATATGGCCTGATCCGCCGCGACGTCGATCTCAATGGCTGGTTTGAGCCGAAATATCTCAACAATGCACTGCAACGGCTCGGCCTGACGAAATTCTGGCAACCCTACGGAGCCGACGGAAAGCCGGTCGCTTCCTGATCGGAGACGCGATTAAGACAAGGAGGCTGGCGTGAGTGCTGTTGTCGAGACTACCGGTCGGACCGGCTTGTCCATATCGCCGGCAAGGTTTCAGCGTCTTGCCGTTCTCTTGACCGGCCTGATCTTTCCGCTTGGCCTGTTTGGTCTCTGGTGGGTAGCCTCCGCCAGAGGCTGGCTACCTGAGCAGATCCTGCCGCCGCCAGCCTATGTCTACCAGACCGGCCGGGACATGATCCTGAGCGGCGAGCTTCTCTATCACACCGGGGTCAGTCTCGGACGCGTCGTCATCGGCTTTGCCATAGGCGCCGGGCTTGGCCTGTTGCTCGGTATTGCCATGGGACTTTCCGAAACGGTCGAGGACTATGTAAAGCCGCTCTTCCTCGCCTTTGCGCAAATTCCGACGCTCGGATGGATTCCGCTCTTGATGCTGCTCGTCGGCATCGAGGAGACCTTGAAGATCATCATCATCGCCAAGGGGGCCATCGTGCCGATGACGATGAATACGCTCGCCGGAATTCGCGGTGTTTCGCCGAAATATCTCGAGGTCGGCAGAGCGCTGCGCTTCAGCCGCTGGCAAACCTTGCGTCTGATCGTGCTGCCGGCAGCCGTTCCCTCGATATTCACCGGCATCCGTTATGGCCTCACCCATTCCTGGACATCGCTTGTCGGCGTGGAGCTGCTGGCCTCTTCCGAAGGGCTTGGCTATCTGCTGGTCTGGGGGCGACAGATGTTCTGGCTCGATACCGTCATCGTGACAATGATCGTCATCGGCCTGGTCGGCTTCGTCATGGACAAGGGACTGAACCGAACCGAACTGCTGGTTCAGCGCTGGAAGCGGCAGGAGCTTTGACGATGGCAAGAGCAAGCCGTTTCGTACGTTTCCGGCGTGGCATTACGCTGCCGATCCTTCTCCTTGTCGCCGGGGAAGTCTCAAGCCGGGCCGGTTTGGTGGATGCGCGCTTTCTGCCGCCATTGGAGGACGTAGTCGCCACGGCCAAGCGCGAGTTGATCGACAATGATCTTATCGGCGAGCTCGGCTTTAGCCTCATGCGCAACATTGCCGGCTTTCTTATCGGATGTGTGCTGGGCGTCGGCTTCGCCAGCCTGCTGGCGCTTTCGCGTATTGCCGACCGGCTGATCATGCCGACTTTCAACGGCCTGAAGCAGATCTCGCTGCTGGCGTGGATACCGCTGATCTCGGTCTGGTTTGGCTTTGGCGAGCAAGCGAAGATCGTCTTCGTCGCACTTGCCGCTTTCATTCCCATTGTTCTCAACACGTATGACGGCATGCGCGAGGCCCCGGCCGAACTGCTTGAGGTCGGGCGCGCGTTGAAGTTCAATGCGCGCCAGAAAGCATTGCGGATCTATATTCCCTCGGCAATGCCCTCTATCGCGACCGGCGTCCATCTGGGCTTGATTTATGCCTGGCTCGCGACCGTGGGGGCTGAGTATTTCCTGGCCGTCGGCCCGGGGATCGGCGGTCTGGTGATTGCCGGCCGTGAACGGTTCGACATGGCCATGGTCATGGTCGGCGTCCTGATATTAGGCCTGGTCGGCTTCACCCTCAATCGCCTTGCCTATGGGCTGGAGGCTTATCTGCTGCGCTGGCGACCCAAGCAGACCACGTAGGTTGCGCTGTCGATGGTTATGGGCAGGCAGTTGTTACCGTGTCAGCCAACCGCATCGCGCTGCAGCAGCATGCCTGCATTCATGAAACGGATTTCTGCCTCCTTGTTCATAAACGCACCACGATACCTTTAGTCTATCATTTTTATAGACAATTATGATCCCGTTCAGACCGCGCGACCTCCATTCTCCTTCAGAAGCGGATGATCGGAGCGGCGGCGACCAATATTAAGGACGGGATATGAGTGAGAGATATTTCAGCGTGAATGGTGCGAAGCGAGGCAAAAGCGGCATCGCCCTTGCATTTTCTCTTTTGGCGATGATCGGGACCGCAGCGAATGCCGCATCCGAAACGACAAAGCCGATCGATGGTGGTGTTCTCAACGTCGGGCTGGCAACGGATGCCTCTATCATCGACCCGTCGATCACGGGCAATTCTGTCACGGCATTGATCACCCGCAATATCGTCGATTCGCTTGTCGGGCAGGCTGAAGACAATAAATTCACGCCGTGGCTTGCAGAAAGCTGGGACATCAGCGGCGATAATACTGTCTATACCTTCCATCTGCGTCAGGGCGTGACGTTCAGCGACGGCACTCCGCTCGACGCAGCCGCGGTCAAATACAATTTCGATCGCATTCTCGATCCAAAGACGACATCGAGCTACGCCAAGTCGCTGCTCGGACCGATCGACAAGATCGAGGCGCCGGATAGCCGCACTGTCGTGATCCGTTACCGCCAGTCCTTCGCGCCCTTGCTGCAGGGGTTGAGCCTTCCCTATCTCGGGATCCAGTCTCCGACCTATCTTCAGAAGGCGCAGAGCACGACGAATACGGTCATCGGATCAGGCCCTTACGTGCTCGATAATTTTACCAAAGGCAGCGGCAGCAAGCTCAGCCGCCGCGCGGATTACAATTGGGGTCCTGGCTACGCCGCGCATAAAGGGCCGGCCCATTTCGATCAGATTGTCTTCAAATATCTGCCGGAGGCTTCCGTGCGCCTCGGTGCGCTGGCAAGCGGTCAGTTGCAGGCGATCGACGCTGTCCCGCCGGCAAATTATCGCTCCGTTCAGGGTAACGGCAAGCTGCAGGTGGTGACGCGGGAAAATCCAGGCGTCAACAGCGCCTATTTCCTGAATACCTCGAAAGGCCCGTTTCAAGACTTGAAGGTGCGGCAGGCTTTCCAGAGCGCCGTCAATGGGCCTGCAGCGGTCAAGGCTGCCTTCTTCGGAACCCTCAAGCCAGCCGACAATATCCTCGGCCCCTCGACCCTCTATTATGACCACGACATCTCCCGCTCATGGGGCTTCGATCTGGCAAAGGCTAACCGGCTGCTTGATGAGGCGGGTTGGTCGCAGAAGGATGCCGATGGTGTCCGCAAGAAGGACGGCGGTCGGCTGACGCTGCATTATGTCTATGACAGCACCTCACTTGCCGCGACGGAAGTGACCCTGGCGCAGGCCGTTCAATATCAGGTGCGGCAGGCGGGCTTCGATCTTCAGCTCGATCCGGTCGATTCCGGCGGGTTGACCGCGCGCACGAATGCCAATGATTACGATCTGACCTCGTTCTACTATGTGCGTGCGGAGCCCGATATTCTGCGCACGGTATTCCATTCGGCCTATATTCCTCCAGCCGGTCAGAATGTGTCTCGCATCAAAAGCCTCGATGAAAAGCTGACGAAAGCGGTCGGCGCTTCCGATGCCGAGCGTAAGAAGCTTTATGCCGAGGTGCAGAAGGAAGTGATCGAGCAGGCCTATGCCGTACCGCTTTTCGTGGCCGCCTATCAGCTCGGCGCCTCGAAGAGCCTGAATGGCATTTCCTGGGCCACCAACGCAAAACCGAATTTCTACGATGCCTGGTTGGATCACTAAGCTCTTCCAAGCCGCTGTGCGGCGGATCTGGGTGGTTGTTGCCGTGCTTTGGGGCGCGGCAACGATCGCCTTTATCGCCGTAAAGCTCATTCCCGGCGATCCAGTCGCAATATTGGCGGGCGGGGAGAATGTCGTCGATGAGGCGGAACGGGCCGTATTGGTGCATCAATATGGCCTCGATCAGCCGCTCGCGCTGCAATACGCGCACTATATCGGCAAGGCTCTGATCGGCGATTTCGGGCAAAGCTATCAATACCGTCAGCCTGTTTCCGAGGTGATCTATGAGGCGGCCGGGCCGACATTGCAGCTCGCCGGCAGTGCTGTCGCTCTCGCTCTTTTTCTGGCGATCGGCGTGGCCCTGGCGACAGCCGGCCGTCGCAAAAGCCTGACATTGCTGTCCTCGGGAATAGAATTGATCCTTCTGAGCACGCCCGTTTATTGGATCGGCATCGTCCTGCTGACGGTCTTCAGCTTCAGGCTGGAATGGTTTCCGGTAACGGGCAACGATGGACCATCGGCGCTTGTGCTGCCCGCCATTGCCTTGAGCCTGCCGCTCGCCGCGCTGTTGAGCCAGGTATTGCGCGATGGCCTGGAGGAGGCACTCTCCCAGCCATTCTCTCTGACGGTCCGGACACGCGGCGTCGGCGAGACGGTCTTGCGTGTCAGACATGGTTTGCGGCACGCCGCGCTGGCGGCCTCGACCCTTACCGGCACATTGCTCGCCAGTACTCTCGGGGGCTCGATCCTGACCGAGTCGGTGTTCGGCCGTTCGGGAATCGGGCAGATCACGCTTCAGGCGATCAAGACCCGCGACATGCCGCTGATCCTCGGTCTGGTGATGCTGTCTGCCCTTGCCTTCGTCATCGTCAATCTGCTGGTCGATGCTTTCTACCTTTTGATCGACCCACGTCTAAGGAGGACAGGCCTTTGAGCGATGTCGTGCTGGCTGAAAGCAGGCAGCAGCGCCGCGTCACGCGCCGCCGTCCGGTCTGGCTGTCGTTTGGACTGCTTGTTCCCTTCGCCTTTGTGGTCGTTCTTTGCGTAGCGGTATGGGCGCCACAATGGCTCTCCGCGCTCGATCCCGAGGCAGTCGATCCGAATTCGATCCTGTTGCCGCCTGACGGACAACATTGGTTTGGAACGGACGAACTGGGCCGGGATCTGTTTTCGCGCGTCGTCTACGGAACCTCGCAATCTCTGACCATCGGCATCGGCGCGACCCTGATTGCCAGCCTCGGCGGGATCGTGTTGGGGACGGCGGCTGCACTCGCTCCAAGGCCGATCGGCCGGCTTCTCTTGCGTATCATCGATATCCTGCTGGCCTTTCCAGAAATGCTGCTTGCGCTGCTGGTGATCGCCGTGCTCGGCCGCGGGCCTGGTAACACGCTGTTGGCAGTCGGGCTTGCCAGCATCGCCGGCTATGCGCGGTTGATCCGCTCGCAGGTGCTTCGCATCAGGCTGTCGGGCTATGTCGAACATGCCGTGGCACTTGGCGAGCATCCGTGGACGATCATCAGCCGGCATATCGTGCCCAACGCTATCCGGCCGCTTCTCATCCTCGCGACGGTCGGCGTGGGGAGTTCGGTACTGTCTGCGTCGGCCTTGAGCTTCCTTGGCCTGGGTGTCGTGCCTCCGGCGGCTGAATGGGGTGCGCTCCTCGCCAATGGCCGCAACTTTCTCGATATCGCGCCCTGGACCAGCCTGTTGCCGGCAACGGTAGTCGCGCTTTCCGTCATTTCGATCACCCTGCTGGGCCGAGGGTTGCAGACCATTCTCGCTACGGGAGATCTGCGATGAACGTGCAAGCCGGTCCACGCAACTTTCTGTCCGCGGGTTCCGAGCCGCCGCCGCTGTTTGCGGTCAAAGGGCTGAATGTCGTCTTCTGGACGCCGCAGGGCCGCGTGGATGCGGTTCGTGACGTGTCGCTACAAATCGCGCCCGGCGAGATCCTCGCATTGGTTGGCGAATCTGGATCCGGAAAATCCGTAACCGCGCGAGCGATTGTCGGTCTCGCCGGTCCACGTGCAACCGTGGAAGCGGAGACGATGGCGTTGAGCGCCCATGATGGCCGTCCGCTGAACCTCCTCGATCTGTCGGAGAAAGCCTGGCGACATGTGCGAGGGCGGGAAATCGGTTTCATCCTTCAGGATGCGCTCGTATCGCTCGATCCCTTGAGGACCGTCGGTCGCGAAATCGCCGAGCCCATCCTTACGCATCGCCTGGCGCCGCGCTCCCTCGTATCGCAGCACGTTGTGGAGTTGCTGGAACGTGTCGGTGTCCCAGAGCCGCGATCGCGGATGGGGCAATATGCGCATCAATTGTCAGGCGGGTTGCGGCAAAGAGCGTTGATCGCCTCAGCCCTCGCAGGCCAACCGCGGCTGCTCGTTGCTGACGAGCCGACGACAGCGCTTGACGTCAGCATTCAGAAAAGAGTGCTCGCCATCTTCAAGGAACTGGCGGCTGCCGGTCACGGCATCCTCCTGATCACGCATGATCTTTCCGTTGCTGCCCAGCTCGCCGACCGGGTCGCCGTGATGCAGAAGGGGCAATTGGTGGAAACCGGCCCGGCGCGCAGCGTCCTGTCAGATCCGCAGCATGCCTATACCCGACAGCTCCTGGCTGCCGTACCGACGGCTGCCAATCGCGGCCGTCGTCTCAGCGCCCCGGATAAGCCCTTGCCGCAGAGGGAGGCCATTCGTTCGGGTGAGCGGCTCATCGACATCAGTAATGTGTCGATGAGCTTCAGGCACGCGGACGGCAGTCTTCTGCGGGCTGTCAGCGAGGTGTCGCTTCATGTCGATGCCGGTGAAACGCTGGGTGTGGTCGGCGAATCCGGCTCGGGCAAGACCACGCTCGGCAAGATTGCGCTGGCGCTGCAGCAGCCGGATACGGGAGAGGTGTTGTTTGAAGGGCGGCCGTGGAGCGTACTCTCCGAACGCATGCGCCGGCCCCTGAGAGCCGGAATACAGACGATCAGCCAGGACCCGCTCAGTTCCTTCAATCCGCGTTTCACGGTCGAGCGCATCATCGAGCAACCCTTGCTGCTGCACAAAAGACTGAGCAGATCGGCGCGCCGCCAAGAGATCGTCAGGTTATTGGATCTCGTCGGACTTCCGCCCGATCTCCTTGCCCGAAGGCCGACCGCACTTTCCGGCGGCCAGCGCCAGCGTGTGTCAATCGCACAGGCTCTTGCCGCGACACCGAAGCTCTTGATTTGTGACGAGCCGGTTTCGGCGCTCGACGTCACGACACAGGCGCAAGTTCTGGATCTGCTGGTCGATCTGCAGGCAAGGCTCGGTCTCTCGATGATCTTCATTTCGCATGATTTGGGAGTGATCCAGCATATCAGCCATCGGATCATCGTCATGAAACAAGGGGCTATCGTCGAGGCGGGATCGGTCGAAGACGTATTCGAACGCCCCCAGCATGCCTATACGCGCGAACTCATTGCATCCGTGCCGAGATTTGGCGATGGCTAGGGACAATCGCGCCGCCCGACGCCCTGCAATGAGCTGGTTCTTGGGCAAGCCTTTCGTCGTAAACGCTTATCCGGCGAAAAACATTTCGCCGCTCTTTTCCAGATTGGATAGGTCTCTCTCCACAACAGCCGGCTCTGAAAGTAAATTCATGGTGTTGAGTTCGAGGAGTTCGGATGTCCCAGGCTGCTAATGTCATCGATTTCCAGGCCTATCGTGATGCGCGGGAAAAATCGTCCCTTGCGGTGTTGCCGGCGCGTGCGGCTTGGCCGGCGCAGCCTTTCGTCATGTGGGTTCCTTATCTCGGTTTCATTCCTGTGATGCCCATCGGCAATCAGACCTATGGTGGCTGAGGCGATCGGAACGCTCTCTGGGGCTTCAAGAGCGGAGTCGATCGACGAAATATCTGCCTTGACGGGACAAAATCTTCGGCGCCTAAGGACACGCAGAGGATATTCGCTTGATCGATTGGCGAAGATTTCCGGCGTCAGCCGGGCAATGCTTGGGCAGATCGAGACGGGCAAGAGCAGCCCGACCATTGCTATTCTCTGGAAAATTGCCGCCGCGCTCGATGTCTCTTGTGGTTCGTTGATTGGCGAGCCTCACGACACGGCTCTTCGGGTTCTCACCCATGCCAATGCGAAAGTCCTTTCCGCCTCGGAAGGTCGCTTTCAGACGCGAGCCTTATTCCCTTACGAAAGCGAACGGAAAGTCGAATTTTACGAATTGAGGATAGCCGCGCATCACACGGAGAAGGCCGATGCGCATCGTCCGGGAACCGTGGAAAATCTGGTCGTCTCGCGGGGCACCGTCGAGATTGTAGCCGGCCGGCATGCGCCGCAGATCCTCGGCGAGGGCGATGCGATCCTATTCGAGGCCGATGTCGCTCATAGCTATCGCAATATGACCGGAAGTGAAGCGGTTCTCTTTTTGGTGACGACCTACGTCGACGAAATCAGCGGCTGAACGCGCGATCCGCTTTTAGCCGAAATCGGGCCGCCCAGAGAGCGACCCGTCGATCCTTTTACGGCCGAAATCGTGTCGATCAGGCAGCTTCCATCATGCAGCACATCATCATGTTGCCGCACATCATCATCATCGGCATGCCAGACGACATCATGGACATCATGCGCTTGCAGCATTCCATGAACATGTCCTTGTCCATGCCTTCCATCGGCATCATTTCGCAGACCATGCCCTTGGGCGTCATCTTGCAGGTCATTTTGCCCATCATCATCTGCATCATAGGCATCATCATGGGATTCATCATCGGCATGCCGCCCATCATCGAACCCATCATCGGGTTCATCATGGGCATTCCACCCATCATCGGCATGCCGCTCATCATGGGGTTCATCATCGGCATCATGTTCATTGCAGGGTTCATCATCGTCATCTCCCGAAATCGGCCGCGTTCTGGCCTTCAATGAAAGTTGAGTTATGCCAACTAATTTTCCTGTTCAATGCAAAAAATTATTTTAATATTCTTTCCTCTAATAGAATAGAGGCATCTCCGCTGCTTCGATCGATATCTTCGCAATGGCAGAGATTCATCTGCTATAGCAGATGACGACATTCCCCTTGAAGTCGCTTTCCGCCTCAATGCGGAGTGCTCAGCAAAGCGAAAATTCATTTTGCCGATTCACGCCGCAGTGGCGGAAAGCTATTTCTTTAGTCTAGTAAATTTATAGATATTATTTCGGCATCGACTGACCCTTTGCCTATGGCATTTCCAGCCAATCATCCGGGGGAGTATCGCGTGACGAAAATCTATCAGAGCTTCACGGAACTGATCGGCAATACGCAGTTGGCCCGGCGACCCGAGAATGCCGGCAAGCTCATCGTAGCCATTCTGCCCGATACCGGTGAACGCTATTTATCGACTTCAACGGAGCGGCCACAATGACTAAGAACAATGGCCCAGCTGATCCGCTAGGCCCGAATACCGCACTGGTGCGCGCAGGCTACGATCCCTTCGACTATTATGGCTTCGTCAATCCGCCGAAAGTCCATGCATCGACGGTTCTGTTTCCAGATGCGCAGACGATGGATCGTAACGGGCAGAAATACACCTATGCCACGCGAGGCACGCCGACGACCGACGCGCTCTGCGATGCGATCAATGAACTTGAAGGGGCGGCCGGTACGGTCCTCGTCCCGTCCGGGCTCGCCGCCGTTACGACCGCGCTGTTGGCCTATCTGTCTCCCGGAGACCACGCGCTGATTGTTGATTCCGTCTATGGCAATGTCCGGCAGTTTTGCGACACCATGCTTTCGCGGTTCGGCGTCGATGTTCAGTATTACGACCCCATGATCGGCCATGACATCGAGACGTTGTTCAAGGCCAATACGAAGCTGGTTCATACCGAGGCGCCCGGGTCGAACACCTTCGAGATGCAGGATATTCCCGCCATCGTCGAGGTCGCGCATCGGCACGATGCTGTCGTCACCATGGACAATACCTGGGCAACGCCGCTTTTCTTCCGGCCCCTCGACGCAGGCGTCGACGTATCGATCCAGGCATCGACCAAATATCCCGCCGGTCATGCCGATGTGTTGATGGGCACGATTTCGGCAAATGCCAGGCATTGGCGGGCGTTGAAACGCGCCAATGGAGCGCTTGGCTTTTGCGGCACGCCTGATGATGCCTATCAGGTTCTCCGTGGACTGCGCACCATGGGAATTCGGTTGGAGCGCCATCAAGCGAATAGCCTCGCTGTCGCGAAATGGCTGGAGGGACGGAGCGACGTCGTCGGCGTCCTTAACCCGGCTCTGGAAAGTTTCCCCGGGCACGCGCTTTGGCGGCGGGACTTCAAGGGAGCCGGCGGCGTGTTTTCCTTCGTGCTCGCGGCCGACCAAACGGAAGATTTCAAACTGAAGGCCCAGAGATTTCTCGATGGGCTCTCCTTGTTCGGCCTCGGCTATTCCTGGGGTGGATATCAGAGCCTTGCGTTGCACGTCGATCTGAGTGATCGTCGCATCGCATCGACACCCACGGGAGGACCGGTCATCCGTCTTCAGATCGGGCTGGAGGACGTCGAAGATCTGATCGCCGACCTGGAGCGCGCCTTCGCAGCTTCGTCAACGGTCTGAACGTATCTCTCGATAAAAAGAAAAGACGTGCTTGCTGCCAAGCTCCATCCGCGATGCCGGCAGCAAGCGCCGCGGATGGATTGTGAGGCCTATTGGCGCGCCTTGCGTCAGGCGCGCTTGGCCGGGCTCAAGCTACCGTTTGCGCTTATGTAGGGCGGTAGCTCCAGATTCGCGCGGAAATCGTCGCCGACATAATCGGTATCGATGATTGAACGACGCCGCAATTCGGGCAGCAGCCCGTTCACCAGCAGATCCTCTTGGTCCGGATTGCCAAAGCCATGCAGGGAGAGAACGTCAAGAATCCCGGCTCGATAGCGCTCCTCGATCGCGTCGGCAAGCTGCTCCGGCGTGCCGGCGACCGACCAGTGGCCGGTTTCCTGCGCCTGAATGATGAGCTGCCGCAAGGTCAGTCCCTCACGCGCATAACGGCGGAAGATTTCCACGCGTCCGCGCCGCCGGTTGATGCTGGTAACCTCGGGCAGCAGCGATTCGGGCAGGGGCTTGTCGAGCGGCAGTTCGGATAGATCGAGATCGCCGCCGAGCATGTCCGCCAGTTTCAGGCGCCCCTGCTCGTAGTCGATCCGCTCGTGCTTTTCCTTCAGGCGCCTTGCGACATCAGCATCTGAATCGCCGATCACCGAGTGGAAGGAGTTCATGATGAAGGGGAGGCCGGCTGCGCGCCCGAAGCTTGCCGCGCGACGCCGCAGCTCCGTGGCAAAAGCGACGGCATCCTCAAGCTTGGGCTGAGAGGTATAGACCACCTCTGCATATCGTGCGCCGACGGTGACGCCGGCTTCTGACTGGCCCGCCTGAAACTGTACGGGGCGGCCCTGCGGCAAAGGCGGCACGTTGAGGGGGCCGTCGACCTTGAAGTGTTTGCCTCGATAGTTGATCGGATGGAATTTTGCCGGATCGATACCGATTGCACCGGACGCCTTGCGTTCGGCGGCATTGCGTTCATTGGCATCATAAAGCGCGTTGACGATTTCGATGAATTCCGCGGCTCGCTCGTAGCGCTCTTCCGGACTTGGCAATGTCTCGCCGAAATTCTCTTCGCCGACCGAGGAGGTCACGGCATTCCAGCCGGCGCGGCCGCCGCTTGCATGATCCAGCGTGCCGATCTGGCGGGCCAGATTGTAGGGATAGTGGAAAGTTGTCGAGACAGTAGCGATCAGGCCGATGTGGGAGGTCACCTGGCTCAAGGCGGCAAGCGCGATGATCGGCTCCTGGATGCCGGCGGTTCCGGCAAGTCCCGCCGGATCGATATGGAGCAGGTCGGCCGTGAACAGTCCGGTGATCTTTTCTGCTTCGGCCTTGCGGGCGAGCTCGACGGCGCGCTTGATGCCGGTGACGGGGCTTGCGTCGTTTCCGGCGGAAATGACGCTGCTTGCTCCGGTCAATGTCTTCAGGCGTCGGGGACGATTGTGGGTCATCGCGAATTTCCTTGATCGTTTGAAATTCCGGTCTGCGCCGGTGTGTGAATTGCGTTTTTCAGGGCAGGGCCGGAACCGCCTCGAGGAGCGTGCGCGTGTAGCTGTGATGTGGCCTGGTGAAGACATCCTCCACTGCGCCCGCTTCAACGATGCGTCCCTCCTTCATCACGAGAACACGGTCCGTCAGGTGATGGACGACGCCGAGATCGTGGGAGATGAAGAGGAGCGACGTTCCGGATGCCGCTTGAAGTTCGGCCAGGAGATCGAGCACTTGCGCCTGCACCGATACGTCGAGCGCACTGACCGGCTCGTCGGCCACGAGAAGACGCGGGCGCGGCGCAAAGGCGCGCGCGATCGCGACGCGCTGACGCTGGCCGCCGGAAAGCTCGCGTGGATAGCGCTTCAGGAACGCCTCGCTCAGCCGAACCGCGTCGAGCACCTCAAGCACGCGTTCGCGGCGCGCTGCGCCGAAGATGCCGGCACTATCGAGGCTTTCGCCGATGATCTTCTCGACCGTATAGCGGGGATCGAAGGAACTGAGCGCATCCTGCGCAATGAGCTGCATGCTGGAGCGCCTGGAGCGGCGCGCGGCCTCCGTGACATTGCTCCAGCCGCCGCCGTCAAGACGAACCGATCCGTGATCCGGTTCGACGAGGCCGAGAACGATTTTCGCGACCGTCGTCTTGCCGGAACCGGATTCGCCGACGATGCCGAGGGCTTCCCCGGCTGCGAGGTCGAAGGAGACGTCGTTGACGGCGAAGATGCCGCCCGATCCGCCATAGCGTTTGACGAGATTGCGGGCTGACAGAATGTGGTTGTGGCGATCGATTGCCTTTGCAGGCAAGGGGACGCGTTGCCATGCATTTGGCCTGGGGGCAGCTTGCACCTGCTCGCTCTCCGCTTGCTTAACGGATGCCGGGGATAGCCGGAAGCCCTTGGAGGCGGCCGAAGGCACGGCATCCAGCAATTGCCGTGTATAGGGATGGCGAGGGGTCTTCAGTATCTGTTCTGTCGAACCCTCTTCGACAATCCGGCCGTCGTTCATGACGAGTACGCGATCGGCAAGATGGGAGACGACGGCAAGATCATGACTGATCAGGAGAAGCGTATGGCCGGCCTTACGTCGTTCGAGGAGCAGGTCGAGGATCTGCTTTTGAACCGTCGCATCCAGTGCCGTCGTCGGCTCGTCGGCGATCAGCAGTGACGGCCCGCGTGCTATTGCAGTGGCGATGAGAGTGCGCTGGCGCAAGCCGCCTGAAAGTTGGTGCGGGTATTGCGGAAGGCGCCGATCCGGATCGGGGATGCCGACGGACTGCAGCAGCAGGCGGCTGTCTTCGCGCCGATCGGGCCGGCGAAAGAGACTGCGCCCGCCGAAGGCGTCGGACAGTTGCTGCGAAATCCGTCTCAGCGGGTCGAGGGAGATAAGGGCATCCTGGAGAACGAAGCCGATTTTTTCGCCGCGAAGGCGCTGCCATCGCCTTTCATCGAAGTCGCGAACATCGTTTCCGTCGATATCGAAACGGTCGGCGCCGACAACAGCGTCCGGGCCGGCAAGACCGATGATCGAGCGCGCCGTCACCGATTTGCCGGAGCCGGATTCTCCGACAAGCGCGACGGCTTCGCCCTTGTCGATCCTCAGATCGATGCCGTGGACCACCCCGTTGCCGCGGCCGTCCCGAGGAAAGCCGATCGTCAGATTGCGGATGTCGAGTACCGGGGTCACGATGGCCTCCTGCCTTCAAATGCAAGTTGCCAACGTCTTCCAAGCACGCTTATGGAGATGACCGTCAGCGTGATGGCGAGACCTGGCCAGACGCCGATCCACCAGGCCACGCGAAGATAATTGCGTGCCTCCGCCAGCATTGCTCCCCATTCAGGGGCGGGCGGCTGCGGACCCATGCCGAGAAAACTGAGGCCCGCGGCCTGTATGATTGTAGTCCCGAGGCCAATCGTCGCCAGGATGGGCACCTGGGCGAGCGCATGCGGCAGGATATGACGAGCCACCAGCACGCTGCGTCTCAGCCCGAATGTTCTTGCCTGCTCCACATAACCGCTTTTGGCGATCACGAAGGTCTGCGCGCGCACGACCCTTGCAAAGCGCGGCACGGAGGCAAGGCCGAGCGCGAAGATGAGGTTGATCGTGCCGGGTCCTATAAAGGAGATCAGCACGAGAGCCAAAAGCAGGTCCGGGAACGACGAAATCACGTCCAGAAAGCGCGAGATGGCCTCATCGACGAGACCGCGGGCAAGGCCCGACAGAAGCCCAAGAAAGGCTCCGACGATCGCGGCGATGGCCACGGCGCTGACACCGATGAGGATGGAGTAACGCGCGCCGTAAACAACCCGCGAGAAGACATCTCTGCCGAGATGATCCGTGCCGAACCAGTGTTGCGTCGACGGCGGCAGCTGTGCCTGCAAGGGATCGGCGGCGATCGGATTGGCAGCGGTCAGAACTTGCGGCCAGATGGTTGCGATCGCCACCAGCAGCAGGAAAATCGCCGAAAGGGTAAGCCCTGGAGTTGCGACGCGCCAATAAAGTCGCTGTCGGCGCGGATCGGTTTCCTGTTCGGAAGACGAGGAGACGCTCAATGGCCCGCCTCCGCATTCTGATTGCGCAGGCGGGGATCGAGCAGAAGATACAGCACGTCGACCAGCGTGCTGAGGATGACGTAGATGAAGGCCGACAGGATGGCGACGGCGAGCACCACGGGCAGGTCGTGCGCCAGCACGGCGTCGACTGTAATCCGCCCAAGCCCGGGCCTGCCAAACACTGCTTCGGTGATGACAGCGCCGGACAGGAGATTGCCGACGAGCCAACCGGCAAGGGTCACGGCGGGAAGTGCGGCGTGCCGCAGGCCGTGACGCAGCCTCAGGACGAAGTCATTGGCGCCCCAGCTCTTGACCGTCAGCATGAAGGGTTCTTCCAAGGCCCGCTCGAGCCCTTGGCGCAGCACCTGTCCGATGACCGCGCCGAGCGAAAGGCCAAGCGACAGGGCCGGCAGGACCAGCGCCGAAAATGTCCGGTCACCGGCCACCGGAAAGATCTTCAAGGTGAAGGAAAATATGAACAAGAGCACGATGCCGAGCCAGAAGGACGGCGTCGAGATGAGAATAAGCTCGAGACTGCCTGCGATGCTGCGCGGCAGTCGCCGGCCGGCCGTCAGCAGGGCGCTGGCAACGGCAAAGACCACGGCGACGACAAGGGCAGCCGCAGTAAGCTTCAATGTCGGCAGCATCTGCGATAAGACGAGGCCGGAAACATCCGTCTGCAGGATATAGGACCGTCCGAAATCGCCGTGCAGAACCCGCAGGAGATAGGTCAGATATTGCGACAGCAACGGCTTATCCAATCCCCATTCGAGGCGGATCGCCGCTTCTACCTCCGGCGTTCGCAATTGCTCACCGATCAACAGGCTGACAATATCGCCCGGCGCCAGATGAATGCTGATGAAGCTTAGCGTCACCGCGGCCCACAGGACCACGATGGCCGATCCAATCCGCACCAGAATCTGCGATGTGAGGCTGTTGCGCCTCAGCCGGCGCCTGCGTGAAATCCAGGCCGAAGGGCTCTGCTCGAAAGCCGTCGTGTTGTCAGCGGTCATGCTCGGTCACTCCTCCACCGTCCCCGACCACTTGCGTTGCCGGGGATGTGTTGACGGTACGGTTCACTCGCTGCGCCAAATATCGTAGGCGCTCTCCGGCAATTGCTTGAAGGGCCGGAAGCTGATGCCCTTCACATAGCTTGCAGCCGCCACCTGGTCCTCGGGCTCGTAGAGCGGCAGGGCATAGGCCTGATCGAGAATGGCGAAACGCTGCAGCTTCGAATAGAGATCGAAGCGTTTCTTCTGGTCCAGCGTTGAAGCGGCCTCGTTCAGCCACTGTGACAGCTCCGGCGCAAAGGCGCGGCTGTAGTTGATGCTGCCGCCCTTATCCAGCGGCAGGTAATGATATTCTATGTCGATCGCATCGGTCGGTGTGTTGGAATTGGCGATCGAGCCGAACTGGCCGGTCTTGCGCCGATCGGTATAAGTGCCTGCGTCTACGAAGATGATCTTGAGATCGATGCCGGCATTCTGGCGTGCTTGTGCCTGCAGGGCCTGCAGCAGGACGTCACGCTGATCGCGCACCGTCGCCTGAGCCTGGATGACCTCGATGGTCAGCCGCTTGCCGTCTTTCGTCCTGAAGCCGTCGGCGTCCCGCGCGGTCCAGCCAGCTTCGTCAAGAAGCGCATTCGCGGCCCTGGGATCGGGTTTATATGCCGCCTCGATGCTCTTGTCGTAGAATTGCGGATCGATCGGCGATGTGATGCCCCATGCGCGCGTGCGTTCTCCGCGATAGACGGCTTTCAGCACTGCATCGACGTCGATCGCTGAGATCAGAGCCTTGCGCACCTTGAGGTCCTGGGTCGGTCCCCAGGTGACATTGAGGAACAATGAATAGGGCGTGCCGGTATTGAGGGCCGTCTGGTAGCTGAAGTCCGAGTTGCCCTTGAAAAGGCTGGCATCGTTGCCGGCGATTCCTTCGATTACGTCGACCTGGCCGGAGGAGAGCGCACCAGTCCGGACCGAGGATTCGGACAGGAAGCGGTATGTCACCTCATCCAGATAGGCCGGGCCATTATGAGCTGATGTCTTGGGTGCCCAGTTATAGGCCGGATTCTTGACGAACTGAATGTCCTGTCCCTTGGCATAGCGCTTCAGGACGAAAGGACCCGTTCCCGCAATCTCCGGCCCACCGGATTTCAGCTGCGTCGAATTGAAGGCGGCAGGCGAAAGGATCTCCAGGCTTGCGGCATAATCGAGAAAGGGCGCATAGACCTGGTTCAAGGTGAAGGAAACGGTGTGGTCGTCCAGCGCCTTCGCTTCGACGATACGCGAGATCGGCCCGGCGCTCACGCTGCCGCTATAGGCCGCGTCCTTGAGCTTGCTGAAATTGGTGATGACAGCTTGGGCATCGAGCTTTTGACCATCGGTGAAGCTCACATCGTCACGAAGCTTGAACGTGTAAGTTTTGCCGTCGTCGGAGATCTTATATTCGGTCGCAAGCCATGGAACGTAGCCACCGTCTGCAGTGCGCGCCAGCAGCGACTCATAGGCGTTGCGCAGCAGCAGCTTGGTCTTGTCCTGCCCGTTGAGCTGCGGATTGAGCGTGGCCGGCTCCGTCTCGACGCCCCATGTCAGCTTGCCGCCGCTGATCGGCGCGCCGTCCCCAGCCATGCCAAGGCTCGGCAGCGCGCCCGTCACAAGCATGGCTGCCGTCAGGCCGAGAAAATGTCTGCGCATAAGCATTCCGAGTATCTCCTTGAAATAATCTTTTTGAGAGGAACAGCCGCGGCTCAGGCTGGTTGATCGAGCCAGATGTCGTAGGCGTTTTCGGGAAGGCGCTTGAAGGCGCGGAATCCCACTCCCTTGACCGCAGCCGTTGCTGCAATCTGATCTTCGGGAACATAGAGCGGCAGGCCGAGCGCTTGTTCGCGGAGTGCGAAACGCTGCAGCGCCGAATAGATCCCGAAGCGCGTCTTGACGTCGAGCGTAGAGGCGGCCTCGGCAAGCCAGGCGGATATTTCAGGCGCCACCGTGCGGCTGTAATTGATCGATCCACCCTTCTCGCGCGGCAGATAATGAAAATAGAGGGTGAGGCCGTTTTCCTGCGTCGTGGTTGAATTTGGGATGATGCCGTATTGGCCGTCATTCTGCCTGTTCGCGTAGGTCCCGGCGTCGACATAACGCAAGGCGACATCGATGCCGGCATTCTGTCTGGCCTGTGCCTGGACAGCCTCGAGAAGAACGTCGCGCTGATCGCGCAAGGTCGCCTGCGACTGGACAATCTCGATCGTCAGCCGTTTACCGTCCTTCGTCCGGATGCCGTCGCCGTCCCTGCTCGTCCAGCCGGCCTCATCGAGCAATTTGTTGGCGAGATCGATGTCGAAGCGGTAGCTGCCCTCGATGCTTTTGTCGTAGAAATCCGTGTCGGCCGGCGTCAGAACACCCCACGCGCGTTTGCGTTCACCACGGTAGACGGACTGAATGATGCGCTCGACGTCGATCGCCGCAAGAAAGGCCTTGCGTATCTTGACGTCGTTCGTCGGGGTGTTGGTGACATTCAGGTAGAGCGTGTAGGGCGTGCCGGTATTCAGCGCGCTTTGATAGGTGAAATCGGGATCGTCGCGGAAAAGTGCTGCGTCATTGCCGGAAATGCCTTCGATAACGTGCACCTGGCCCGAAGTAAGTGCGCCGGTGCGGACCGCAGATTCCGGCAGGAAGCGATAGACCACTTCATCGAGATAGGCCGGGCCTTGATGACCGGCATTGGCCGGAGCCCACTTATAGCTGGCGTTCCGGACGAAACGGATTTCCTGGCCTTTGACATAGCGATCAAGGATGAAAGGGCCGGTGCCTGCGATTTCGCGCCCACCTGCCTTCAATTGCGAAGAGGAGAATGATTTAGGCGAGAGGATCTCGATGCTGGTCGCGCCATCGAGGAAAGGCGCATAAACATCGTTGAGCTTGAGTACGACCGTATGAGGATCGAGCGCGGTCGCCTCGGAAATGTGGGAGACGTGACCGGCACTGATGCTGCCGGAATAGATCGGCTCCTTCAGTTTCAGGAAGTTCGTGACGACGGCTGCGGCGTCGAATTTCTCTCCATCGCTGAAGATCACGTCATCGCGGAGGTTGAATGTATAGGTCCTGCCGTCCTCGGATACCGCATAGCCTTTCGCCAACCATGGCACATAGCCGCCATCCGGAGAGCGGGCGAGAAGACATTCATAGGCGTTACGCAGAATAAGCTTCGCCTTGGCCTGCCCGTTCAGATGCGGATTGAGTGTGGTCGGTTCTGTCTCGACGCCCCAGATCAGTGACCCGCCGCGCGCCGGCTTGTCATCCGCCAGCGTTTCGGTCGCTTGTAGTCCGGTGGACAGAGACAGAGCAGCAATCGCTGAACTCTTCAGGAAATCTCTTCTGGTTACCACGTAGTTCTTTCCCATGTCATTTTGGCCCATGTCATTTGGACCGGCTTCCAATCAGGCAGCAGCGGCTTTGCGCGCGCCGGCCAGCAGTTCGATGGTGCCAAGCCGGTGCGCAGCTTCGGAAACTGGGCAGTCGATCACAAATTCTTCGATGCCGAATCCCTTGTGCAGACGCTGCAGCTCCAGATGGACGTCGCCCGGCGTTCCGCGAATGACGCGCGGGCTTCTCTCTTCGATCCGATAGTCCGTGGCGCGTGCCTGGCGAACATATTCCAGCGCCTGCTCGCGGCTGCCGACGTTGACGCTTTGTCCATCCTTGATTTGCAGGTGGAAACGACGTGTGTCGCCTAGGAGACTGTTTGCGAGCGAGGCCGTTTGCGCTGTTACGACGCTAACGGCGAGCAATGCGGTCTTGCCGCCTGCCTGCCGATAGGCCGATAGCGACTGCGAGATTGCTTCGTCGTCACCGTGGATGTGGCCCGCATAGACGAAACCCCAACCCAGCCGAGCCGC
Organism: Martinezella sp. CNPSo 3957; assembly: GCF_057784395.1. Lineage (NCBI taxonomy): Bacteria > Pseudomonadati > Pseudomonadota > Alphaproteobacteria > Hyphomicrobiales > Rhizobiaceae > Martinezella > Martinezella sp. CNPSo 3957. The sequence continues at coordinate 209,176 of NZ_JBXSOU010000010.1, forward strand.
CAATCTTGCACTATCCGGGCTCGCGCCGAGCAGGAAGCGGCCGGGCGGCTCGTCGGGCACTGGAAAGGCGGCAAGGTGCTCGGTCTTGTCTTCAGCGTCCTGTTCATGGCGCAGGAAACCATCCAGTTCGGCCAGCTGATCTTCGAACGACGGTTTGCGGGCGGGATCATATGCTTTCTGAAGCGCGCCGGTCGAAAGCGGAAGACCGCCTGGCGCCTTGCCGACTCCGAGATCGACCCGGCCGGGCGCTAGCGCCGCCAGCAGATTGAAGTTCTCAGCAACCTTATAGGCGCTGTAATGCTGCAGCATCACTCCGCCGGAGCCTATCCGGATGCGCTGCGTATGTGCCAGCAGATGGCCGATCAATACCTCGGGCGAGGAGCTTGCAAGCTTAGGGGAGTTGTGATGCTCGGCAACCCAGAAGCGTCGATAGCCCAGCTCTTCGGCTCGCCTGGCAAGAGCAAGGCTGCGGCTCAATGCTTGCGATGCACGCTCGGACCCATCAATCGGACTCTTGTCGAGAAAACTCAGGGCGTAAGACATATGTCCTCTTGGCAGTGGGCGATCACATTATTTGTTATAATCTATATTTTTAATAGACTATGGAATCGAGCAACGATGTTTCAATCGTCGGCTGCACAATGAAAGATCATGCCGTGCGAAGCGCTCCAGCAATCATGCATCTTAAAAGCGTGAAGCACTGAGCGGCATTGAGAGAGCGGCAGGTCGGGATGATCCGATCGCAGGTGACCTCCAGCAGCCTTCAGGCCATTATTTGGAGGCGTTCCCGTGACCGATATCATTGTCCGTTCCTCTCTCCTGGAGCCGGCGGCTCAGCCGCTGATTGAAGGGCTTGTCAGCGAATATGATGGCCGGTATGGCGCTGCCAGCCGTCCCGGTGGCGCGCGCAGCGAAATCCTGCGCTATCCCATCGCGTTGTTTTCCCCGCCGCTCGGCGATTTTCTCCTGCTGCAACGCGACGGTGAAACGATCGCCGGTGGTGCCTTCATGAGCCACGATGACGAGACGGCCGAGTTGAAACGCATATGGACACATCCGGCGCTGCGCCGTCAGGGGCTTGCCCGCAAAATAGTGATCGCGCTGGAGGAAAGCGCTGCCGAACTTGGCTATACGCGCGCTTATCTGTCGACAGGCTTCCGCCAGCCGGAGGCGGTCGCGCTCTATGTTTCGCTAGGCTACCGCCCGCTTTTCGATGCGGCGGTCGACCCTCTCTATTATCGCTCCCTGCCGTTTGAAAAGCTGATCGGCGCGAAGGCGGGTAAGGTCGGTTCGACGCCGATCTACCCGCCGGCCGCCTCGTTTGAGGAAGCCACAGCGCGCGTGACGGCGCTGAAGGCTGGGCAGGAGCAGAAGATCACCGAACGGCTGGCGGCATACCAAGCCTCCGCGGCCTGAGGTCTCCAAAAACAGAGATAAGACCGACCCAACCATCTGAAGCGAAGCGCCGGAACGCGACCCGACTTTAAATCATGACCAGACAGGAGCTTATATGACCACCAATGCAAACGGCCTGACTGTCGGCATCGGGTTCGATATCGCCACACGCTCGGTCAGGAAGCGTGAACTCCAGCGCGATCATTGGCAGGCACTCCTCGCGCGGATAGATGATGTCGTTGACTATGTAACGCTCGAGGATGGATTTGCCCGCGCCGAGGGAGACGGTCTCGATGCTGTACTGCTTGCCAACTGGCTTGCGCCGCGCAGCCGCAATATCGGCATCATTGCCGGTGCACCGGTCAATTTCCTGGAACCATTTCACGTCTCGACCGCAATCGCGACCCTCGACTTCGTGAGCGAGGGAAGGGCAGGACTGCTTGTGCAGCGATATGGTGAGGTACAGACGGCACAGGCGAGACGAACACTCGGCGAGCTTAATGGCTTTCCGCCAGCGCAAGTCCCCGCTTTAGAGCGGGACAGCCTGGATGCGATCGAGGCCATCAAGCGTCTATGGGATAGCTGGGAAGATGGAGCGATCATCCGCGACCAGGAGAGCCAGCGCTTTCTCGATGGCTCCAAGCTGCATTACGTCAATTTCGAAGGGGCGGAATTTAATATTCTCGGCCCCTCCATTACACCTCGGCCGCCGCAAGGCCAGCCTGTTACCGCCGTGACCTACCGTAAGGACGAAGATCCCCTCATCGCCGCTGCGGCTGACGTTGTCTTCCTGCGCTCGGATGCAGCAAGTATCGGCGACGCGGTGGAGAAAATCCGCAGCTCCGCCGCCAGCAAGGCCATAGTCTTTGTTGCCGACATCGCCCTCGAAGCCGTGCGGCAATCAACCACCGATCTGGCGACGCAAATCGCCGGGCTGGCCCGAACGGGCGTTAGCGGTATTCGCCTATTGCTTAGCGATCCCACGCAACAGGTGGCCTATCTCAGCGACGAGCTTCTACCCGCCTTGAGAGCGGCTCTTCTCGTCCGCCCACCCGTAGATGGTTCACTGAGAGATCGGTTTGCCCTGCCGGCGGCGACCAATCGGTTCACAGTGGCGGCTTGAGTTTTAAAGGAGCGAAGTCCATGGCGAAGAAGCAGGTCATTCTCGGCGCCCAGTTTCCAGGCGTCAACAATTTTACCGTCTGGAGCGATCCGGCGGCAGGAAGCCAGATCGAATTTTCGTCATTCCGGCATTTCGCCGAGACCGTGGAGCGCGGCAAATTCGATTTCATCTTTCTGGCCGAGGGGTTGCGCATCCGCGAGCAGAAGGGTCGTTTCCACGAGCTGGACGTGGCTGGCCGGCCCAATACGCTGGCGATCCTGACGGCTCTTGCGTCCATTACGGAACATGTCGGCCTGATCGGCACACTGACGACCACGTTCAACGAGCCTTACCCGCTGGCGCGCCAATTGGCGACGCTCGATCTATTATCCGGTGGCCGCGCCGGTTGGAACGTCGTCACCTCGCCGGGCGCCTTTACCGGCGCGAACTTCCGCCGCGGCGATCACCTGCCGCATGGCGAGCGCTACGAGCGTGCTCGCGAATTCATCGACGCGGCACGGGCGATATGGAGTGGCGGCGCGTTTTCGGTCCACTCCAAGTATTTCGATATCGCCGGACGGTCGCAACTGGCGCCCTTGCCGCAAGGCACCCCGATGATCGCACAGGCCGGAGATTCGGATGAAGGCAGAGAGCTGGCCGCCAGCCACGCTGACCTCATTTACTCCCGTCACGGCTCGATCGAGGCGGGTCAGGCTTTCTATGCGGATGTGAAAAAACGGTTGGCGAAATATGGCCGCAGTCCCGACGCCCTCAAGATTCTCCCCGGCGCTCATTTCGTCATCGGTGATACCAAGGACGATGCCGAGGAGAAGCTGAACGCGATCCGCCTGCAGCAGGTCAGTCCGAAGAATGCCATCGTATTTCTCGAACAGGTCTGGAACCGCGACTTGTCGAACTACGATCCGGATGGGCCATTGCCCGAGATCGAGCCCGACGTCTCCGACTCGCGCCTGGCCCAGGGACGCGCAAACAATCAGGATATCAAAAGCCGATTGGAGACAGCGCGCCTCTGGCGTGAGATTGCCGATCGCGATCGGTTGAGCATTCGCCAATTGGCCATTCGCGTCACCGCGCGCCAGCATTTCGTCGGAACCCCGGAGAGCATCGCGGACGAGATCGATCGGCATGTACAGGCCGACGCGGCCGATGGATTTGTCTTTGCGCCTCATTTGACGCCCGGCGGCTTCGATGAATTCGTCGAGAAAGTCGTCCCGCTCCTGCAGGAGCGGGGCGTCTATCGTACGGAGTACCAGGGAGAAACGCTGCGTTCCAATCTCGGTCTGGCCGGCCCGTCATTGGAAGCAGTCTCATCCGGCTTGGCGGCGGTGGGATGAATGGTGGATTGCCAGCCGCGGAGGTGGATGAGAGATGATTGACGGTGGCATCACAGCCGTAATCGATCAATCCCAGATGGATCTGACGGATGAGCTCGTCGCTCTGAGTTTGCGAAATGAGATCGACCCGGGACCGGACCCGCAGCGCATACCGATCACGGATGCTGAACTGGACGAACTAGCCGAGCGGCTCCATCAGGAGTCGCAGGGCGATGCGCTTTGGGTTTTCGCTTATGGCTCGTTGATCTGGAAGCCTGATTTCGACGCCGTCGAAGCGCGTGTGGCAGCCGTCAAAGGATGGCATCGCTCCTTCTGCCTTCGAATGACACGTTGGCGGGGATCGCTGACACAGCCGGGGCTCATGCTCGCATTGAAGCGGGGCGGATATTGCAAGGCGATCGCTTTCAGATTGGATGACAGCGATCGCTTGGGTCAGATCAAGCGTATGCTTCGTCGTGAAATCGGAACCCCTGAAGCCGCGGCCACCATTCGCTGGGTACGGGCGCAGACCGATCAAGGTCCAGTGCGGGCATTGGTCTTCTGGGCCGATCCAAAGGGAAGCTATGTAACTTCCAAGCTGCCATTGGAGACCGTGGCTGGTATCCTCGCACGTGCTTGCGGCGCCAGAGGCTCCTGTGCGGAATATCTCTATTTGACGGTGAAACATCTGGAGGCTTGGGGAATTCGGGACCTCAACCTATGGAGGCTTCAAAAGCTGGTCGCCCGCGAGCTTAGAATGATCCACGCATCGGAAGGCGTAGCACGCTGTGTCTCGTCATGAGCGGGAGTAGGCACCGTCGGATCGGAGGCATTTGACGTGATGGCGGAGCCGAACTCCTGTAGAAAAGCAAGAAAGTTCCGTAATAGAACCTTATCCCAAGAAAGTTCGTTCAATCAGGCAATTAACCCGCCCGGGTCGGGCGTCACGCGTTCTGATCCCTTCACATCACCGGATCCGACTTTGTTGACTTGGGGGTAGTGGTCTTTAAAAAGTGGCGTTGCAGCCAAGCGCGGGATGACTGCTTTGCGCCATCAAGCTTGACATTTGCAGGCTCTCCAGCAAGTTCCGAAGCTGGCGTTAATGCACACTGGCGCAGTTGAGCGGTATCCGGGCATCGTTGGGAAGTCGACTTAAGGTTGGCGCCGACCTTTGTCAGGGCTTCACGAACCGATATGCGAAGCGATCGGTCTCGCCCTTGATCAAGGGATCGAAAACCTTGCTCGCGTGTGGATCGTTCCTGTTCGCGAGCAGGGTGCTTTCCGCATCCAGGATGAAGCCGGCAGCTTCCACCTCCTCGCGCACGGAGGCAGGCTCGATGCGATGCAATGACTGTGCGTCACCTGTGCCGGCTCCGGCGGCGGCCGCGTGATCGACTATGACGTAGAACCCACCGGGCTTTAGCCGCTCGTAGACAGCTCGATTGAAGTCGGCCGGCGTGGCGCCCTTGGCCTGCATCAGCGCGGTGTGGAGATCGTGGTAGAAGAGGTGTAGCCACAGGACATTCGCTGGCTGTGTGACCTCCGGCATCGCGACGAGGTCCGCTGAGACCGCCTCGACGTTCTCTCGCCCTGGCTCTTGTGCGAGCGTCCGCATGAGGCCGACCGGATCGTTCTTAAAATGGGCGACTTCGGCCGGCACGAAACTGAAGACCCGACCGTCGGGTCCCACAGTGTCGGAGAACAGCCGCGTCCAGTCGCCGGCGCCCGGATAGACGTCGATCACAATAGAGCCCGCATCGATGCGTACGAAACGGACTAACTCGGATAGCTTGGATTGGTCGTACATAGGTATCTCCTTCAGATAAGTTTCGATGGGCGCGGCCCGTGGGGGTGCGACTCAATAAATGATCCACCGGCCACCCTGAGCCGATGGCGGTACTCGGCCAACGCTTACGCTAGCCCGGATCCGTCCATCTGCGCAGCTTGCGCCAGGGCTTGCGTATCGACATATTCCCGGATGTCGTTCAGTCTGCCGTCCCGGACCGTAATGGCGAAGATCCAATCATCCTCGAACGACTTGTTCGTGGCTTTGACCTTCCCGCTGGCGTAGCCGACGACGAGTACCCTGTCTCCTTGAGCCACGAATTCTCGGGGTTCCGTGGAGGTTTCCATCGTCTTGGATGCGGTCTCCAACAACTCTGCCAGCCCCGTGTGTCCGCGGTAGGTGCCGGCCAGTGGCCAGTCCTTGCCCGGAATGATCCACTCTATATCTTCCGCGACCAGCGCCAGCAGAGCCTCCTTGTCGCCGCGACCGATCGCGGCGAAGAAGTCCTTCACTGTCTGAATGTTCCTCTCAATATCCATGGATATGTCTCCATTTCTCGGCTGTTGTGTCCATCACTCGAACTTGACTAAGTCCTTAAAGATCAGTTGACCCCAGCTATTTCCGCGCGCGTGCACAAGCAGTCCACCCTCCGAAAGTCCACCAAGCTTGATCGGCGCGAAACCGAGCCTTTCCGCAAGCGCGCCAATCTCGTCTGCGGCGCCGTCATCGTCGCTCGCCAGGAATACGACTCTCCTGCCGTCGTGCACAGCTGGATCTTGGTCAAGGACGGCGGCAGCCAGATGATTGAATCCCTTGACCAGTCTTCCATCAGGAAAGGCTTGCGCGACGAATTTGGATGACGGCTGTCCACCCAGTTGCTCAGGGGGCACGCCGTAGGCATTGGTCACATCGACGATCGTCTTCCCCTGCCAGGTGGGAAGCGCTTTCGCGACATCTGGATGCTGTTCGAAACGGACTGCCAAGAAGATGATGTCCGCCTTGACGGCTTCCGCCAGTGTTTTGGCCATGACCTTAGGCCCGATCGCGGCCGCATCAGCTGCAAAGCTCTCCGGGTCGCGCGTAGTTGCAACAGATACTTCGATGCCCTTGCGGGAAAAGGCTTTGGCCAGAGCTCGGCCGATATTGCCGAAGCCAATGATTGAGTAGCTCATAATGCTTCTCCGATCCTGTGTTGACGTTGGCTCAGACCTGGGCCCAACCGCCATCGACGGCGAGATCTATA